>NZ_JBSHBP010000006.1:0-168875 GCF_053612065.1 Streptomyces sp. NPDC054765 | reverse complement strand
CGCACCACACAACCCCCCCCCCGCACCCCCGCCGCACGGCGCCCGCCCCCGCCCCCCCCCCCCCCCGGTCCCCCCCCCGCCCGGCGTGGCCCCGGCCCGGGGCGAGACCGGGGGTTCAGCGGCGGGAGGAACCCCCGGGCGGTTCAGCGGCGGCCGCGGCCACCGCCCCTGCCGCTCAGCCCAGCGCGGACTTGACCGCGTCGGCCAGCCGCTCGGCAACGGCCCGTGCCTGCTCGATGTCCGCGGCCTCCACCATCACCCGCACCAGCGGCTCCGTGCCGGACGGCCGCAGCAGCACCCGGCCGGTGGCGCCCAGCTCCCGCTCGGCCTCGGCGACCGCCGCGGTCAGCTGGGGAGAGGTGGTCACCCGCGACTTGTCGACGTCGGGGACGTTGATGAGGATCTGCGGCAGCCGCTCCATGACGCCCGCCAGTTCGGCCAGCGGCCGTCCGGTCGCGGCGACCCGGGCGCCCAGCATCAGACCGGTCAGCGTGCCGTCACCGGTCGTCGCGTGGTCCAGCACGATCACATGCCCGGACTGCTCACCGCCCAGCGCGAGGCCGTGCGCCTTCATCTCCTCCAGGACGTAGCGGTCGCCGACCGCCGTCTGGACCAGCTCGATGCCCGACCGCTCCATGGCGAGCTTGAAGCCCAGGTTGGACATCACGGTGGCGACGACGGTGTTCTTGCGCAGCATCCCCGCCTCGTGCATCCCGAGCGCCAGGACGGCCAGGATCTGGTCGCCGTCGACCTCGTTGCCCTCGCGGTCCACGGCAAGACAGCGGTCCGCGTCCCCGTCGTGCGCGACCCCCAGGTCGGCGCCGTGCTCGACCACGGCGGCGCGCAGCAGCCCCAGGTGGGTGGAGCCGCAGCCGTCGTTGATGTTCAGGCCGTCGGGCTCGGTGCCGATCGTGATGACCTCGGCGCCGGCCCGCGCGAAGGCCTCGGGCGAGACCCGCGCCGCCGCGCCGTGGGCGCCGTCGATGACGATCTTCAGCCCGTCCAGACGGTTGGGCAGGACGCCGACGAGATGGGCGACATAGTTGTCAAAGCCCTCGTCGTAGACGGTGACCCGGCCCACACCGGCGCCGGTCGGCCGCTCCCACGGCTCACCGGCGCTGTGCGCGCGGTAGGTCTTCTCGATCCGGTCCTCCAGCTCGTCGGCGAGCTTGTGGCCGCCGCGGGCGAAGAACTTGATGCCGTTGTCGGGCATCGGGTTGTGGCTGGCGGAGAGCATCACGCCGAGGTCCGCGCCGAGCGAGCCGGTCAGATACGCGACCGCCGGGGTCGGGAGCACGCCCACCCGCAGCACGTCCACGCCGGCGCTGGCCAGGCCCGCGACGACCGCGGCCTCCAGGAACTCCCCGGACGCGCGTGGATCGCGTCCGACCACCGCCACCGGCCGGTGACCTTCGAACGTGCCCACTTCCGCGAGCACATGCGCCGCAGCGACCGACAGACCGAGCGCCAGCTCCGCCGTCAGATCCGCATTGGCGACACCGCGCACACCGTCCGTGCCGAAGAGTCGTCCCACTGGTGTCCTCCGAGTAGATGAGCTTGGACCAGAGCATGAAGTCCAGGTATACGCCCCTGGTCCCGGATAGCCGAACGCCCCGGCAGCACGGAAGGTGCCACCGGGGCGTTCGCCAAGAGCTGCATGTGCAGCGCGCGGTTAGCGCTTGCTGTACTGCGGCGCCTTACGGGCCTTCTTCAGACCGGCCTTCTTGCGCTCGACCGCACGGTCGTCACGCTTGAGGAACCCGGCCTTCTTCAGCGCGCCGCGGTTGTTGTCCACGTCCGCCTCGTTCAGCGCACGGGCCACGCCCAGGCGCAGCGCACCGGCCTGGCCGGAGATGCCGCCGCCGGAGATGCGGGCGACCACGTCGTAGCGGTTGTCGAGCTCGAGCACCTTGAAGGGCTCGTTGACTTCCTGCTGGTGCACCTTGTTGGGGAAGTAGCCCTCAAGGGTGCGACCGTTGATCTTCCACTGGCCGGTGCCCGGAACGATCCGGACGCGGGCGATGGCGTTCTTGCGACGGCCCAGGCCGGCCGCCGGCTGCGGGTCGCCGAAGCGGGAGGCGAGGGACTCGGAGGTGTACTCCGACTCCACGACCTCGGTCTCAGTGGTGTATTCCTCGACGGCGTCGTCGTTCTCGATGACGGTCTCGGGAGTGGTCTCGGCCACGATGCTCCTCAGAATTCTCTGTCGTCTTAGGGGGTGGCCGGACTTACTGCGCGACCTGGGTGATCTCGAACGGGACCGGCTGCTGCGCAGCGTGCGGGTGCTCGGCGCCCGCGTAGACCTTCAGCTTCGAGAGCATCTGACGGCCGAGGGTGTTCTTGGGGAGCATGCCCTTGATGGCCTTCTCGACGGCCTTCTCGGGGTTCTTGTCGAGCAGCTCGTCGTAGCGGACGGAGCGCAGACCACCCGGGAAGCCCGAGTGGCGGTAGGCCATCTTCTGGGTCCGCTTGTTGCCGGACAGGTGCACCTTGTCGGCGTTGACGATGATGACGAAGTCACCCATGTCAACGTGCGGCGCGTAGACCGGCTTGTGCTTACCCCGCAGGAGGGACGCGGCCTGGCTGGCCAGACGGCCCAGGACAACGTCCTGCGCGTCAATGATGTGCCACTGGCGCTGGACATCGCCGGGCTTGGGGCTGAACGTACGCACGGTTAGCCTTCGCTTCTTCAGAGGTGGGGTATCCCCTGGCCGTGAGGCCTTGGGGAAGGGTCCTGTACTGGTCACCACAACCGACACACCAGCAGGAGCGGCACTACGGGTGACGCAACCCGATCGTCCGTCGCTGGTCATCGGCCCGGTGGACCGCGTAAGGGCCCCCTCACGTGAGATAGAGCAAGCCAATACGCATAACGAACAGGCAGAATACCGGCCCGGCCCCGGTGGGGTCAAAACGCCCCCCGAACCGGCGTACGGCACCGGCCCGCCGGCCCCTCCACGGTCACCGTGAGTACCGGCCGCCACACGGTCCCCCTCCGCACCGTCCCCACCGGCACCGGCAGCCGGCGCGCCACCGGTGCCCCCGGGACACCCGGCCGCGGCGCGCCCGCCGCCGCGCCACCCCCTAGCGCTCCCGCGCCACCCGCCGCTCGTCCCACACCGGCTCGGCGGTCTCCCGCACCAGCCCGTCCGAGCCGAACACCAGGAACCGGTCGAAGGAGCGGGCGAACCACCGGTCGTGCGTCACCGCCACCACCGTCCCCTCGTACGCCTCCAGCCCTTCCTGCAGCGCCTCCGCCGACTCCAGGTCCAGGTTGTCCGTCGGCTCGTCGAGCAGCAGGGCGGTCGTACCGGACAGCTCCAGCAGCAGGATCTGGAAGCGTGCCTGCTGGCCGCCGGAGAGCCGCTCGAAGCGCTGCTCGGCCTGCTTCTCCAGCTCGTAGCGGCGCAGCGCCGACATGGCCTGGCCCTTGTCCTTGGCGTGCTCGGTCCACAGGATGTCGAGCAGGGGGCGGCCCATCAGCTCGGGATGGGCATGTGTCTGGGCGAAGTGGCCGGGGACCACGCGGGCGCCCAGCTTCCAGGCACCGCTGTGCTCGACGGGACGGTCGGCGTCCCCCGCCAGCAGCCGCAGGAAGTGGGACTTGCCGGAGCCGTTGGAGCCGAGGACCGCGACCCGCTCGCCGTAGAAGATCTCCAGGTCGAAGGGGCGCATCAGGCCGGTCAGCTCCAGGCCCTCGCAGGTGATCGCCCGTACGCCGGTGCGCCCGCCGCGCAGCCGCATGGTGATCTCCTGCTCGCGCGGCGGCTCCGGCGGCGGCCCGGCCTCCTCGAACTTCCGCAGCCGGGTCTGCGCCGCTGCATAGCGCGAGGCCAGCTCATGGCTGACCGAGGCCGCCTGCCGCAGCGAGATCACCAGCTTCTTCAGCTGGGCGTGCTTCTCGTCCCAGCGCCGCCGCAGCTCCTCGAAACGGGCGAAGCGCTCCTTGCGGGCGTCGTGATAGGTGTCGAATCCGCCGCCGTGCACCCATACGTCGGAGCCCGCCGGCCCCGGCTCGACGCTGACGATCTTCTCCGCGGCACGGGCCAGCAGCTCCCGGTCGTGCGAGACGAACAACACGGTCTTCCGGGTCGTCCTCAGCTGCTCCTCCAGCCACCGCTTGCCCGGCACATCCAGATAGTTGTCCGGCTCGTCCAGCAGCAGCACCTCGTCCGTGCCACGCAGCAGCGACTCCAGCACCAGCCGCTTCTGCTCACCCCCGGACAGCGTGCGCACCTGCCGCCACTGCGCCTTCTCGTACGGCATCCCGAGCGCCGCCATGGTGCAGATGTCCCAGGCCGTCTCGGCCTCGTAGCCGCGTGCCTCGGCCCAGTCGCTGAGGGCCTGGGCATAGGCCATCTGCGCGGCCTCGTCGTCGCCGTCGGCGGTCATCATCGCCAGCTCGGCGGCGTCCACCGCTGCCGCGGCCCCTCTGATCTGCGGCTGGGCGACGGAGACCAGCAGGTCGCGCACCGTGCGCTCATCGCGTACGGAGCCCACGAACTGCGGCATCACGCCCAGCCCGCCGCTGACCGTCACCGCCCCGCCGTGCGGCTGCAGCTCCCCCGCGATCAGCCGCAGCAGCGTCGTCTTGCCGGCGCCGTTGGCCCCCACCAGCGCGACCGACGCGCCCTCCCCCACCCGGAAGGACACATCCCCCAGCAGGACCCTCCCGTCCGGCAGGTAGTACTCCAGATGTCCGGCCTCAAGATGTCCCATGAGCGGGATTGTCACCGGTCGTTCCGCATTCCACCAACCCCATTAGGATGCGCGGCATGAGCTTTGGGCAAGGGGGGCCGTTCGACGGCCCCGGGGGTTCTTCGTCGTCCACCCCGGACTGGGGCGCGCTCGCCGAGGAGAGCGAGGCACAGGCCCGCCGCAAACGCCGGCTGTGGATCGGGGGCGGGGCGCTGGCGGCCCTCGCAGTGGCCGGCATCGTCACCGTCGCCGTCATGGCCGGCGGCAGCGGCTCCCCGGGCGGCGGCCCGACGGCGGCGCCCACGGCGTCCGGCCAGACCGCGGTGCCGGACGACAAGCCGTCCTTCCCCGACGTCTCCGTGCCGCCCCCGCCCAACCCGCAGGACTTCATCTCCGACCCCAAGAAGGACACGGCGCCGCTCACCCCGGCCACCCTCTTCGCGCAGAAGAGCATGGTCGTCGGCGAGCACACCTACCCCCGCACCAACACCGCCACCACCAAGGACTGCACCGCCGGCGCCCAGGGACCGCTCGTCTCCTCGCTGTCCCACAACGGCTGCAAGCAGCTGCTGCGCGCCACGTACGCCAAGGACGGCGTCGCGGTCACCCTCGGCATCGCAGTCTTCGACTCGCCCGCGAAGGCCACCAAGGTCATGAACGAGAACCGGGCCAACCTCATGCCGCTGCCCGGCGGCGGTGTCCCCGCGGACTTCTGCCAGGGCACGAAGTGCCGGATGGCGGCCAATGCCACCGGCCGCTACGCCTACTTCACGATCGCCGGCTACCTCAACGGCAAGGACGTCACCAACACGGAGACCAAGGCCCGGCAGATCGCCCGGGACGGCGGCTCCTACGCGTTCACCCAGATCACCCAGCGCGGCAAGGACCAGGCCGCGAAGGCCGCCGAGCAGCAGCTGAAGGAAGCCCAGAAGAAGGCCGGTACGTCCTGACCGCCTCCGGTGGCGCCGCCCGTCCTGGCGGCGCCACCACCGAAGCCTCCCGGGCCGCCGGTCAGCAGCAGCCCCCGGCCCCGGCCCCGGGAAGCGTCCGCTTGTTCCGCGCCTCCTGGTTGCGCGCCATCAGCAGCTCATCGGCCGGGTAGCCGACCTCCTCCAGCGTCAGCCCGTGCGGCCGTACGACATGCACGGCGGAGTCCCGCACCCCCGCGGCCAGCACCTTCCCGGGCCACTCCACCGGCCGGTGCCCGTCCCCCACGAACAGCATCGCCCCCACCAGCGACCGCACCATGTTGTGGCAGAACGCGTCCGCCCGCACGGTCGCCGTGATGATCCCGTCCGCCCCCCGCGACCAGCTCAGCTCCTGCAGCGTGCGGATCGTCGTCGCACCCTCCCGCCGCTTGCAGTACGCCGCGAAGTCGTGCTCCCCCAGCAGCGGCCGCGAGGCCTCGTTCATCGCCTCGACGTCCAGCTCCCAGTCGTGCCACAGCACATGGCCCCGCAGCAGCGGATCCACGCCCCCGTGGTGATCGGTCACCCGGTAGGCATACCGCCGCCAGACCGCCGAGAACCGCGCATTGAACCCGTACGGCGCCTCGGCCAGCCGCCACACCCGCACATCCTTCGGGAGCCGCCCGGCCAGCCGCCGCAGCAGCCGGTCCCGGTGCTCGGCCCACACCGCCCCGGGCAGATCCACATGCGCCACCTGCCCCCGCGCATGCACCCCCGCGTCCGTCCGCCCGGCCACGGTGAGCTCATACGGCTCCCCGGACCGCGTCACCGTCCGCAGCGCGTCCTCGATCTCCCCTTGGACGGTCCGCCGCCCGCCGGCCTGCTTCGCCCACCCGGAGAAGTCCTTTCCGTCGTAGGAAAGATCCATCCGCACCCGGACGAACCCGGGCTCCACTTCATCGCTCACGTCAGCAATCCTCCCTCACCCCGTGGGCCGCCGGTCCGCGCGGGCGCACCCCGGGGACCCAGCGGTCCCGCCCGCCGCCGACGGGGCGGCGAGGCCCGCCCGCGCACGCGAAAGCGGGCCCGCCCCGAAGGGCGGACCCGCTCACGCAAGGCAGGACTCAGGCGTCCTTCGACTCCTCGGTCGCCTCGACGGCCTCGGCCGCCTCCGCGTCCTTGGCCGCACGCTTGGTCGCGGCCTCGGCCTCACCGGTGGCCTGCTGGGCCACGGTCAGCGCCTCCACCAGCTCGATGACGGCCATGGGCGCGTTGTCGCCACGGCGGTTACCGATCTTGGTGATACGGGTGTAGCCACCCGGACGGTTCTCGAACCGCGGGGCGATCTCCGTGAAGAGCGTGTGCACGACGCTCTTGTCCGAGATCAGCTGCATGACCTGACGGCGGTTGTGAAGGTCGCCCTTCTTCGCCTTGGTCACCAGACGCTCCGCGTACGGACGCAGACGACGGGCCTTGGCCTCGGTCGTCGTGATGCGGCCGTGCTCGAAGAGCGACGTGGCCAGGTTGCGCAGCATCAGGCGCTCGTGCGCAGCGCTGCCGCCCAGACGGGCACCCTTGGCGGGCTTCGGCATGGTGTATCTCCTTCATTGCTGCACCGGCCGTATCAGGTACCGGTGACAGTTCCCACGAGGCGGCCGCCCCGCGGAAGAACAAAAATCAAGCCCGTCCGGCGAGTGAGGACAACGCCTCAGCCGCAACGAAGCCGCAGGCTCAGTACTGCTCGGTCTCGACGAAGCCCGCATCGGCGTCGTCATCGGCGCCGAACGCGTCCGCGGCGGCGGTCGGGTCGAATCCGGGCGGGCTGTCCTTGAGGGCCAGGCCCATACCGGCCAGCTTCGCCTTGACCTCGTCGATCGACTTCGCACCGAAGTTGCGGATGTCGAGCAGGTCGGCCTCGGAGCGCGCCACGAGCTCACCCACGGAGTGGATGCCCTCACGCTTGAGGCAGTTGTACGAGCGGACCGTGAGCTCCAGCTCCTCGATCGGCAGCGCCAGATCGGCAGCCAGGGCGGCGTCCGTCGGGGACGGGCCCATGTCGATGCCCTCGGCGTCGATGTTGAGCTCGCGCGCCAGACCGAACAGCTCGACCAGGGTCTTGCCGGCAGACGCCATGGCGTCACGCGGCCGCATGGCCTGCTTGGTCTCGACGTCGACGATCAGCTTGTCGAAGTCGGTGCGCTGCTCGACACGGGTCGCCTCGACCTTGTAGGTGACCTTGAGCACCGGCGAGTAGATGGAGTCGACCGGGATACGGCCGATCTCCTGGCCCACCTGCTTGTTCTGGACGGCGGAGACATAGCCGCGACCGCGCTCGACGGTCAGCTCCATCTCCAGCTTGCCCTTGCCGTTGAGGGTGGCGAGGACCAGGTCCGGGTTGTGCACCTCGACACCGGCCGGCGGGGCGATGTCCGCAGCGGTGACCAGGCCGGGGCCCTGCTTGCGCAGGTACATCACGACCGGCTCGTCGTGCTCCGAGGAGACGACCAGCTGCTTGATGTTGAGGATGAGGTCGGTGACGTCCTCCTTGACGCCCGGCACGGTGGTGAACTCGTGCAGGACACCGTCGATGCGGATGGACGTGACCGCCGCACCCGGAATCGAGGACAGGAGGGTACGACGCAGAGAGTTGCCGAGGGTGTAGCCGAAGCCCGGCTCCAGCGGCTCGATCACGAACCGGGAGCGGTACTCGTCGACGACCTCTTCGGTCAAAGAGGGACGCTGAGCAATCAGCATGGTGTTCGATCCTTCAGTCGTGGACGCCCGCTATTTGACGTCCGCTGTACTGACAAGGGTACGGGCGGCACGGCGCATATCGCTCCGTACCGCCCCCACCCGTCAGCTCTTACTTGGAGTAGAGCTCAACGATCAGCTGCTCCTGCACCTGGGTGTCGATCACCTGGCGCTCGGGCATGCTGTGCACGAGAATCCGGAGGTTCGACGGGATCGCTTCCAGCCAGGCCGGAACGGTCCTGTCGCCGGCCTCGGCCTGCGCCACCGCGAACGGGGTCAGGTTCCGGGAGCTCTCGCGGACCTCGATGATGTCGTTCGCAGCCACCCGAGCCGACGGGATGTCGGTCTTGCGGCCGTTCACGGTGATGTGTCCGTGACGGACCAGCTGACGCGCGTGGTCACGGGACTTGGCGAAGCCGGCCCGGTAGACCACGTTGTCGAGACGAGTCTCAAGGATGCGCAGAAGGTTCTCACCGGTCTTGCCGGACTTCTGGTTCGCTTCCTTGTAGTAGTTCACGAACTGCTTCTCCAGGACACCGTAGATACGGCTGCACTTCTGCTTCTCACGAAGCTGGAGCAGGTACTCGCTGTCCTTGGTGCGCCCGCGACCGTGCTCACCCGGGGGGTAAGGACGGATCTCGATCGGGCACTTTGCGCTCTCGCACTTGCTCCCCTTGAGGAAGAGCTTCTGCTTCTCCCGACGGCAACGCTTGCAGTCGGCCCCGGTGTAACGCGCCATATTGTCTTGTCTCCTACTTCAGCTGGTCAGACGCGGCGGCGCTTGGGCGGGCGGCATCCGTTGTGCGGGGTGGGGGTGACGTCCTGGATCGAACCCACCTCGAGGCCGGTGGCCTGGAGGGAGCGGATCGCGGTCTCACGGCCGGAGCCGGGACCCTTGACGAAGACGTCGACCTTGCGCATGCCGTGCTCCTGCGCGCGGCGGGCGGCCGACTCGGCGGCCATCTGCGCGGCGAAGGGGGTGGACTTGCGCGAGCCCTTGAAGCCGACGTGGCCGGCAGAGGCCCAAGAGATCACGTTGCCCGTGGGGTCGGTGATCGAGACGATCGTGTTGTTGAACGTGCTCTTGATGTGAGCGTGCCCGTGGGCGACGTTCTTCTTCTCCTTGCGGCGCACCTTCTTGGCGCCGGCCGTACGGCCCTTCGGAGGCATTCATTACTCCCGTGGAGGTGGTCGGTCCTACAGCGAAGACCGCTTGCAGGGGCCTGAGGGGTGTCCCCCAGGGCACACAGTGCGTCCTGCTGAGGACTACTTCTTGCCCGGCTTCTTCTTGCCGGCGATCGCGCGACGCGGACCCTTGCGGGTACGGGCGTTCGTGCTGGTGCGCTGACCGTGCACCGGCAGACCGCGACGGTGGCGCAGACCCTGGTAGCAGCCGATCTCGACCTTGCGGCGGATGTCGGCCTGGATCTCGCGACGGAGGTCACCCTCGGTCTTGAGGTTGTTGTCCACGTACTCGCGGATCTTGACGAGGTCTTCCTCGGCCAGGTCGCGAACACGGGTGTTCGGGTCCACGTCGGTGGCGGCGAGGGTCTGCTGCGACAGCGTCCGCCCGATACCGAAGACGTAGGTGAGGGCGACCTCCACACGCTTTTCGCGCGGGAGATCAACGCCTGCGAGGCGTGCCATTGATGTGGCTCCTGATGGCTATTCGGAGGTCTTCCGCAGCACCGTTCCCGTAAGACTCTGCAGAATTACGAGCCGGGTCCCCGGCCTCCGAGCCGGGGGTGTCGTCCCACGCGAAATGCGGGGGTCGGGTGACTGCGTATGTACGTATGTGCTTGCGTCGCGCGAAAACTGCGAAATGCAGGTGGTCGGCGTGCGTCAGCCCTGGCGCTGCTTGTGGCGCAGGTTGTCGCAGATGACCATGACCCGGCCGTGGCGGCGGATCACCTTGCACTTGTCGCAGATCTTCTTGACGCTCGGCTTGACCTTCATGGGATGTGAGGTTCTCCGGGTCAGTGCCGTCACCCCACGGGAGCGGGGCGGCGACAAGATCTACTTGTAGCGGTAGACGATCCGGCCACGCGTCAGGTCGTAGGGAGAGAGCTCCACGACGACCCGGTCATCCGGGAGGATGCGGATGTAGTGCATCCGCATCTTGCCGCTGATGTGCGCGAGGACCTTGTGACCGTTCTGGAGCTCCACCTTGAACATGGCGTTCGGGAGGGACTCGATCACGGTGCCCTCGATTTCGATGGCACCTTGCTTCTTGGCCACGCTTCGCCCTTCGAATCGGCTACCTTGATCGACTATCCCGCACCTCGCCCTCGACCAAGAGGGCATACGGATGCACGAGAGCCGACGCGTTAGTCTACGTCAGCGCCCGGGAAAAGACGAATCCAGGATTATTGCCCACTCGGGAGATCCTTACGCCCACGGCCCGCCGGAGCGGCAGGCCCGGACCCTGGGGTTCTCCGCCGGTCCTCAGGACCGTGCGGCGGGGTCCGGCGCCACCGTGATGCCCAGTTCGGCCAGCTTGGCCTTGCCGCCGTCCGGCGCGGTCAGCACCAGCGGGCCGTCCTCGGTCAACGCGACCGAGTGCTCCCAGTGCGAGGACCAGCTGCCGTCGTTCGACTTGACCGTCCAGTCGTCGTCGAGGACGTGGGTCTTGGCGGTGCCGAGATTGACCATCGGCTCGATGGCGATGCAGAAGCCGGGCACCAGCTTCGGGCCGCGGCCGCGCTTGCGGTCGACGTAGTTCAGCAGATGCGGGTCCATGTGCATCTGCGAGCCGATGCCGTGGCCGCCGTAGTCCTCGACGATGCCGTACTTACCGCTCGCGGGGCGCGGCTGACGGCGGATGTAGCCCTCGATCGCCCTGGAGATGTCCACCAGCCGGTTGCCCTTGGCGACCGCCGCGATGCCGGCCCACATCGACTCCTCGGTGACCCGGCTCAGCTCGACCAGCTCCGCGGAGTGGCCGGAGCCGACGAAGGCGGTGTACGCCGCGTCGCCGTGCCAGCCGTCGATGATCGCACCGCAGTCGATGGAGATGATGTCGCCGTTCTGCAGCACCGTCCCGGTGTCGGGGATGCCGTGGACCACAACATCGTTGACCGAGGTGCAGATCGTCGCGGGGAAGCCGCCGTAGCCGAGGAAGTTCGACTTCGCCCCGTGCTCGGCGAGCACCTTGCGCGCGGCGTCGTCCAGGTCCTTGGTCGTGGCGCCGGGCACCGCGGCCTTCCGGGTCGCCGCGTGAATGGCGGCGACCACCAGCCCCGCCTCGCGCATCTTCGCGATCTGCTCGGGGGTCTTGATCTCCACCATTGCGGCTGGCGCCTTCCTGAACCGACTACAACGCATCTCCGGCGGCCGTCACGACCGCCCCGTACACGATACGGCCGCGGCCCCCTTGCGGGCACCGCGGCCGTATCGGAAGCCGTGTGCTGCTACGCGTCCCGGGGCGGCAGGGCCGCCATGGCACGCCGGGTGACCTCGTCGACCTTCCCCATCGCCGGGATCGTGACGACCAGGTCCTGGTTCTTGTAGTAGTCGATGATCGGCTCGGTCTCCGTGTGGTAGACCTCCAGCCGCTTGCGGACGGTCTCCTCGCGGTCGTCGTCACGCTGGTACAGCTCGCCGCCACAGGCGTCGCAGACGCCCTCGGCTTCCGGCTTGTTGTACTCGGCGTGGAAGACGTGACTGCTGTCGTTGCGGCAGATGCGCCGGCCGGCGATCCGCTTCACGACCTCGTCCTCGGGGACCTCCAGGTCCAGGACGGCGTCCAGCGTGAGGTTCTTGTCCTTGAGGTACTCGTCCAGCGCCTTGGCCTGGCCAAGATTGCGCGGGAAGCCGTCCAGGAGGAAACCGCCTGCCGCGTCGGGCTGCTCCATACGGTCTTCGGCCATCGCGATGGTGACCGAGTCGGGCACCAGGTTGCCGGCGTCCATGTACGACTTCGCCTCACGGCCGAGGGGCGTCCCCTGGCTGATGTTGGCGCGGAACAGGTCCCCCGTGGAGATGTGCGGGATCGCGAGGTTCTTGGCAAGGTACGCAGCCTGCGTACCCTTGCCGGCCCCCGGGGGTCCGACGAGGACGATTCGCATCAGCGGAGGAACCCTTCGTAGTTGCGCTGCTGAAGCTGGCTCTCGATCTGCTTCACGGTCTCCAGACCCACACCCACGATGATGAGGATGCTTGTCCCGCCGAACGGGAAGTTCTGGTTCGCGTTGAAGAGCACCAACGCCACTGTTGGTACGAGCGCGATCAGCCCCAGGTACAGCGAGCCCGGCCACGTGATCCGGTTGAGCACGTAGCTGAGGTACTCGGCCGTCGGGCGACCAGCCCGGATACCCGGGATGAAGCCACCATACTTCTTCATGTTGTCGGCAACTTCTTCGGGGTTGAAGCTGATGGCCACGTAGAAGAAGGCGAAGAATACGATGAGCAAAAAGTACGTAGCGATGTAGACCGGGTGATTTCCCTTGGTGAAGTTGGTGGCGATCCACGTCGCCCATGCCGCCTTCGACCCGCTGAACTGTGCAACGAGGGCCGGAATGTAGAGCAGCGATGACGCGAAGATGACGGGAATCACACCCGCCTGGTTCACCTTGAGCGGGATGTAGGTGGACGTACCGCCATAGGACCGGCGGCCGATCATCCGCTTCGCGTACTGCACCGGAATACGTCGCTGGGCCTGCTCGACGAAGACCACCAGGGCGACCATCGCCAGGCCCACCGCGATCACCGCGAAGAACTCGATCCAGCCGTCGGCGAGCTTGCCGGTGAGCTTGATCTGCCACAGCGCGCCCGGGAAGCCGGCCGCGATCGAGATGAACATCAGGATCGACATGCCGTTGCCGATACCGCGGTCGGTGACGAGTTCACCGAGCCACATGATCAGGCCGGTGCCTGCGGTCATCGTGATGACCATGGTGATGGTGGTGAAGATCGAGTCGCTGGGCACGATCTCGCTGGCGACCGGGCAGCTCTGGAAGAGCGCACCGCTGCGGGCGGTGGCCACCAGGCCGGTGCCCTGCAGGATGGCGAGCGCCACGGTCAGATAGCGGGTGTACTGGGTGATCTTCGCCTGCCCGGACTGCCCCTCTTTCTTGAGGGCTTCCAGCCGCGGGATCACCACAGTCAGCAGCTGGAGGATGATGCTCGCCGTGATGTACGGCATGATCCCCAGCGCGAAGATCGTGATCTGCAGCAGCGCACCACCGCTGAACATGTTCACCAGGGCGAACAATCCGCTGTTGCCTCCGGCCTGCTTCATGCAGGTCTCGACGTTCGCGTAATTCACCCCGGGGACCGGGACATGTGCGCCGATCCGGTAGAGCACCACGATGCCCAATGTGAACAGCAGCTTCTTGCGCAGGTCGGGCGTCTTGAACGCTCGGGCGAACGCGGTGAGCACGGTGCCTCCTGCGCCTCTCGCCTTGAATGCGAGAGGTGACGGTCTTGAGGATCGACGAATACTTGGCGGCCAAAAACCGCGCGGACTCGGCCCGCGCGGCGGGGGTCCGGGACCGGGGCCCCGGAAAACTACAGTCCATCCCACCTTACCGGCGACCGTACCCCCGTGGAACGACCAACCGGGGATGCCCAAACGATGGGCATCCCCGGTCAGTTGAACCGACGAACTCAGATGAGCTCGGTGACGGTGCCGCCGGCAGCGGCGATCTTCTCCTTGGCGGAGCCGGAAACGGCGTCAACCGAAACCTGCAGCGCCACGGAGATCTCGCCGGCGCCGAGCACCTTGACGAGCTCGTTCTTGCGCACCGCGCCCTTGGCGACCAGGTCGGCCACCGTGACCTCGCCACCCTGCGGGTAGAGCTCGGCCAGCTTGTCCAGGTTCACGACCTGGAACTGCTTGTGCGCGGGGTTCTTGAAGCCCTTCAGCTTCGGGAGGCGCATGTGGAGGGGCATCTGCCCGCCCTCGAAGCGCTCCGGAACCTGGTAACGGGCCTTCGTGCCCTTGGTACCACGACCAGCGGTCTTACCCTTGGACGCCTCACCACGACCCACACGGGTCTTGGCGGTCTTGGCGCCCGGGGCGGGCCGGAGGTTGTGGACCTTCAGCGGGTTGTTCTCCGCCATGTCAGTCGACCTCCTCAACCGTCACGAGGTGGCGGACGGTGTGCACCATGCCGCGGAACTCGGGGCGGTCCTCCTTGACAACCGAGTCGTGCAGGCGCTTGAGCCCGAGCGACCGAAGGGTGTCACGGTGGTTCTGCTTGCTACCGATGTAGGACTTCGTCTGCGTGATCTTGAGGTGCGCCATTACGCGGTCACCCCGGCACGCGCCCGCAGCAGAGCGGCGGGAGCAACGTCCTCCAGCGGCAGGCCACGACGGGCCGCGATCTCCTCGGGGCGCTGAAGGCCCCGAAGCGCGGTCACCGTGGCGTGCACGATGTTGATCGGGTTCGACGAGCCGAGCGACTTGCTCAGCACGTCGTGGATGCCCGCGCACTCCAGAACGGCACGCACGGGGCCACCGGCGATCACACCGGTACCGGGGGAAGCCGGCTTGAGCAGGACGACGCCCGCAGCCTTCTCGCCCTGGATGGGGTGAGGGATGGTGCCCTGGATACGGGGGACCTTGAAGAAGTTCTTCTTGGCCTCTTCCACGCCCTTGGCGATGGCAGCCGGAACTTCCTTGGCCTTGCCGTAACCGACACCTACGGTGCCGTCACCGTCGCCCACCACGACCAGCGCGGTGAAGCTGAAGCGACGGCCACCCTTGACAACCTTGGCGACACGGTTGATCGCGACAACGCGCTCAACATATGCGGTCTTCTCGGCGGCAGCGCCACCGTCGCGACCCTTCCGGTCCCGCCGCTCGCCGCCACCGGCACCGCTCCCGCGGCGCTGGGGTCCAGCCATTGGATTTACCTCTCTCTGTTACGTCCGCTAGCTCCGGAACCGGGGCTTAGAACTTCAGCCCGGCTTCGCGGGCGGCGTCGGCCAGAGCGGCAATCCGCCCGGCGTACTGCTTGCCACCACGGTCGAACACGACGGCCTCGACACCGGCGGCCTTGGCACGCTCGGCAACCAGGGAGCCGACCTTCTTGGCCTGAGCGCTCTTGTCGCCCTCGCCACCACGGATCGACGCGTCCAGGCTCGACGCCGAGGCCACCGTGTGGCCCGCAATGTCGTCGATGACCTGCGCGGTGATGCCACGGTTGGACCGCGTCACCACCAGACGCGGACGGTCCGGGGTACCCGAAATCCGCTTACGGATGCGGATGTGGCGCCGCTTCGCGGCGGCCCGCTTGTAAGCGTCGCCCTTGGCGATCTTCACACCGTATGCCATGGCTTACTTACCAGCCTTTCCGACCTTGCGGCGGATGACCTCGCCGGCGTACTTGACGCCCTTGGCCTTGTACGGGTCAGGCTTGCGCAGCTTGCGGATGTTCGCCGCAACCTCGCCGACCTTCTGCTTGTCGATGCCCTCGACGCTGAGCTTGGTCGGGGACTCGACCTTGAAGGAGATGCCCTCGGGTGCCTCGATCAGGATCGGGTGGCTGTAGCCCAGGGAGAACTCCAGGTTGGAGCCCTTCGCCTGGACGCGGTAACCGACACCGCTGATCTCGAGCGCCTTGCTGTAGCCCTGGGTCACGCCGGTGATCATGTTCGCCACCAGCGTGCGGGACAGGCCGTGCAGGGCCTTGTTCTGACGCTCGTCGTTCGGGCGGGTGACGCTGATGACGCCGTCCTCACCCTTGGCGACCTCGATGGGCGCCGCGACGGTGTGCGAGAGGGAACCCTTGGGGCCCTTCACCGCGACCGTACGGCCCTCGATGGTGACGTCCACACCAGCGGGAACCTGGATGGGCAGCTTGCCAATACGCGACATTAGCTATTCCTCCGTTCCCTGGTTACCAGACGTAGGCGAGGACTTCCCCACCCACGCCCTTCTTGCTGGCCTGCTGGCCGGTCAGGAGACCGTGGGACGTGGAGATGATCGCCACGCCCAGGCCGCCGAGAACCTTCGGCAGACTTGTGGACTTTGCGTAGACCCGCAGGCCCGGCTTCGAGATCCGCTTGATGCCGGCGATCGAGCGCTCGCGGTTCGGGCCGAACTTCAGCTCGAGGACGAGGTTCTTGCCCACCTCGGCGTCCTCGACGCGCCAGCCGGTGATGTAGCCCTCCTGCTGGAGGATCTCCGCGATGTGCGACTTGATCTTGCTGTGCGGCATCACGACGTCGTCGTGGTATGCCGAGTTCGCGTTACGCAGACGGGTCAGCATGTCTGCGATGGGATCAGTCATGGTCATGAATTGGCCTTCGGCCTCTCTCGCCGGGGTTTCCTATGTGCGCCATCCCTCTCCCCGATCAGAGTCGGGACGGGTGCGGCGCGGGGACCTACGGCGTAGTAAGCGACTTTATGCGGGCTCGGCCCGCGGTCGGTCTCGGGCGGCGGGGCCCCAAACCCTTCTACCCTACGGGAAAGAAGGGGTGGGGCGCCCACCGGCCGAATGCTTACCGAGAGCCCTGGTCATCCCAACTAGGGATTTACCAGGAGCTCTTGGTCACGCCCGGCAGCTCGCCACGGTGAGCCATCTCACGAAGGCACACGCGGCACAGGCCGAACTTGCGGTAGACGGAGTGCGGACGGCCGCAGCGCTGGCAACGCGTGTACGCGCGGACAGCAAACTTCGGCTTACGAGCCGCCTTAGCGATCAGAGCCTTCTTCGCCACGGTCAGTTCTCCTTGAACGGGAAGCCGAGGTGACGAAGCAGGGCGCGGCCCTCATCGTCGTTGGACGCCGTGGTGACCACGGTGATGTCCATGCCCCGCGTCCGGTCGATCTTGTCCTGGTCGATCTCGTGGAACATGACCTGCTCCGTGAGACCGAAGGTGTAGTTGCCCCGACCGTCGAACTGCTTCGGGGACAGACCACGGAAGTCGCGGATGCGCGGCAGCGCCAGCGACAGCAGGCGGTCCAGGAACTCCCACATGCGGTCACCACGGAGGGTGACGTGGGCACCGATCGGCTGGCCCTCACGCAGCTTGAACTGCGCGATGGACTTACGGGCCTTGGTGACGGCCGGCTTCTGTCCGGTGATCGTGGTGAGGTCGCGGATGGCGCCCTCGATCAGCTTGGAGTCGCGGGCGGCGTCGCCCACGCCCATGTTGACCACGATCTTGGTCAGACCGGGGATCTGCATGACGTTCTCGTAGGAGAACTCGTCCTTCAGCTTCCCGGCGATCTCTTCGCGGTAGCGCGTCTTGAGACGCGGCGCGTTGGTGGTGGCAGTCATCAGATGTCCTCACCGGTCCGCTTGGCAACGCGGATCTTGTTGCCCTCGTCGTCGAAGCGGTATCCGACGCGGGTGACGACCTTGTTTCCGTCCTTCTCCACGACGAGCTGAACGTTGCTCACGTGGACAGGGGCTTCGGTCGTCACGATGCCGCCGGTCTTCGAACCACGAGCGGACTGTCCGGCCTTGGTGTGCTTCTTGACCCGGTTGACACCCTCGACCAGGACACGGTCCTCGCGGGGGAAGGCCTGGATGACCTTGCCCTGCTTGCCCTTGTCCTTACCGGTGATGACCTGGACCAGGTCGCCCTTCTTGATCTTCATCGGTTACAGCACCTCCGGCGCGAGCGAGATGATCTTCATGAACTTCTTCTCGCGCAGCTCCCGGCCCACGGGGCCGAAGATGCGGGTGCCGCGGGGGTCGCCATCGTTCTTGAGGATGACGGCCGCGTTCTCGTCGAAGCGGATGTACGAGCCGTCCGGACGGCGGCGCTCCTTGACGGTGCGAACGATGACCGCCTTGATGACGTCACCCTTCTTCACGTTGCCACCGGGGATCGCATCCTTCACGGTGGCGACGATGACGTCACCGATGCCCGCGTAGCGGCGACCGGAACCACCGAGAACACGAATGCAAAGGATCTCCTTCGCACCAGTGTTGTCGGCGACACGCAGTCGCGACTCCTGCTGGATCACGTCTATCTCCTGTTTGTCTGCCGGTTCCCGGCAGGGGCGTCCTCTGACGAGTCGAGCCCCTGCCGAGCCTGGCGGAACTGTTCCTAGGGGGTCCCCCTAGGAGGGATTACTTGGCCTTCTCGAGGATCTCGACGATGCGCCAGCGCTTGGTGGCGGACAGCGGCCGGGTCTCCATCAGGAGGACGCGGTCGCCGACGCCGGCAGCGTTCTGCTCGTCGTGCGCCTTGAGCTTGTTGGTACGGCGGATGACCTTGCCGTACAGCGCGTGCTTGACGCGGTCCTCGACAGCGACGACGACGGTCTTGTCCATCTTGTCGCTGACGACGAGACCCTCACGGGTCTTGCGGAAACCGCGCTCGTTCGTCTCAGTCACATTCTTCTCGCTCATCAGGCGCTCTCCACCGTCTCGATGCCCAGCTCGCGCTCACGCATCAGGGTGTAGATCCGGGCGATGTCCTTACGGACGGACTTGAGCCGACCGTGGTTCTCGAGCTGTCCGGTCGCCGCCTGGAAGCGGAGGTTGAACAGCTCCTCCTTGGCCTCACGAAGCTTGCCGACGAGGTCCTCGTCATTCAGCTCGCGCAGCTCGGTCGCCTTGATACCGGCCGCCATCACGACTCACCTGCCTCGCGCCGCACAATGCGGCACTTCATCGGAAGCTTGTGGGCGGCGCGGGTCAGCGCCTCCTTGGCAACCTTTTCGTTCGGGAAGGACAGCTCGAACATCACCCGACCGGGCTTGACGTTCGCGACCCACCACTCCGGAGAACCCTTACCGGAACCCATGCGGGTTTCGGCCGGCTTCTTCGTGAGCGGGCGGTCCGGGTAAATGTTGATCCAGACCTTGCCGCCACGCTTGATGTGACGGGTCATCGCGATACGAGCGGACTCGATCTGACGGTTCGTCACGTAAGCCGGGGTGACGGCCTGAATGCCGTACTCACCGAAGGCCAGCTCGGTGCCACCCTTGGCCATACCACTGCGCTTCGGGTGGTGCTGCTTGCGGTGCTTGACCCTGCGAGGGATCAGCATGTCGGTCAGGCCTCCGTTCCGGGGGTCTCCGCCGGAGCAGCGGCAGCAGCCTCGGCCTTGGGGGCCTCGGCAGCGGCGCTCTGCTGCTGCGGCTTGCGGCCGCCGCGGCCACCGCGCTCGCCACCGCGACGCGGGCGGTCGTTGCCGCCACCGCGGGCCGGGCGGTTACCCGCACGGGCGGCAGCGTTCTCGGCGCGAACCTCGGCGATGTTCTTGACGTCGCCCTTGTAGATCCAGACCTTCACACCGATACGGCCGAAGGTGGTCTTGGCCTCGAAGAAGCCGTAGTCGACGTTCGCACGGAGCGTGTGCAGGGGCACACGGCCCTCGCGGTAGAACTCCGAGCGGGACATCTCGGCGCCGCCGAGACGGCCACCGCACTGGATCTTGATGCCCTTGGCGCCGGCCTTCATCGTCGACTGCATGCTCTTACGCATGGCGCGACGGAAGGAGACGCGGGAGGACAGCTGCTCGGCGACGGCCTGGGCCACCAGCTGAGCGTCCACCTCGGGGTTCTTGACCTCGAGGATGTTCAGCTGGACCTGCTTGCCGGTCAGCTTCTCCAGCTCGCCGCGGATGCGGTCGGCCTCGGCGCCGCGGCGGCCGATGACGATGCCCGGACGAGCGGTGTGGATGTCAACGCGGACGCGCTCACGGGTGCGCTCGATCTCCACCTTGGAGATACCGGCGCGCTCCATGCCCTTCGTCATCATGCGACGAATGGCGACGTCTTCCTTGACGTAGTCCTTGTACAGCTTGTCGGCGTACCAACGCGACTTGAAGTCGGTGGTGATGCCGAGCCGGAACCCGTGCGGGTTAACCTTCTGGCCCATTACCGGGTTCCTTCCTTGCTGCTGACGACCACGGTGATGTGGCTGGTCCGCTTGCGGATCCGGTAGGCACGGCCCTGGGCACGCGGACGGAACCGCTTCAGGGTCGGGCCCTCGTCGACATATGCCTCGGAGATGACGAGGCTGCCGGCGTCGGTGTGGTCGTAGTTGTGCGCGGCGTTGGCAATGGCGCTGTCGAGCACCTTGCCCACCGGCACGCTCGCGGCCTGCGGGGCGAAACGCAGGACCGCCTGAGCCTCCGTGGCATTCATGCCACGGATAAGGTCCACCACGCGGCGGGCCTTCATGGGCGTGACGCGGATGTACCGCGCCTGGGCCCTGGCTTCCATGGTTGTCCCTTCGGTGTCAGTCATAGTCTTCGCACTCCGCCGATCAACGACGCCGCGACTTGCGGTCGTCCTTCTCGTGGCCGCGGAAGGTGCGGGTCGGCGCAAACTCGCCGAGCTTGTGGCCGACCATCGACTCGGTGACGAACACCGGGACGTGCTTGCGGCCGTCGTGCACCGCGATCGTGTGGCCGAGCATGGCCGGGACGATCATGGAGCGGCGGGACCAGGTCTTGATGACGTTCTTGGTGCCGGCATCGTTCTGAACATCCACCTTCTTGGAAAGGTGGTCGTCGACGAAGGGCCCCTTCTTGAGACTACGCGGCATCTAAACCCGCTCCTAGCGCTTCTTGTTCGTCTTGCGGCGGCGGACGATGTACTTGTTGCTTGCCTTCTTCGGCGAGCGAGTACGACCCTCCTTCTGGCCCCAGGGCGAGACCGGGTGGCGACCACCGGAAGTCTTGCCCTCACCACCACCGTGCGGGTGGTCAACCGGGTTCATCACGACACCACGCACGGTCGGGCGGACGCCCTTCCAGCGCATACGGCCGGCCTTGCCCCAGTTGATGTTCGACTGCTCGGCGTTGCCGACCTCGCCGACGGTGGCGCGGCAGCGCACGTCGACCAGGCGGATTTCACCGGACGGCATACGAAGGTGAGCCATGCGGCCCTCCTTCGCCAGCAGCTGCACGGAGGCACCGGCCGAGCGGGCGAACTTCGCACCGCCGCCCGGACGCAGCTCGATCGCGTGGATCGTCGTACCCACGGGGATGTGGCGCAGCGGCAGGTTGTTGCCCGGCTTGATGTCGGCGCCAGGGCCGTTCTCAATCCGAGCACCCTGGGCCAGGCCACGGGGCGCGATGATGTAGCGCTTCTCGCCGTCTGCGTAGTGCAGCAGCGCGATGCGCGCGGTGCGGTTCGGGTCGTACTCGATGTGCGCGACCTTGGCCGGCACGCCGTCCTTGTCGTGACGACGGAAGTCGATCACTCGGTAGGCGCGCTTGTGGCCACCGCCCTGGTGGCGAACGGTCACACGACCGGCGTTGTTACGGCCGCCCTTGCTGTGCAGCGGGCGGACCAGCGACTTCTCCGGCGTGGACCGCGTGATCTCGACAAAGTCGGCGACGCTGGAGCCACGACGGCCCGGGGTCGTCGGCTTGTACTTGCGGATACCCATTTCTCAGTCCTCGTCCGATTCCGGACGACTCGGACTCCGTTAGGAGACCGGGCCGCCGAAGATGTCGATACGGTCGCCCTCGGCGAGGGTCACGATGGCGCGCTTGGTGTTGGCCCGCTTGCCGTAACCGGTACGGGTGCGCTTGCGCTTGCCCTGCCGGTTGATCGTGTTGACCCCGGTGACCTTGACCGAGAAGACCGCCTCGACGGCCTGCTTGATCTGGGTCTTGTTCGAGCCCGGTGCGACGATGAACGTGTACTTGTTCTCGTCCAGCAGGGCGTAGCTCTTCTCCGAGACAACCGGCTTGACGAGCACGTCGCGCGGGTCCGAGAAGGTCTTGCTGGTGACGACGGCCTCAGTCATCAGGCGTCGCTCCCTTCGGTCTCAGCGGCCTTGGGGCCAGACACGAAGGACTCGAAGGCGGCCTTGGTGAAGACCACGTCGTCGGAGACGAGCACGTCGTACGTGTTCAGCTGGCCCGGCTCCAGGATGTGAACCTGGGGCAGGTTGCGGGCGGACAGCCACGCGGCCTCGTCGCTGCGCTCGACGACCAGCAGCACGTTCTTGCGCTCGCTGACCTTGCCGAGGAGAGTCTTGGCGGCCTTGGTGGAGATGTCGCCCTCGACCACGCCGGCAACGACGTGGATACGGCTGTTGCGGGCCCGGTCGGTGAGGGCACCGCGCAGGGCGGCGACCTTCATCTTCTTCGGGGTCCGCTGGCTGTAGTCACGCGGCACGGGGCCGTGGACGACGCCACCGCCGGCGAACTGCGGCGCACGGGTCGAACCCTGGCGCGCGCGGCCGGTGCCCTTCTGGCGGTACGGCTTCTTGCCACCGCCGCGGACCTCGCCGCGAGTCTTGGTCTTGTGCGTGCCCTGACGGGCAGCGGCCAGCTGGGCGACAACGACCTGGTGGATCAGCGGAATGCTGACCTTGGCGTCGAAGATCTCCGTGGGGAGCTCGACGGTACCGGCCTTGTCGCCTGCCGGCGAAAGGATGTCAATGGTGCTCATCGGTTACCTCAGGCCCCCTTGGCCGCGGTACGGACCAGGACGAGGCCGCCGTTCGGACCAGGAACTGCGCCCTTGATGAGCAGCAGACCCTTCTCCGCGTCAACGGCGTGGACGGTCAGGTTCTGGGTGGTGACCCGCTCATTGCCCATACGGCCGGCCATCCGCATGCCCTTGAACACGCGGCCCGGGGTGGCGCAGCCACCGATGGAGCCAGGCTTACGGTGCACGCGGTGGGCACCGTGGGACGCCTTGCCGCCGTGGAAGCCGTGACGCTTCATGACGCCGGCGAAGCCCTTGCCCTTGCTCTTGCCGGTCACGTCCACCTTGACGCCGGACTCGAAGGTCTCAGCGGTCACTTCCTGGCCGAGGGTGTACTCACCGGCATCGGTGGTACGGACCTCGACAAGGTGGCGACGGGGGGTGACGTCGGCCTTCGCGAAGTGGCCCTTGAGGGGCTTGTTCACCTTGCGCGGGTCGATCTCGCCGAAGGCGATCTGGACGGAGTCGTAACCGTCCTGGTCATTGGTGCGCACCTGGGTAACGACACAGGGGCCGGCCTTGACCACAGTGACCGGGACGACACGGTTGTTCTCGTCCCAGACCTGGGTCATGCCGAGCTTCTCGCCCAGGATGCCCTTGATCTGCTTAGCCATCTCTTCCGCGCCTCTCAGAGCTTGATCTCGATGTCAACGCCGGCCGGAAGGTCCAGGCGCATCAGCGAGTCAACGGTCTTGGGCGTCGGGTCGAGGATGTCGATCAGGCGCTTGTGCGTGCGCATCTCGAAGTGCTCGCGCGCGTCCTTGTACTTGTGCGGCGACTTGATGACGCAGTACACGTTCTTCTCAGTGGGCAGCGGCACCGGGCCCGCGACCGACGCACCAGTACGGGTCACCGTCTCGACGATCTTCTTCGCCGAAGAGTCGATGACCTCGTGGTCGTAGGCCTTGAGCCGGATGCGGATCTTCTGTCCCGCCATGGCTACTTCGTAGTCCTGTCTCTCGTAAACGCTCTGGGACCCGATGCGCTGTGCTCCGTGAGGAGCACCGTCCCACCTCCGACCCCCGCGGTCGGGCGTGTCGCGCGCCTTCCGGAAAATCCCCACAAGGGGGATCCTTCTAGAAGGAATGCGTGGGGGTAGGACACCCACCGGGCGCCTGGCTGAGGCACCCCGCTGACGCTTCCCGGAAGATTCCCGTATTTCCGGCCCTGAGAAGGGACGACGAATACCTGGGACTCGCTTCCAGTCCTCCCGGCGGGAGGCGCGCAGCATCGGCACTCAACCGAGCAACCTGGACAGTGTGCCATACGCGCGACACAGCTGGCCAACTGAAGCGGGAGAGACTACCCGACCATCGGGCAGAACGGCGCCCCCTCGGGTGGTGCGCACGCGGAAATCTGCTGAGCGCCGACGACGTGGGCCTGGGCAAGACCACCCCTGTGCCCCTTCCGGCACCGGCGCCAGCACCCAGCGGTTCACCATCCAGATCCAGCTCTCCGCCACCCGCTGAGGCGCCCGGCTCGCCCGGCTGCTCGCGACCGAACAGCTCCGTTCCTGGGGGGGCTCCCCCTGGATGCCGCCGCCCATGTGTCGTCGGGGAGCTGGCCGCCAACGCGGCGCTCCACGGGCGCGTGCCGGGACGGGACTTCCGGCTCATCCCAAGGAGTACATCAGCGGCCCGTTCCCCACTTCCGGGCCCTAAGAGGAGAGAGGAAGAGTTCCGTGCCCGATATCTCCGCCGCATGGCAGCCGAGCGCCCTCCTGCGATCCCTGCTCTTTACAGACTTTGACGGTGAATCCGCCGACCCGGACGATGTAATCGCCGAGGCGCTCGACGGAGGATATGTCGAGCGTACCGATGGCCTCGTGGAAATCCTGCAGGACGAATCCGTAGACCCAATCGAACGGTTCCTTGCTTGCTGCGCATTGACTAGTTGGGCAGACCCAATTGGGTACGGGGCGGTCGTCACTGCTGCATCTGCTCCGGAGAACGTGGTCTGGAAAGACGCGTCGTACGACCGAATTCACAGCGAGGACGACACCTTCGGGCAACTCGCCCAAGCTGTCGGCAGCAGTGCAGACATGATCGATGAGCGGAGCAGCGCCGCAGATCGAATCGCGGCAGCCCGCACCCTGTTCAAGATCGTGGATCTCGTGCAGTTCGATCAGCACGTTAGCGCGATCCTGCGGCGCGATATCATTGGTTCCTGCCTGGACGATATCTGCGCAGCCATTGAACG
The DNA here is from genome assembly GCF_053612065.1 of Streptomyces sp. NPDC054765. Taxonomy (NCBI): domain Bacteria; kingdom Bacillati; phylum Actinomycetota; class Actinomycetes; order Kitasatosporales; family Streptomycetaceae; genus Streptomyces; species Streptomyces sp. NPDC054765. The sequence goes on along the minus strand of NZ_JBSHBP010000006.1, from coordinate 143,957 downwards.
TGGCATCGCGCGACTGGCGATCCGTAAGCAGCTCACCTTTGACCTCGGTTTCCAGATTGCCCTCCTCGTCGTCGCCATCGCACCTTTCGACGAGCCGATGTCCACGGAAGCGGCGCGCCGCCTTGCCGCAGCAGACCCCGGAGAGCGTGCACTCCGTGAACTGTTGTCAGCCAGAGCCTTCGCCATCTGTCGACAGGCGTGAGCCGTCTCCGACAGCCAACCCTTACTCCCATTCTTGTAGCGGTGCCAGAAGGCCTCAAAGGCATCAATGGATTTGCCATGGGCCCCCTCTACGACACATTTTTCTGCGTTGTTGCATGACGCTGCGACGTCATCGAAAGCAGCCGCGCCGCGTTTTTGATCAAGCCTCGGACAGCTCGCTTCGTGAAAGCGCGAGGCTAAGGCGCGACCGCGAGTGGGGGTGATGCGTAAGCGCTGTACCTTATCGCATTGCGGCGCAACCTGTAGTTGCGGCTGGACGCGCCGACGCGCGCACCGGGATTAGGGTGCCGTCCGCGAATTCAACTCAGCTCACCTCTCGGGCTTGTCGGCAATCAAGTCTTCAGATCTCGAAGAACGAGTACGTCGAGCGTGCCACCAACTCCAGATTGTGTGCCCCACCAGAGCGAACGCAACAGCCACTGCGATGAATCGAACAGCATTCCAGGTATTTGTGACAACCAAACCTTGCCCACGCGACTCCCCAGCCAAGCGCATAGAGGTCTCGTAAAAGGCTACGAGCGGAATAAGCAGCCGAAAGAAGAGACCACCAATGCCTGGCACTCGCGCGACGTTACCCAAGAGACCAAGAGGTGCCCCGAATACAAACGCCAGCACTCCCCATACCCCAATTTTAGAACCTGAACCTGAGGTGTCGGCTTGCAATCCGTCCGGGGCGGCGGCAAGAATCGAATCCTTAAATAGGTAGTAAGTAACCACCCCGATAGCCAGTCCAAGAGGCGCAAGAATGACTGATTCAATTTTGGATTGACGGAAATAGCCCACCAGAAATGCGTAACAGGCCCATGACCACCCGCCGGAGAAAATTACATCCACGACTACACTGGCGGGACTGTCCCACTTTCCAGCAAGAGGGCCTAGTAGGCCAAGCAGCAAACCAACCCCGAGTGGTGCTGCCAGCGACAAAGCACGAGCGCCCGGAAAGTTTCCGATTTCTCTTCCCCATCCAGTCTGAGCCCAAGCGGAGACAGCAGAGCCCTGGGTCCACACGGTTGCCCGTGTGGACCCAGAGTCGCACGCCAGCCCACCCCGCCTAGCAGGAATTCACCCCGCAACGCGGGGGTCGCATTTAAGCGTTATTGTAGTAGGCGTAGCAAGTATATGCCAGGCCAATGGTTACATTGGCGTAGGAAGTCGCGTTCTTCGCCACCCAGCCGCTTGAATAGTCGACGTTACGAACCCTCACTGTAGTAAGGTGGCCCGTATCCGCGCGGTAGTTCGAATAGCACTTCTTTCCATTCACACCCGCCGACTCCCACCCATAGCACCACGTGCCATGAGTGACTTCTTTGCAGGCATTTCCCAACGGCCGGACAACCGAATCGTTGATTTCGATCTTTACTACACCCCACTCAGAGGGGTTACCCAGATCCGCGGGCGGCTTCACCCCGTCGCCGCGTGTGTGGATTACGGGCTGCCCGGCCGTGAGACCGTCGGTGGCTTCAATTCCGGTATTACCGGTGGCGGTGTCACCCTGAGGGCTGTATGCAGCTGCCGGGGCGGCAAAGCTGCAAACCGCGAGCGCCACGCTCACAAAGACAAAAATTATCGCTCTTCCGAATTCCTTCACGATATCCCCCTGTTCGACCCTCGTGTGAGGTTTCGGAAGGATCCTCCATGCAGGAATGGCGGCAGTCAAGCAGATTGAACGTCGCCGAAAACTACTTTGACTGGTTCATGGACCCGACTTGGTGCACACTCTCCACCTTTCACCCGAATTTAGCGAATTGATTTCACCCTTCCCTCCAGTAGGAACTGTGACAGATGGCTTGATCTTTGCGCACCTACTCAACGGCTGTCCCGTAACTCAGCACGGAACTGGCCTCGATCCGTCAGTGGTGAGCGCCGCTTGAGCGTGGAGTCACTGAGGCTGAATTCGTGAGGGCGTGACTCAACGGCCCGCATTACGCGACAGCCACCGTCCACGCGCGGTGAGCCAGTCGAGGAACTTATGGGTGCCGCCGGCGGAGTCGGTGCGGATCAGTCCAGCAAGGCCTCGCCTGGGTCGTGCACCGTCCGTGGCTTGCACCACGGCACGAGCGCCGCCGACAACGCAGCATCCACGCCGCTCTTGCGGACCGTCTCCACCAGCAGGACAGCACCGGACTGCGAGACCACCGCACGGCCGTTGCCCTCAACTCGGACAGGCGGGTACGACCCGCTACGCTTCTTCACCCGGGAAGTGCTTCTCTCCCGGCGACGAGCAGGACCTTTGACAAGTCCTATCGTCCCAGCTCAGAGGCACTCCTCGCCTATTTGATCAGCCCTCGGACAGCCCCCTTCGTGAAAGCCCGAGGCTAGCCGTGGGGTCGGTCGGCGTTCAGCGCTCGGTCGTGTACGAGAGGAAGTCGGCCCATGCGCCGGGCGTGAAGCCGAGCCGAGGCCCCTGGGTGACCTTGGAGTCACGGACAAGGACCGTGCCGGGGGTGCAGGCGACCTCAACGCACTCGCTGCTGTTGCTGCTGTCGCTGTAGCTGCTCTTGAACCACTCCAGCGCGGAAGCGTCCCCGGCAGATGCCTTGCGCATCACGTCTCTCCCAGCACTCGCTCGATGAAGGCCAGCGACTCCCCTGGCGTGAGAGCCTGGGCCCGGATCATGCCATACCGCAGCTCAAGGATCCGGAGCTGTTTCAGGTCGGAGATTGCACGGCCAGCGAACGCCCCCTCGGAGCGCCCCACCGCCGTTCCGTCCCCGAACTTCAGCACCTGCGTCTCACCCTGCATTCCGGCGTGCTCCACTCGGGCGGTCGGCATGACCTGGATCGTGACATGCCGCAACTGCCCCACCTCCAGGAGACGTTCGAGCTGTCGGCGTAGCACCATTCTGCCTCCGAGCGGGCGGCGCAGTGTCACCTCTTCCTGCACGAAGCTCAGCGCAGGAGCAGGCGACCGCTCGAAGATGGACCGCCTGGCCACGCGACCGGCAACCGCCCGTTCGATCTCATCCTGCCCGTACGCGGGCTGCCGCATCTCAAAGAGTGCTCGCGCATAGTCATCCGTCTGCAATAGCCCGTGCAGATTGTGGTCGCCGTACGAGAGCAACTCGACCGCCCTGGCCTCCAGCTTCGCCAAGTCCCGCACCTTCTTCGGATACCGGGCCTCCGCCACATCCTGCTTCATCACGGCGAGCTTGCCGCCCGCCCCCAGCACCTCGTCCGCCCTGTCCAGGAGCTCCGGCCGGGGGATGCGGCGTCCGCCCTCCACCTTGTAGATCAGGTCCTCCCCGTACCCGATCGCCGCCCCGAACTCACCGGCCCGCAGCCCGGCCGCCTCACGCCACGCCTTGAGCTGGCGGCCCACCGTCGCCACCACCGCCGCCCCCGACTCGTCGTCCGGATCGACGTCCCAGCCCGGCTCGTCCGCCCCGCTGTCCACGTCGTCGCCGCCCACGTTCCCGCCGTCCACGCCCATCCGTGACCACCTCCGAGATCCCGTTCCTGGTCAACGCCCTCCCTTACCGCGATGTCACTCCCGACAGCCGGGACAGGACCGGACAAGCCCGGGACAGTCTCCGTACGCATGGGCGTCACCACTTCTCGCTGTGCACGCACATCACCACGCTGAGTGACATGAATCGAGAAATCACCCGCCCTGACAGCAGCACACGACAGTTCGCCATCCAGCTCTCCGCCACCCGCCGAGGCGCCCGGCTCGCCCGGCTCGCCCGGCTCGCCCGGCTGCTCGCGACCGAGCAGCTCCGTTCCTGGGGGCTCCCCCTGGATGCCGCCGCCCATGTCATCGGGGAGCTGGCCGCCAACGCGGCGCTCCACGGGCGCGTGCCAGGACGGGACTTCCGGCTCACGCTCACCGTCCACGGCGACACGCTCCGTATCGAGGTGACCGATGCACGCGCCGAACGGCTGCCCGTCCCCCTGGAGCAGACCGCCGACGGCACATCGGGGCGTGGCCTCCTGCTCGTCGAAGCGCTCGCCGACCGCTGGGGCGTGCTCTTGGGGCCCGTCCCCTGCAAGACGGTGTGGGCGGAAATCGACCTCTTCACCGGATCACATCTGCCGCGACCCGGTGGCGGACGACGCGGCTGAGCGCGACCCGGCGTTGCACGACATCAAGGAGTCAAAGACCGGAGGAAAAGTACCCTTCCCGACCCCTCCGGCCTCCCGTCACTCACTCGGGTGACATCGGCCAACTGGGCTGGATTTCGGGCGGGTTGACCGGCATATGCTCGCCGCGACAACTCCAGACATGCGACGGCCCCCGGCCGGGACTGCGAATCCCGATCGAGGGCCTGACCACCGAGGAAGTAGGAGCTTCCCGATGGCTTTGCAGCACCCTAGCGCGCCCTCGCGCGCCTCGTCAGCCGATCCCCGCCCGACCGCCCGATCCGGTGTCGTCCACCTCAACACCCGGCACACCGCCCGCTACACGGTCGTCGGCAATCACCTCGCCCAGCACCGCGAGCTCTCCCTCCTCGCGATCGGGCTCGCCTGCCACATCCAGTCGCTGCCCGCCGGCGCCCTGGTCGGCATCAAGTTCCTGGCCGCCCGCTTCCCCGAGAGCGAGCACCGCATCGCCGGAGCCCTGCGGGAGCTTGAAGCCCACGGCTACTTGAAGCGCACCCGGGAACGGCTTCCTGGCGGCAAGGTCGTCACCCGCACGGTCTCGTACAACCAGCCGAAAGCAGTCACCGCCGCGGTGCACGAACCGGCTCCACAGCCCACACCGACCGCGGAGCCCACACGCGCCGCCGAGCCCGCACGCGCTCCGGAGCCCGCACGCGCTCCGGAGCCCACACGCGCCCCCGGGCCCACACACGCCCCGGAGCCTGCGCCCGCACCCGTACAGCCGGCGGCGCCTGCACCCTCGCCGACGCCTGGCCCCGCCCCACAGGAACCGCTCCCCCAGCCGCACACCACCGACCCGGAGCGCCACCGCACCGCCGCCGCCCTCCTCGCCGAGCTGCGCCGCCACGAACCCCGGCTGCTGCTCGCCGAGCGGGACGTACGCCACCTGGCCCCGGCCGCAGCGGCCTGGCTGGAGCGCGGGGTCAGCCCCGATGCCCTACGCCGCACGCTGACCGCTCGCCTCCCAGGCGACCTGAAGCACCCGGCCGCCCTGCTCGCGCACCGCCTCACCGCGCTGCTGCCGGCGCCCCTGCCCACCGCGGTCGTACGTCCGGCCTTACGGCCCGACCCGTTCCAGACCTGCGAGAGCTGCGACCGCGCCTTCCGCGCTCCGGAGCCGGGGCACTGCCGCGACTGCCGAACCGACCAGAGAAAGGCCGCTTAGCATGACCGTGACGACCCTTGCCCGTGAGCACAGACGAGGAGCGCACGCCATGACCATCGCCCCGGACGATGCCCGGCGAGGCACTCATCTGTACCAGGTGATGAAGGCATTCGTTCAGTCGACGGACGACACCCTGCCGGGCAAATTCGAGATCACGAAGGAAGGGATCGTCCTCGACATGACGTCGCCCGTCAAGCCACACGAACTCACCGCGCTACGCCTCCGGAAACGCCTGGAAAAGGTCATGCCGGAAGAGCTCGTGGCTCACACGGGGGAACCGGATGTCGAAAACGAACCTGAGGGCATCATGCGTCGCCCTGACGTGATGGTGATCGCCGAAGCGGATATGGAAGGGGACGGGTCCTTCGACCCGCATACGCTCATCGCCGCCATCGAGATCGTCTCTCGCTCCAACCCGGACAACGACTGGGTGAGCAAGATGCGGGACTATCCACTGCTCGGCATCCCCCTTTACGTGATCTTCGATCCGCGCGAGGGGGCAGGAGCCGTCCTCTCCGACATCCACTCCACACCCGATGGCCCCCGGTACGCCACCCGCAAGGACTTCGTCTACGGCGAGGACGTCACCATCGGCGAGTGGACGATCTCGACCGACGGTCTGCCCCGCTATTCATAGGGCTCCCAGGGTCAGTCTTCCGGGCGCTGGATGACGAACTCGACGATCCGCTCCATCCGAGGAGCGGTCCCCAGCGCCGTCAGATCGCCCTTCACCACCACGTCGTCACCCACCCGATGGGCCTCGGCCGCCCGCTGGTAGTCCTGCTGCTCCAGTCTCATCCGCACCCGGCGGAAGCGGCCGTCGTCCCGGCCCTCGAAGGAGCCGGCCACGGTGGCCTGTCTCGGCCACCGCGACCGCCTCGGGCCAGTCATCGACCAGGCACTCGAAGAGGCCCGTCTGTGCAGCTCCGACCCGATGTGCGCGGAACACGACCCACGGATCCACAGCCGACTGCACGGCGCCGCCTGCCATGCCTGTCTCTTCGCCGCTGAGACCTCCTGTGAACGCAGAGGGCGCATCCAGAGGCAAGCAGAGCCCGGCCCAAGCGCTTTCTTGCCTCATAAGCAACTTGAGGAAGGATTTTCACTGCTGAGAAGATCTTGAAGGGGAGCAGACTTTCAACGGGGGGATTGCGCATGGGTGTAGTACTGCCTGGCTGGGCAGACGAAGTTCTTGACGTCATTGGGGTGTCGTGGCCGAATGTGGACGAAGACGACTACCGCGCTATGGCCGACGCCATGCGGGAGTTCGCCGACGACATCGACAGCGGCTCGAACGAAGCGCACCAAGCCATCCAAGGGCTGGTCTCGTCCGCGGGGGGCTCGCTCGCCGTAGAGGCCCTGAATACCCACTGGGGAAAGATCAACGGTACTCACCTGAGGAATCTGGGTGAGTGCGGCCGACTGACAGCCACAGCCTTGGACGGCGTGGCGCTGCTCATCGAGGGCGCCAAGCTCGGTGCGATCGTCCAACTGGGCATCCTCGCGGCAGAGGTCGTTGCCGCGCAGGCAGCCGCCCCGTTCACCCTCGGCCTCTCGGAGATCGGCGCTCTGGCGGGGACGCAGATCACTCGCCTCGCAGTACGGCGGATCTTCAAGGAGGTCTGCCAGCAGGTCGCCGAGCAAGTCATCAGCATCGCCCTGACGCCTGTCGAGGAAGCACTCGGCGCCATGGTCGGCGACCTGGTCGTGCAACTGGGCGCCAACGCTCTGGGAGTGCAGAGCGGTGTAGACCTCGGACATGCGGCACAGGCGGGCAAGGAAGGGTTCAAACAGGGCGTCCAGGACGCCAAGTCCTCGGCAAAGTCAGCCGCCGACAGCCCGATGGAGCTGCTGAGCGCCGGTGGCAGCAGTGGCGGGGGCGGCGGAGCCGACGGCAGCGGCGGCTTCAGCTTTGACCCCGACGAACACGACCGGGTGGTCACTGGACTGGAGAGTGCGGGCGGCACCTTCCGGAACAAGGCCGGCGGCAAAATCGGCAGAGCCAAGAGTCACCACGGCCGCACCCGCGGCAAAGACGCCATCGCCGACGCGGCAAACACGATGCTCGACAAGGTCATCGAAGGCATCGAGGACGGCGTCAAGAAGACCGCGAAGCATCTCGACGACAACATGACTCGCGGCGTCAAGCAGATGGCCAAGAACCATCACGAGAACGACCAGAAGCTCTCCGACCACTTCAAACGTCTAGGCAAGGACGACAAGAAGGAACCCCGGAGACCACAGCCCCCGAGCGGCGGCGGGCATGGTGGTGGCGCGAAGGGCGGCCAGGCCAGCCCCTCTGGTGGCAACCCCGACCACTGGCACGGACGGAGCGCGGGAGAAATGAGGCATCATCGCCGCGACCCCGTCGATGTGTCTCATCTGGATGAGGACGCCCGCATGGAAATGCTGAGCAATGAGTCACGACGCTTGGCCGATGACGCACGCGACGCTGACCCCAACAATCGGACACCGGGCGGTGACCGGAAAGTCGAGGGGTGCGCAGGGAGCCTGCTGCACAACGGAACGGTGACGTCGCACACCAGCACCAATAAGCGTAAGCCCATCATCACGCCGACAGTGAAGAAAATGATCGACAAGGGGGAGATGGAGAAACCAAAACCGCAGACGAATCCGGAGGCACATCCCGTAGTGCAGCAGGTCCTCGACGACATCGCGTCGGACCCGTCGATCGAACGGGGGCGAGGCCACGGAAACTGTGCCGAGGTCTCACTCATATCTGACCGTCTGCATCAGCTGGACCCAGACGGCACACAAATCACCACGCCCGAGCACGCCCGAGAGGCACTCGCCGGCAGCGCGATACATACCAGGCAGATCGGGGAGGAACGAGACCGGGAAACAGGTGAAATAAACTTGGGGCATGGCGACTACAAGGCGCCCTGCCGTTCCTGCGAAACAATGCTTCCCAGACTGGGCGTGCGGCCCCACAAGTAAAACCGCTCTGCAGCATGAAAGGATTCTATTATGTCATCCGGGCCAACGCATGAAGAAATCGATCAGCTCTTGACTGCCGCGGGATGGCATCCCGATCGCGATATGTCCGACAGGGTGCCGGAGCTGACAGAGTTCGTCATTGACGACCTCGCGTCCCATGACTGCCAAGTCGAACTGTTTCCAGAGGCGGAAGCCTTCCTTCGCTCCTACGGGTTCTTGACCGTAGAGTTCCCCTACAGCGCAGAGCGCACAGATCACTTCAACACCTGCGCCAAGTTCTGTAGCGACAAGGCCGAAGAGATCTCGGAGCTCATGGATGAGCTACAGCAACCAATTTTTCCCGTCGGATGGGACAAGGTGGAGAACGGGCTTGTAGTGATGACCCCCGCTGGACGCATGTTTTACCTTCATCACTCGGGCACATATTACGCAGGAACGGGAATCCATGAAGTGATCTCCAGCCTGTACACCGGACGCCTTCAACCTATCGAGGATTACCATGCCTAACGTCGTTCCCGGCGTTGCTTCATCCTTGCTCGTGGGCAATCACGTCGTGAGCCACACCAACTTGAGTGGCGACGGAGAACCCAACCTTCACCCCGCCGTGCAGGAGTACTTCGACGCACTTCCCGTTGCACAACAGGAGCCCTTCCTCGGGTACTGCGCGGAATCGGCATTGGTATCCGACCAACTCTGGGAAGTGGATTCCCGGCGTGCGGGACGGCCCCCGATCTCACTGGAGGAGGCAGCGCCGCACTTCGCCGGGGCAGCCATGGTCTCGAAGCTGATCCGGGAGCACGGGGACCCGGATCACGGCCGTCCCACCGTGCCGTGCAGTGCTTGCCAGCGTCTTCTTGACAAACTCGGCATCAGATTCATCGAGGGGTGACTGCGGCATGGACGCCGAGCAGCACGAGCGGGCGCTTCAAGGCGTCGTAGAAGTGTTGACCAAAGCCGGTTGGTCACCCGGCAGGGAAGCCGGCTCGTCGTGGCAACTCGCCGCCCTGGAAACCGTCAGCACGGTCAGCCACCAAGGCGGAGAGGCATGGGAGCTCTTTCCGGCCGCCGAGAAGGCGCTACAGGAGTTTCACGGAATCGAGCTGCTCCTTGCAGGACCCGGTCTTGAGGTAGCCCGGCACGGCCTGGTGGTCGATCCCCGAGAGGGCCGCTTCGCGCTGTCGGCAATGAGGGACCTCACGCAGCGCATCGGAAACAAGGCCTTCCCTTTCGGCTCCCACGGGGAGCAATCACTCATCGCGGTGGACGAACTGAGCAGGCTCTTTCTGCTGAATCACGGCGGCTGGTGGTTTCTTGGTGACTCGGTCTTGGCCGGTTTGGCGACGCTCATTCAGGGCCGACGCCCGCACCGTGTCCGTGCAGACGGGTCCTGGGGAGACGCACCGTCTCCGGGACCGACGGCGGCCTCCTCCGCCGGCCCCGCGGACGTCGTCCGGACCGAGAAGGGCATACAGCAGGCGTTCGGATAGATGCGAGGGGAGCGGAGCCCCTCCTGCCCCAGGTCGGGCTCGACCAGAGTTCCTGGCGCCCTCTCCGGGGCCCGCCGAGGCCATGCCCCTGAGGCTTTGTACCGACCCCGAGAACGGGCCGCTGCGGCACGTATCAGCCGTCTGGCCGCCCAGACGGAAAGCCTGCAACAGCACACCGAACGTCAAGGAGCCCCGCCCACCTGATGGTGGACAGGGCTCCTCGTAAGCTCCGGGGAGCTATGACCGGATCAACCGGATCAGCGAATTACTTCGTGATCTTGGTGACCTGGCCGGCGCCGACGGTCCGGCCACCCTCACGGATGGCGAACTTCAGACCCTCTTCCATCGCGACGGGCTGGATGAGCTCAACGGTCATCTCAGTGTTGTCGCCCGGCATGACCATCTCGGTGCCCTCGGGGAGGGTCACGACGCCGGTCACGTCGGTGGTGCGGAAGTAGAACTGCGGGCGGTAGTTGTTGAAGAACGGGGTGTGGCGGCCACCCTCGTCCTTCGACAGGATGTACGCCTGCGCCTCGAACGAGGTGTGCGGCGTGACCGAACCCGGCTTGATGATGACCTGGCCGCGCTCGACGTCCTCGCGCTTGATGCCACGGAGGAGCAGACCGACGTTCTCACCGGCCTGGCCCTCGTCGAGGAGCTTCCGGAACATCTCGATGCCGGTGACCGTGGTGGTGGTCTTCTCGGTCTTGATGCCGATGATGTCGACGGTCTCGTTGACCTTGAGGACACCACGCTCGATACGACCGGTGACAACGGTGCCACGGCCGGTGATCGTGAAGACGTCCTCGATCGGCATCAGGAACGGCTTGTCGACGTCACGCTCGGGCTGCGGGATCGACTCGTCGACGGCGGCCATGAGCTTGAGGACGGAGTCGCCCCACTCCTTGTCGCCCTCGAGCGCCTTGAGCGCCGAGACCTTGACGACCGGAACGTCGTCGCCGGGGAACTCGTACTCGGAGAGGAGCTCACGGACCTCGAGCTCGACGAGCTCCAGGATCTCCTCGTCGTCCACCATGTCGGCCTTGTTCAGGGCGACAACGATGTACGGAACGCCGACCTGGCGGGCCAGGAGCACGTGCTCCTTGGTCTGCGGCATCGGGCCGTCGGTGGCGGCAACCACGAGGATGGCGCCGTCCATCTGCGCCGCACCCGTGATCATGTTCTTGATGTAGTCCGCGTGACCGGGGCAGTCGACGTGGGCGTAGTGACGGCTCTCCGTCTGGTACTCGACGTGCGCGATCGAAATCGTGATACCGCGCTGGCGCTCCTCAGGAGCCTTGTCGATCTGGTCGAAGGCCGAGGCCTCGTTCAGGTCCGGGTACGCGTCGTGCAGCACCTTGGTAATGGCGGCCGTGAGGGTCGTCTTACCGTGGTCAATGTGACCGATGGTGCCGATGTTGACGTGCGGCTTAGTCCGCTCGAACTTCGCCTTCGCCACTGGTTCCTCCTGAAGTGGTTCTGTACGCCTTACTCATCGGCGCCAGGTGATCTTTGCTGGGATGCCGGCTGACGGGGCAATCCTCACGGTTTGCAGGGATTACCCCATCAGACGGTGTCAAGCCTAAAGCGTGTTCCGACTCTCGGGAGACGGAGCTATTCGCCCTTGGCCTTCGCGATGATCTCCTCGGCGACGTTCCGGGGAACCTCGGCGTAGGAGTCGAACTGCATCGAGTAGCTTGCGCGACCCGAGGTCTTGCTGCGGAGGTCGCCGACGTAGCCGAACATCTCCGACAGGGGGACCAGGCCCGTGACGAGCTTGGCGCCGCTGCGCTCCTCCATGGACTGGATCTGTCCACGGCGGGAGTTGATGTCGCCGATCACATCGCCCATGTAGTCCTCGGGCGTGGTGACCTCGACCTTCATCATCGGCTCGAGCAGGGCCGGGGAGGCCTTGCGCGCGGCCTCCTTGAAGGCCATCGAACCGGCGATCTTGAAGGCCATCTCCGAGGAGTCGACCTCGTGGAACGCACCGTCGAGCAGCGTGACCTTGACGCCGGTCAGCGGGTAGCCGGCGAGAACACCGAACTCCATGGCCTCCTGGCAGCCCGCGTCCACGGACGGGATGTACTCCCGCGGGATACGGCCACCGGTGACCTTGTTCTCGAACTCGTACCCGTCGCCCTCGAGGGGCGCGATCGCGATCTGCACCTTCGCGAACTGGCCGGAACCACCAGTCTGCTTCTTGTGCGTGTAGTCGAGACGCTCGACGGCCTTGCGCAGGGTCTCGCGGTAGGCGACCTGCGGCTTGCCGACGTTGGCCTCGACCCGGAACTCGCGCTTCATACGGTCGACCAGCACGTCGAGGTGCAGCTCGCCCATACCCGCGATGATGGTCTGGCCGGTCTCCTCGTCGGTGTGCACCTGGAACGAGGGGTCCTCTTCGGCGAGTCGCTGGATGGCGACACCCAGCTTCTCCTGGTCGCCCTTGGACTTGGGCTCAATGGCGACCTGGATGACCGGGGCCGGGAACTCCATCGACTCCAGGATGACCTGGTTGGCGGAGTCACAGAGGGTCTCACCGGTGGTGGTCTGCTTCAGACCCATGACGGCGACGATGTCACCGGCACCCACCGACTCGATCTCCTCACGCTTGTTCGCGTGCATCCGGTAGATCTTGCCGATGCGCTCCTTCTTGCCCTTCACCGAGTTCTGCACCTGCGAGCCGGCCTCAAGGCGGCCCGAGTACACCCGGATGAAGGTGAGCTTGCCCAGGTGGGGGTCGCTCGCAATCTTGAACGCAAGGGCGGCCAGCGGCTCGTCCTCGGACGGCTGGCGCTTGATGACCTCTTCCGGGTCCTTGACGGAGTGGCCTTCGATGGCCTCGACGTCCAGGGGGGAGGGGAGGTAGCGCACGACCGCGTCGAGCAGGGGCTGAACGCCCTTGTTCTTGAACGCGGTACCGCAGAACACCGGGGTGACGGTGGTGTTCTCGGCCTTGCCCGAAGCGATGGTGATCCGGCGGATCGCCGCGTAGAGCTGCTCCACGGTGGGCTCCTGGCCCTCCAGGTACAGCTCCATGACCTCTTCGTCGTTCTCGGCAACGGCCTCGAGCAGCTTGCCGCGCCACTCGTCGGCAGCCTCGATGTGCGTGTCCGGGATGTCGACGGTGTCGTACATCTCGCCCTTGGCGGCCTCGGCCGACCAGACCAGGGCCTTCATGGTGACGAGGTCGACGACGCCCTTGAAGTCCGCCTCGGTGCCGATCGGCAGCTGCATCACGATCGGGGTCGCGCCCAGGCGGTCCACGATCATGTCGACGCAGCGGTGGAACTCGGCACCCGTACGGTCGAGCTTGTTGACGAAGCAGATACGCGGCACGCCGTAGCGGTCCGCCTGACGCCAGACGGTCTCGGACTGGGGCTCGACACCGGCAACGCCGTCGAACACCGTCACCGCACCGTCCAGGACGCGCAGCGAACGCTCCACCTCGACGGTGAAGTCGACGTGTCCCGGGGTGTCGATGATGTTGATGGTGTTGTCGACGTCTTCCAGCGGCCAGTGGCAGGTCGTCGCGGCAGACGTGATCGTGATGCCGCGCTCCTGCTCCTGCTCCATCCAGTCCATCGTGGCAGCGCCGTCGTGGACTTCACCGATCTTGTACGAAACGCCGGTGTAGAACAGGATCCGCTCGGTGGTGGTCGTCTTGCCCGCGTCGATGTGGGCCATGATCCCGATATTGCGGACCTTGGCCAGGTCAAGCGAAGTGGTGGCCATAGTGGCTCAATCTTCTCTCGGTCTCGATGTGGGTTGCGACTACCAGCGGTAGTGCGCGAAGGCCTTGTTGGACTCGGCCATCTTGTGCGTGTCCTCACGCTTCTTGACCGAAGCGCCGAGGCCGTTGGAGGCGTCGAGCAGTTCGTTCATGAGGCGCTCGGTCATGGTCTTCTCGCGACGGGCGCGGGAGTAGCCCACGAGCCAGCGCAGCGAGAGGGTGCCGGCACGGCCGGGCTTGACCTCGACCGGAACCTGGTAGGTCGCGCCACCGACACGGCGGGACTTGACCTCAAGGGTCGGCTTGATGTTCTCGAGCGCGCGCTTGAGCGTGATGACCGGGTCGTTACCGGTCTTCTCGCGCAGACCCTCCATGGCGCCGTAAACGATGCGCTCGGCGGTGGAGCGCTTTCCGTTCAGCAGCACCTTGTTGATGAGGGAGGTCACCAGAGGAGAACCGTAGACCGGGTCGATGATGACCGGGCGCTTCGGGGCGGGGCCCTTACGAGGCATTCTTACTTCTCCTTCTTGGCGCCGTAGCGGCTGCGAGCCTGCTTGCGGTTCTTGACGCCCTGCGTGTCGAGGGAGCCGCGGATGATCTTGTACCGAACACCCGGCAGGTCCTTCACACGACCGCCGCGCACGAGCACGATCGAGTGCTCCTGCAGGTTGTGGCCCTCACCCGGAATGTAAGCGGTGACCTCGATCCCGCTGGTCAGACGCACACGCGCGACCTTACGCAGGGCCGAGTTCGGCTTCTTCGGGGTGGTCGTGAAAACACGCGTGCAGACGCCACGGCGCTGGGGCGAACCCTCGAGCGCGGGCGTCTTGTTCTTCTCGACCTTGTCCTGCCGGCCCTTGCGGACCAGCTGCTGGATCGTAGGCACCGTTTCTCCGGTTTCTGTGTGCCAGTCTCGGTAAAGCTAACCTGGAACATTCCCCGACCCACGCGGTCGGGTGTGTCGAATACTGCAGTCCGGTCCCTCGCTGGAACGAGTGAGGCGGCAGATTGCGGTGTCAAAACCCGGCTTCCGTGCTGTGGCTCTCCCGGCCGGGGGCCGAGGAGATTGCGGGCACGGCAGCCCAGGGACACCCCAGGCACAAGGTCAGAGCGTACCTACCGCATGGGCTGCGGTCAAAACAAATGCACACGCGAAGGACACGCCGGACTCCTCACGGCGTTGCGGCCACCGTAGTGCGAACCATGGCTGTACGGAAGAAGGCGCCACGCCCCTGCGGCGGCCCTCCCCCGACGGCCGCCGGCACCGTCGTACGCGTCCTAAAGACGGGTCGCGGCCAGCAGGACGGACACCAGGAGGAACAGCGCCCAGCCGCCGATCGCCAGCCAGCCCAGGACCAGCCCCGTGAGTGCCTGGCCGTCCCCGCGCTCTCCGGTCCGGCGCATCTCGGCCCGCGCCTTGTGCCCCAGGATCACGGCCGGGATCGCCGTCAGCCCCCAGGTCACCGGCGTCAGGATCCCGCAGACCAGCGCACCCGTCGCCGAGCTGTTGGTGTGCACCGGCGCCGGCATCTGCATCGGCATGAAGGTCGCCGGCACCGGCCGCTGCGGCATGAACTGTGCCTGCGGCACCGGCCCCTGCGGAAGGTCCGCCACCAGCATCTGCAGCTCGGCATGCGTCTGCGCCTGATAAGCCCGCGCGATCCGCTGCTCGTACTCCGGCTGCTGCAGGCGCCCCTCGGCAAAACCCGCCTTCAGTACATCGACCGCCCGCTCACGATCGGCGTGCGAGGCACGCATGACCGGCACCTGATTCGGCGGCTGAGCGGGCTGCCCACCCTGCCACGGCTGGAATGCCACCCCGCGAACCTCCCCCCGCTCGACAGTTCTCCCCATCTTCTCATCACAGACGCAGCAATGGCAGGACAAGTTCCCCCGCGCGGCCCCCGACCCGCAAGACGGCCGGACAACGCCGCAGGGCGGCCACCCCGTAAGGGATGACCGCCCTGTTGCTGTCCTACGGACCAGGCTTACTGGTTGTACGGACCGTAGTCGTAGTCCTCCAGCGGGACCGCCTGGCCGGAGCCGGTGCCGAAGGGCGAGTAGTCGATGTCGTCGTAACCGACGGCCGAGTACATCGCGGCCTTCGCCTCCTCGGTGGGCTCGACCCGGATGTTGCGGTAGCGGGACAGGCCCGTACCGGCCGGGATGAGCTTACCGATGATGACGTTCTCCTTGAGGCCGATCAGGGAGTCCGACTTGGCGTTGATCGCCGCGTCGGTCAGGACCCTGGTCGTCTCCTGGAAGGACGCCGCCGACAGCCACGACTCGGTGGCCAGCGACGCCTTGGTGATACCCATCAGCTGCGGACGGCCGGAGGCCGGGTGGCCACCCTCCGCCACGACCCGGCGGTTCTCACCCTCGAACTTCGTGCGCTCCACCAGCTCGCCCGGCAGCAGCTCCGCGTCGCCGGACTCGATGATCGTCACACGGCGCAGCATCTGCCGGATGATGATCTCGATGTGCTTGTCGTGGATCGCCACGCCCTGGCTGTTGTAGACCTTCTGGACCTCGCCGACCAGGTGGACCTGGACGGCACGCTGGCCGAGGATCCGCAGCACGTCGTGCGGGTTGACGGCACCCACGGTCATCGGCTGGCCGACCGTGACGTGGTCGCCCTCGCCCACCAGGAGACGGGCACGCTTGGAGACGCCGTACGCCATCTCGTCGCTGCCGTCGTCCGGGGTGACGACGACCTTCTTGGTCTTCTCGGTCTCCTCGATCCGGACGCGGCCTGCCGCCTCCGAGATCGGGGCGACACCCTTGGGCGTACGGGCCTCGAAGAGCTCGACGACACGCGGCAGACCCAGGGTGATGTCGTCACCGGCCACACCACCGGTGTGGAAGGTACGCATCGTCAGCTGGGTGCCGGGCTCACCGATGGACTGGGCGGCGATGATGCCGACCGCCTCACCGATGTCGACCAGCTTGCCGGTGGCCAGCGAACGGCCGTAGCAGAAGGCACAGGTGCCGACCGCGGACTCACAGGTCAGGACCGAGCGGGTCTTGACCTCCTCGACGCCCGCATTGACCAGCGCGTCGATGAGCACGTCACCGAGGTCGACGTTGGCCGGCGCGACGACCTTGCCGTCGACGACGACGTCTTCGGCCAGCATCCGTGCATAGACGCTGGACTCGACGTCGTCCGCCTTGCGCAGGACACCCGCGGCGTCCTTCGAGGCGATCCGCAGCTTGAGGCCACGCTCCGTGCCGCAGTCCTCCTCGCGAATGATGACGTCCTGGGAGACGTCGACCAGACGACGGGTGAGGTAGCCGGAGTCGGCGGTACGCAGAGCGGTGTCCGCCAGACCCTTACGGGCACCGTGGGTGGAGATGAAGTACTCCAGCACGGACAGACCCTCGCGGAACGACGCCTTGATCGGACGCGGGATGGTCTCGTTCTTCGCGTTCGACACCAGACCACGCATACCGGCGATCTGCCGCATCTGCATCATGTTTCCTCGGGCACCCGAGTCAACCATCATGAAGATGGGGTTCGTCTTGGGGAAGTTCTCGTTCATCGCCTCGGCGACCTCGTTGGTCGCCTTGGTCCAGATGTTGATCAGTTCCTGAGTGCGCTCGTCCTTGGTGATCAGACCGCGCTCGTACTGCTTCTGGACCTTCTCGTCCTGGGCCTCGTAGCCCGCGACGATGGCCTTCTTGGCCTCCGGCACGACGATGTCCGAGACCGCGACGGTGACGCCGGAACGGGTCGCCCAGTGGAAGCCGGCCGCCTTCAGGTTGTCGAGCGTCGCCGCCACGATGACCTTCGGGTAGCGCTCTGCCAGGTCGTTGACGATGGCGGAGAGCTGCTTCTTGCCCACCGAGTAGTCGACGAACGGGTAGTCCTCGGGCAGCAGCTCGTTGAAGAGCGCACGGCCCAGGGTCGTCCGCAGCCGGAAGCTGTCGCCCTGCTGCCACTCGGGCTCGCCCTCTTCCGGAACCGGCGGGGTCCAGCCACGGGGCGGGACGGTGCCGATCGGGAAGCGGATGTCGACCTTCGCCTGGAGCGAGAGCTCCTTGGCGTCGAACGCCATGATCGCCTCGGCGGCCGAACCGAACGCGCGGCCCTCACCGATGACCTTGCGCTCCTCTTCATCCGTGGTGAGGAAGAAGAGGCCGAGCACCATGTCCTGGGTCGGCATGGTGACCGGACGGCCGTCGGCCGGCTTGAGGATGTTGTTCGAGGACAGCATCAGGATGCGGGCCTCGGCCTGGGCCTCCGCGGACAGCGGGAGGTGGACGGCCATCTGGTCACCGTCGAAGTCCGCGTTGAACGCGGTGCAGACGAGCGGGTGAATCTGAATGGCCTTGCCCTCGACCAGCTGCGGCTCGAAGGCCTGGATGCCCAGACGGTGCAGGGTGGGTGCACGGTTCAGCAGCACCGGGTGCTCGGCGATGACCTCTTCGAGCACGTCGTAGACGACCGTGCGGCCGCGCTCGACCATGCGCTTCGCGCTCTTGATGTTCTGCGCGTGGTTGAGGTCCACCAGGCGCTTCATCACGAACGGCTTGAAGAGCTCCAGCGCCATGGCCTTGGGCAGACCGCACTGGTGCAGCTTGAGCTGCGGGCCGACGACGATGACGGAACGCGCCGAGTAGTCGACTCGCTTACCGAGCAGGTTCTGACGGAACCGGCCCTGCTTGCCCTTCAGCATGTCGCTGAGGGACTTCAGCGGGCGGTTGCCGGGACCGGTGACCGGACGGCCGCGGCGGCCGTTGTCGAACAGCGCGTCGACGGCCTCCTGCAGCATCCGCTTCTCGTTGTTCACGATGATCTCGGGGGCACCGAGGTCAAGGAGACGCTTGAGGCGGTTGTTGCGGTTGATCACGCGGCGGTACAGGTCGTTCAGGTCGGAGGTCGCGAAGCGGCCACCGTCCAGCTGCACCATCGGACGCAGGTCCGGCGGGATCACCGGGATGCAGTCCAGCACCATGCCCTTGGGGCTGTTGCGGGTCTGCAGGAAGGCGGAGACGACCTTGAGGCGCTTGAGCGCACGGGTCTTCTTCTGGCCCTTGCCGGTACGGATGATCTCGCGGAGGCGCTCGGCCTCCTCGTCGAGGTCGAAGGTCTCCAGGCGCTTCTGCAGGGCAGCGGCACCCATGGAGCCGTCGAAGTACGTGCCGAAGCGGTCCCGCAGCTCGCGGTAGAGCAGCTCGTCGCCCTCCAGGTCCTGGACCTTGAGGTTCTTGAAGCGGTTCCAGACCTCGTCGAGACGGTCGATCTCGCGCTGCGCACGGTCGCGCAGCTGCTTCATCTCACGCTCGGCGCCCTCGCGCACCTTGCGGCGCACATCGGCCTTGGCGCCCTCGGCCTCCAGCTCGGCCAGGTCGGTCTCGAGCTTCTTGGCGCGGGCCTCCAGGTCGGAGTCGCGGCGCTGCTCGATCTGCTGACGCTCGACGGAGACGTGCGCCTCCAGCGAGGGCAGGTCGCGCGTACGGCGCTCCTCGTCCACCCACGTGATCATGTAGGCGGCGAAGTAGATGACCTTTTCGAGGTCCTTGGGCGCGAGGTCCAGCAGGTAGCCCAGCCGGCTCGGCACGCCCTTGAAGTACCAGATGTGGGTCACGGGAGCGGCCAGCTCGATGTGCCCCATCCGCTCACGACGCACCTTGGCGCGAGTGACCTCGACGCCGCAGCGCTCGCAGATGATGCCCTTGAAGCGGACGCGCTTGTACTTACCGCAGTAGCACTCCCAGTCCCGGGTCGGACCGAAGATCTTCTCGCAGAAGAGTCCGTCCTTTTCGGGCTTGAGGGTGCGGTAGTTGATGGTCTCGGGCTTCTTGACCTCGCCGTGGCTCCACTGACGGATGTCGTCAGCGGTCGCCAGACCGATCCGGAGCTCATCGAAGAAGTTGACGTCGAGCACTATGCGTCAATCCCTCTCAGGGTTGTAAGTCTGTGGTCTGAAACGGGGGTCTTGGGGCCGACGGAGCCCGGCGGGCCGGGCTCCGTCAGACTCCCGTCAGACCTCTTCGACGCTGCTCGGCTCGCGCCGGGACAGGTCGATGCCGAGCTCCTCCGCCGCGCGGAAGACGTCCTCGTCGGTGTCGCGCATCTCGATGGACATGCCGTCCGAGGACAGCACCTCCACGTTGAGGCACAGGGACTGCATTTCCTTGATGAGCACCTTGAAGGACTCGGGAATGCCGGGCTCGGGGATGTTCTCGCCCTTGACGATGGCCTCGTAGACCTTCACGCGGCCGGTCACGTCGTCGGACTTGATCGTCAGCAGTTCCTGGAGGGCGTATGCGGCGCCGTAAGCCTCCAGCGCCCACACCTCCATCTCACCGAACCGCTGGCCACCGAACTGAGCCTTACCACCCAGCGGCTGCTGGGTGATCATCGAGTACGGACCGGTCGAACGCGCGTGGAGCTTGTCGTCGACCAGGTGGTGCAGCTTGAGGATGTACATGTACCCGATCGAGATCGGGTCCGGGAACGGCTCACCGGAGCGGCCGTCGAACATCCGGGCCTTGCCGGAGCCCTTGACCATCCGCTCACCGTCACGGTTGGGGATCGTCGACTCGAAGAGACCGGAGATCTCGTCCTCGCGCGCACCGTCGAACACCGGGGTGGCGACGTTGGAGCCGGGGGCGACCTCGTCGGCGGAGATGGAGTGGAGACGCTTCTGCCACTCCTCCTCGACACCCTCGACCTTCCAGCCCTGGCTGGCGAGCCAGCCGAGGTGGATCTCCAGGACCTGTCCCGGGTTCATTCGGGACGGGACACCCAGCGGGTTGAGGATGATGTCGACCGGGGTGCCGTCCTCCAGGAACGGCATGTCCTCGACCGGCAGGATCTTCGAGATGACGCCCTTGTTGCCGTGCCGGCCGGCGAGCTTGTCGCCGTCGGTGATCTTGCGCTTCTGGGCGACGTAGACGCGGACCAGCTGGTTCACGCCCGGGGGAAGCTCGTCGCCCTCTTCGCGGTCGAAGACGCGGACGCCGATGACCTTGCCGATCTCACCGTGCGGCACCTTCAGCGAGGTGTCGCGCACCTCGCGCGCCTTCTCACCGAAGATCGCGCGGAGCAGACGCTCCTCGGGGGTCAGCTCGGTCTCACCCTTGGGCGTGACCTTGCCGACGAGGATGTCGCCGGCGACGACCTCGGCACCGATCCGGATGATGCCGCGCTCGTCGAGGTCGGAGAGGACCTCCTCGGAGACGTTCGGGATGTCTCGGGTGATCTCCTCGGGGCCCAGCTTGGTGTCACGGGCGTCGACCTCGTGCTCCTCGATGTGGATCGAGGAGAGGACGTCGTCCTGCACGAGGCGCTGCGACAGGATGATCGCGTCCTCGTAGTTGTGGCCCTCCCACGGCATGAACGCCACGAGCAGGTTCTTGCCGAGCGCCATCTCGCCTTCGTCCGTGGACGGACCGTCGGCGAGGACCTGGCCCTCGATGACCCGCGCGCCCTCGTCCACGACGACCTTCTGGTTGAAGGAGGTGCCCTGGTTGGAGCGGGTGAACTTGGCGACGCGGTACGTGGTGTACGTGCCGTCGTCGTTGGCGACGGTGATGTAGTCCGCGGAGACCTCCTGGACCACACCGTCCTTCTCCGCCTTGATGACGTCACCGGCGTCGACCGCACAGCGGTACTCCATGCCGGTGCCGACCAGCGGCGACTCCGCCTTGATCAGCGGAACGGCCTGGCGCATCATGTTCGATCCCATGAGCGCGCGGTTGGCGTCGTCGTGCTCGAGGAACGGGATCATGGCGGTCGCGGCCGACACCATCTGGCGCGGCGAGACGTCCATGAAGTCCACCTCGTCGGCGGGGACGAGGTCGACCTCGCCGCCACGGCGGCGGACCAGCACACGCTGCTCGGCGAAGCGCATGTCGTCGCTGAGCTTGGCGTTGGCCTGGGCGATCAGGAAGCGGTCCTCCTCATCGGCGGTGAGGTAGTCCACCTCCTCGGTGACCTGGCCGTCGACGACCTTGCGGTAGGGCGTCTCGATGAAGCCGAAGACATTGACCCGGCCGTAGGAGGCCAGCGAACCGATCAGACCGATGTTCGGACCTTCGGGGGTCTCGATCGGGCACATGCGGCCGTAGTGCGAGGGGTGCACGTCACGGACGTCCAGGCCGGCCCGCTCACGGGAGAGACCACCCGGGCCCAGCGCCGACAGGCGGCGCTTGTGGGTCAGACCCGACAGCGGGTTGGTCTGGTCCATGAACTGCGACAGCTGGCTGGTGCCGAAGAACTCCTTGATGGAGGCGACGACCGGCCGGATGTTGATCAGGGTCTGCGGCGTGATCGCCTCGACGTCTTGGGTGGTCATGCGCTCACGCACGACGCGCTCCATCCGCGCCAGGCCCGTACGGACCTGGTTCTGGATGAGCTCGCCGACGTTGCGCAGACGACGGTTGCCGAAGTGGTCGATGTCGTCGGTCTCGACGACGATCGAGCGGCCGGACTCACCCATCGTCTCGGTCTCGCCGGCGTGCAGCTTGACCAGGTACTTGATCGTCGCGATGACGTCATCGGTGGTCAGCACACCCGCGTCGAGCGGCTCGTCGCCGCCGAGCTTCTTGTTGACCTTGTAGCGGCCGACCTTCGCGAGGTCGTAGCGCTTGGGGTTGAAGTAGAGGTTCTCCAGCAGCGTCTGCGCGGCCTCACGGGTCGGCGGCTCGCCCGGACGCAGCTTGCGGTAGATGTCGAGCAGCGCGTCGTCCTGGCCCTGGGTGTGGTCCTTCTCCAGGGTGGCGCGCATGGACTCGTACTCGCCGAACTCCTCGAGGATCTGCTCGGTCGTCCAACCGAGAGCCTTGAGCAGAACGGTCACGGACTGCTTACGCTTGCGGTCGATGCGGACACCGACCATGTCGCGCTTGTCGATCTCCATCTCCAGCCAGGCACCCCGGGACGGGATGATCTTGGCCGAGAAGATGTCCTTGTCGGACGTCTTGTCGATGGAGCTGTCGAAGTACACGCCCGGCGAGCGCACCAGCTGGGACACGACGACACGCTCGGTGCCGTTGATGCAGAAGGTGCCCTTGTTGGTCATGAGCGGGAAGTCGCCCATGAAGACCGTCTGGGACTTGATCTCGCCGGTCTCGTTGTTCGTGAACTCAGCGGTGACGAAGAGCGGAGCCGCGTACGTGAAGTCGCGCTCCTTGCACTCGTCGATGGAGTTCTTCGGGGGCTCGAAGCGGTGGTCGCGGAACGTCAGCGACATCGACCCGGAGAAGTCCTCGATCGGGGAGATCTCTTCGAAGATCTCTTCAAGACCGGACTTGGTGGGGACTTCCTGCCCACTCTCCAGCGCAGCCTCGACGCGACCCTTCCATGCGGCATTGCCGAGCAGCCAGTCGAAGCTTTCGGTCTGCAGCGCAAGGAGGTTCGGAACCCCGAGGGGCTCCTTGATCTTCGCAAAAGAGATGCGCAGCGGGGCGGTGCTGTCGCCGTTGTTCGTATTGGCAGTCGAGGCGTTGCGCGAGGCGGCCAAGAGGGGGTCCTTCCGAGGGCTCGGACTCACTACGCGCGTACCGGTCCCGAATCGAGCAGACTGAGGGAAAGCCCAGGTCAGGGCGTATCATTCAGCTTTGCTCGGGCTCGGGTATGCCCCTGGTGACGGGCAGGGAGCAGCTAACAGGCAGCGCAAAGGGTCAGTGTAGCCACTTGGCACACTGATGTCCAGAGCGAGTTTCCGGAGACCGGTTCAGCGCCGTGATACCGATCTTCTCCCTCCGGGAGGTCATGTCCTCCGCACCGGAGGAAGTCCTCGTTTGTTCGCCTCAATGCCCTGCGCCTGCCGAAAGCCCTGCGCCAGTGGCGCACACCGATGCTTCCCTCTTCGTCCGCGATCCATGCCTCGAACCCTGGATCGCTTCTGCGTCGCGTCCCGAGAATTGCGCGCCGCGTCCGGTTCGTCAAGGCCCCCCACCTCTGGGAGATCGTCACATGGGGGCACGTCCGGGCAACGAAGATCACCATACTCGCACGCAGGCGCGAGACAACGCAGCCGTGACGAGCACGCCGAAGGGCGACCACCCGCATGGGTGATCGCCCTTGGCTGGTGTCCTGAGCGCCTCAGGCGCCGTGGACGTGAGTCAGAGACTCAGTGGGGTCACTTGACCTCGACGGAGGCGCCGGCGCCCTTGAGGGCCTCGGCAGCCTTCTCGGCGGCAGCCTTGTCGACCTTCTCCACGACGGCCTTCGGGGTGCCGTCGACGAGGTCCTTGGCCTCCTTCAGACCCAGGGAGGTCAGCTCACGCACGACCTTGATGACCTGGATCTTCTTGTCGCCCGCACCGGTGAGGATGACGTCGAACTCGTCCTGCTCCTCGGCCTCGGCGGCGGCCGGGGCGCCCGGGGCACCGGCGGCGGCAACGGCGACGGGGGCAGCAGCCTCGACGTCGAACTTCTCCTCGAACAGCTTCACGAACTCGGAGAGCTCGATGAGGGTCATCTCTTCGAACTGCGCGAGCAGGTCTTCCTGGCTGAGCTTCGCCATGGTGGCGGTCCTTCCACTAATTCGGCTGGTGCCGGATGTACATGTCTGGCGGGCGTACTACGGGCCCGCTGGGCGTCCGAGTGACTACTCGGCAGCCTCGGCGGGAGCCGGCGTACCGGCACCGCCCTGCTCGACCTTGCTGCGAAGCGCGTCCGCGGTGCGGGCGAACTTCGTGAGCGGGGCCTGGAAGGTCGCCGCGGCCTTGGCCATGGACGCCTTCATGCCACCCGCCAGCTTGGCGAGCAGAACCTCACGGGACTCAAGGTCCGCAAGCTTCTTGATCTCGTCGGCGGACAGCGCCTTACCGTCAAGGACACCGCCCTTGATGACGAGAGCGGGGTTCTCCTTGGCGAAGTCACGAAGACCCTTCGCCGCCGTGACCGGGTCACCGGTCACGAAGGCAACAGCGGTCGAGCCCTTGAGGTGCTCGTCCAGCTGAATCCCGGCCTCCTTGGCCGCGATCTTGGTCAGCGTGTTCTTCACCACACGGTACTGAGCGTTCTCGCCGAGAGAACGACGCAGCTCCTTGAGCTGCGCCACAGTCAGTCCGGTGTAAGAAGTCACAACAGCTGCGTGGGAGTCACGGAGCTTCCCCGTGATCTCCGCAACGGCTGCGTTCTTGTCAGACGTCGCCATGAGCCTCGGCCTCCTTCCGGGTGATGAGGACCGCGCAGAAGGGGCTGGGCAAAACAAACGCCCCGGCGCAGGCGCACGGGGCGTACTCAACCGGAACGGAGTCCGTCCGGGAGTTCATCCTTACACACCTGCGCAGGCCGTCCGCAGCTAGCGGATCCTTCGGCCACCACACGTCCGGGACCGGACGCGCAGAGACAACCAGCGGTCTTTGGCTTCCGGGAAAAGATACGGGAGCGGACCGCGGTCAGGCAAATCGGCCCGAGCGGGGACATCGGTGCGCCCCCGCCCAGGCCAACGCAGGCTCCGCCGTGCCGGTCAGGCGCCCGGCGCGGTCGCCGTCCGGCCCGCCGGCGGCGGGGACACGTCGACCTTGGTTCCGTAGTCCGTGAAGAACGCCGTGGAGTTGCTCGGCTGCTTGCCGCCGAGCTTCTCGGTCTTCTTCACCAGCAGGTTGTCGGCGTCGATCCAGACGTCGAGCTGCTCGCTCTTCGCGCCGCCCTTCGCCAGCTGCTGCTGGACCAGGTCGCGGACCGACTTGCTGACCTTGCCGCTCAGCTGGTCCATCGTGACCGTGCCGGTGTAGTGCGTCGCCTGGACGCCGTTGACGTCCTCCTTGCCGACGGCCTTGGCCGTGCCGGAGGCGACCAGCAGCTCGATGGGCCGGCTGGGGTCGGCGTTCTGCAGCACGTCCTGGAACAGCGTGCCCGAGCCGCCCAGCTGCTTCGACAGGGCCGTGTACGTGTACTTCATCCAGGGCTTGCCGCCCGCACCCGGCATGGCCGCGCCCATGTCCAGGTACACGGCGTCCTTGGTGTAGACCGCCTTGACCGGCTTACCGGGGCTCCCCCCGGCGGCCATGGTGGTCTCCACGTTCATCTGCATGCCCTGCGTCCAGTCCAGCCCGCCCTTGGTGGACAGCGTCAGCCGGCCGCGGGGGGTGGTCGTGGTCGCGGAGCCGTCGATCTTCGCGGTCTTCTTGCCCTCGGTCGCCGTCCGGGCCGCCTTCAGCGCGTCCACCGGGTTCCGCGCCGGGTCCTGCTTCCCGCCCGCCGCGTCGCTGCTTCCGCCACCACTGCTCCCGCTGCCGGACGACTTGCCGCCGTCGTTGTTACAGGCGCTCAGGCCGCCCACCAGAATGACGGCACCCGCCACAGCGGCGGCAATACGCGTGCTCCGCACGTGAGGCTCCCCCTTAGATCTTCTTTCCGGACCTCGGGGCGACTGTAAAGGAGCCCACTGACCGCACATGCGTCAGGCCCCGTCTCTCCGTGGGGAGAAACGGGGCCTGACGCATGCATCACGCGCTACGAGGCGTCGATCAGGGAGATCAGACGGCCTCGTCCTCGACGAGGAGGTTGCGGGTGCGGTTGGCGTCCAGCGGGATGCCGGGGCCCATCGTGGTGGTGATGGTCGCCTTCTTGATGTAGCGGCCCTTGGCGGCGGACGGCTTGAGGCGGTTGATCTCCTCGAGCGCCGCGGCGTAGTTCTCCACCAGCTTGGTCTCGTCGAAGGAGACCTTGCCGATGATGAAGTGGAGGTTCGCGTGCTTGTCCACGCGGAACTCGATCTTGCCGCCCTTGATGTCGGTGACGGCCTTGGCGACATCCGGGGTGACGGTGCCGGTCTTCGGGTTCGGCATCAGACCACGCGGACCGAGCACGCGGCCGAGGCGGCCGACCTTGCCCATGAGGTCCGGGGTGGCGACGACGGCGTCGAAGTCCAGACGTCCCTTGGAGACCTCGTCGATCAGTTCGTCCGAGCCGACGATGTCGGCGCCGGCGGCTTCCGCGGCCGCAGCACGGTCACCGGTCGCGAAGACCAGGACCCGGGCGGTCTTACCGGTGCCGTGCGGGAGGTTCACGGTGCCACGGACCATCTGGTCGGCCTTGCGCGGGTCGACACCCAGACGCATGGCGACCTCGACGGTCGCGTCGAACTTGACGGAGGTGGTGTCCTTGGCGAGGCGGACGGCCTCGAGGGGGGCGTACACGCGCTCCCGGTCGATCTTCGCGTCCGCGTTGCGAAGAGTCTTGCTGCGCTTCACTTCTGCTCCTGGTGCAGTGGGGTGGAGTCGTGGTGCGGACCAGCGCCTGGTCCTGCCACGGGGTGCCGGAAGGCTGAGGATCAGCCCTCGACCGTGATGCCCATGGAACGGGCGGTGCCGGCGATGATCTTCTCGGCGGCGTCCAGGTCGTTGGCGTTCAGGTCGGGCATCTTGGTGGTGGCGATGTCACGGACCTGGTCGCGCGTGATCTTGGCGACCTTGGTCTTGTGCGGCTCGCCGGAGCCCTTGTCCACGCCCGCGGCCTTCAGGATGAGCTTCGCGGCCGGCGGAGTCTTGGTGATGAAGGTGAAGGAACGGTCTTCGTAGACCGTGATCTCCACCGGCACGACCATGCCACGCTGCGACTCGGTCGCGGCGTTGTAGGCCTTGCAGAACTCCATGATGTTGACGCCGTGCTGGCCCAGCGCGGGGCCGACCGGCGGAGCCGGGTTTGCGGCGCCGGCGCTGATCTGGAGCTTGATAAGCCCCGTGACCTTCTTCTTCTTGGGAGGCATGCTCTCTCCGGGTCCTAGTGAGAGGTGTTTCGCCGATCCATCCGGTCATCCGGATGGAGGCATACCGCACAACGATAACGGGTATAGTCGCGCGGCCAAAAACCGAGCAGGTCAGACCGGCTATGAGCCCGTCTGACCTGCTGGGTTCGGCTGGTGTTCCGGAAGAACCTAGTTCTTCTGGATCTGGTCGAAGCTCAGCTCGACCGGGGTCTCGCGGCCGAAGATCTCGACGAGGCCCTTGACCTTCTTCGAGTCGGCGTTGATCTCGTTGATCGTCGCCTGCAGCGTCGCGAACGGGCCGTCGGTGACGGTGACGGAGTCGCCCACCTCGAAGTCCAGCACCTGGACCTCGACCTTGCGGGACGGCGCCGGCTTGCCCTCGGCCGCGGCGGCCTCCTTGGCGGCCTTCTCCTCGGCCTCCGGGGCGAGCATCTTGACGATCTCGTCCAGCGTCAGCGGGTAGGGGTCGTAGGCGTTGCCGACGAAGCCGGTGACACCCGGGGTGTTGCGGACGACGCCCCAGGACTCGTTCGTCAGGTCCATGCGCACGAGGACATAGCCCGGGAGCTTGTTCTGGCGGATGGTCTTGCGCTCGCCGTTCTTGATCTGCGCGACCTCTTCCTGCGGCACCTCGGCCTGGAAGATGAAGTCCTCGACGTTCAGCGAGACGGCACGCTGTTCGAGGTTGGTCTTCACGCGGTTCTCGTAGCCCGCATAGGTGTGGATGACGTACCACTCACCGGGCAGACCACGGAGTTCGTCGCGGAGGGCGGCCACCGGGTCGACCGGCTCCTGCTCCTGCTCCTCGTCCTCGGCGACCTCTGCGGTGGCCTCGGCGTCCTCGGCGACCTCTGCGGTGGCCTCGGCATCCTCGTCGACGTGCACCGCGGCCGTTTCGGCGGGCTCGCCGGCGGCAGCGTCCTCGGCGTCGAGCTCATCGACCTCGTCGACGGCTTCGACGATCTCAAGTGCGGTGTCGTCGCCCTCGACCTCGGCCGAGGCAGCCGCGTCAACGTCGGCCGCTGCCGTCTCGGCGGAGTCGGCGGCGTCGTTCAGGTTCGGGTCAGACACGGTGGCTGCTTCTTCCTGGCTTCAAGGGGTTGAACATGCGAAAGGGGCGCCCGCTGAGGCGCCCTCCGCGGGATCAGCCGAAGACGTACCCGACGACTCGGTTGATTCCCAAGTCAATCACGGTTACGAGACCGATGATGATGACAACGAAGACGATCACCACGCTGGTGTACGTCGACAACTGGCTGCGCGTGGGCCAGACGACCTTGCGCAGTTCCGCGACGACCTGGCGGTAGAAAAGCGCGAGACGCGCGAAGGGGCCCTTCTTGCCGCGCTTGCCGCCACGGCGGGGCTTCTTCTGGGATTCCGCGGCTTCGTCCTCGGAATGACCGCGCTCAGGCATGTCGATGGAGCCCAGGGCGTCCGTCACTCGTCCTCACCTGAATCCGGGTCGTGGCCGTGCCGCGCCCGGTTGAGCCGCACGGCGGTGCATTTCATACGTACGCGTGCACGCACTGCGGTGGAGAGTGCGTCTAGCAGGGCCGGAGGGACTTGAACCCGCAACCGCTGGTTTTGGAGACCAGTGCTCTACCAATTGAGCTACGACCCTTTGTGGTTCCCCCAACCTACCGCATGCGGTCGGCTGCACTAAGTTCGTGCGCCGCGGCGATCTGTTGGGAGCCAACGGTCAGCGAGTGTACGTGCTTCGGAGCCGGGCGTCGAACAGGATCCCCCGGGCCGCGCCCGCGAAGCCGGGCGCCGGGCTCGTCAGCGGTCTGCAACGATGCATATATGAGCGCTGCAACCCCTTCCGCACCGTCCCCCACCGACCGCCGGGTCTCAGCCCGCGTCGGTTCGATCTCCGAGTCCGCGACCCTCGCCGTCGACGCCAAGGCGAAGGCCCTCAAGGCCGCCGGGCGTCCGGTGATCGGCTTCGGCGCCGGTGAGCCCGACTTCCCCACGCCCGACTACATCGTCGAGGCGGCGATCGAGGCCTGCCGCAACCCGAAGTACCACCGCTACACCCCGGCCGGCGGCCTCCCCGAGCTGAAGACCGCGATCGTCGCGAAGACACTGCGCGACTCCGGCTACGAGATCGAGGCCGCGAACGTCCTGGTGACGAACGGGGGCAAGCAGGCGATCTACGAGGCGTTCGCGGCGATCCTCGACCCGGGCGACGAGGTCATCGTCCCGGCGCCGTACTGGACCACCTACCCCGAGTCGATCCGTCTCGCCGGCGGTGTGCCGGTCGATGTGGTCGCGGACGAGACCACCGGCTACCGCGTGAGCGTGGAGCAGCTGGAGGCGGCCCGTACGGAGCGCACCAAGGTGCTGCTCTTCGTGTCGCCGTCGAACCCGACCGGCGCGGTCTACACCCGCGAGCAGGTCGAGGCGGTGGGCCGCTGGGCCGCCGAGCACGGCCTGTGGGTGCTGACCGACGAGATCTACGAGCACCTGGTCTACGGCGACGCCGAATTCTCGTCACTGCCGGTGGTCGTGCCCGAGCTGCGCGACAAGTGCATCGTCGTCAACGGCGTGGCGAAGACGTACGCGATGACCGGCTGGCGGGTGGGCTGGGCGATCGGCCCCAAGGACGTCATCAAGGCCGCCGCGAACCTCCAGTCGCACGCCACGTCCAACGTCTCGAACGTCGCCCAGGCCGCGGCCATCGCGGCGGTCTCCGGCGATCTGGCGGCCGTCGAGGAGATGAAGGTGGCCTTCGACCGCCGCCGTCGCACCATCGTGCGGATGCTCAACGAGATCGACGGGGTGCTGTGCCCGGAGCCGGAGGGCGCGTTCTACGCGTACCCGTCGGTGAAGGAGCTGCTGGGCAAGGAGATCCGCGGCAAGCGCCCGCAGAGCAGTGTGGAGCTGGCCGGGCTGATCCTGGAGGAGGCGGAGGTCGCCGTCGTCCCGGGCGAGGCCTTCGGCACCCCCGGCTACCTGCGGCTTTCGTACGCGCTGGGTGACGAGGACCTGGTCGAGGGCGTGTCCCGGATCCAGAAGCTGCTGGCGGAAGCCCGCCCGTAAGTCATCGCGCTTGCGCACGAGCGGTCTCCGGGGCTCCCCGGGGGCCGCTTGTGCGTTCAGGCAAGCGCTCATTCGGTGAACTCGGCTGCCTGCGCCAAGATCTACGGCAAGATCTTGGGGTGACTCCTCCCCCTGGCGTCAGGGGGCTTCTCATTCGGTCGCCATGGCGGCTTTCATGACGGACAAGCCCTGCCCGACACCTTACGGCACAGAGCGGAGCTTATCGACTACGGAGGGTATATGGAGACGGTTCGGGATGTCCGGCTTCTACCGAAGGCCCATCTGCACCTGCACTTCACCGGTTCGATGCGGTCCGCGACCCTGCTGGAACTCGCCGACAAGTACGGCGTCCATCTGCCGGAGGCGCTGCGCAGCGGCGAGCCGCCCGAGCTGCGGGCCACGGACGAGCGCGGCTGGTTCCGGTTCCAGCGGCTGTACGACATCGCGCGGTCGTGTCTGCGGGAGCCCGAGGACATCCGGCGGCTGGTGCGCGAGGCCGCCGAGGAGGACGTCCGCGACGGGTCGCAGTGGCTGGAGATCCAGGTCGACCCGACCTCGTACGCGCCGAGGCTGGGCGGGCTGATCCCGGCCCTGGAGATCATCCTGGACGCGGTGCACGGCGCCTCCCGTGAGACCGGGCTCGGCATCCGCGTCGTGGTCGCCGCGAACCGTATGAAGCATCCGCTGGACGCCCGCACGCTGGCGCGTCTCGCGGTGCGCTACGCCGACCGGGGTGTGATCGGATTCGGGCTGTCCAACGACGAACGCCGGGGTTTCGCCCGGGACTTCGACCGCGCCTTCGCCATCGCCCGGGAGGGCGGTCTGCTGGCGGCGCCGCACGGCGGTGAGCTGTCGGGACCGGCGAGCGTCCGGGACTGCCTGGACGATCTGCACGCCGGCCGGGTGGGGCACGGCGTACGGGCCGCGGAGGATCCCGTGCTGCTGCGCCGGCTGGCCTCACGCGGGGTGACCTGCGAGGTGTGCCCGGCGTCGAATGTGGCACTGGGGGTCTACGAGAAGCCGGAGGACGTGCCGCTGCGGACGCTCTTCGAGGCGGGCGTGCCGATGGCGCTGGGCGCGGACGATCCGCTGCTGTTCGGCGCGCGGCTGGCCGCGCAGTACGAGATCGCGCGCACCGCCCACGGCTTCACGGACGCCGAACTCGCCGAGTTGGCCCGGCAGTCGGTGCGCGGCTCGCGCGCCCCGCAGGACGTGCAGCAGCGGCTGCTGGCGGAGATCGACGCCTGGCTGGCCGCGTAGGGCGTCCGCGGAGGCCGCCGGGCCCCTACGGCGGCCAGGGCCCGCAGAGGCCGACGCGGCCCAGAGGCTCCGGCGCGGCCTAGAGGCTGACGCCGACGGTGACCGGTTCGTTGACGAGGGTGACACCGAAGGCCGCATGGACGCCGTCGCGGACCTCGCGGGCCAGTGCGAGCAGATCCTCGGTGGTGGCGCTGCCGCGGTTGGTGAGCGCGAGGGTGTGCTTGGTGGAGATGCGGGCCGGGCCGCTGCCGTAGCCCTTGGTGAAGCCGGCCCGGTCGATGAGCCAGGCGGCGGAGGTCTTCACCAGGCCCTCGCCGGCCGGGAAGGCGGGCGGGGCGACGTCGGGGCCGAGGCGGTCCTGGACGCGCCGGAGGAAGACGGCGTGCTCGTCCTCGGTGAGGATCGGGTTGGTGAAGAAGGAGCCTGCCGACCAGGTGTCGTGGTCCGCAGGATCGAGAACCATGCCCTTGCCGGCGCGCAGCGCCAGAACGGTCTGCCGGGCGACGGCGGCCGGGACCCGGTCGCCGGCCTCGACGCCGAGGGCACGGGCGGTCTCGGCGTACTTCAGGGGCGCGGAGAGGCCTCCGGCGTCCTCCAGGGCGAACCGCACCCGCAGCACCACGAACCGGTCGGGGTGCTGCTTGAAGCGGCTGTGGCGGTAGGAGAAGCCGCACTCCTCGCCCGGGATCGTGACGGTCTCGCCGGTACGGCGGTCGTAGGCGGTGACCTCGGTGATCGTCGAGGAGACCTCCTGGCCGTACGCACCCACGTTCTGGATCGGTGTGGCGCCGGCCGAGCCGGGGATGCCGGCCAGGCACTCCACGCCGGCCAGTCCGGCCTCGACCGTACGGGCGACCGCGTCGGACCAGTTCTCGCCCGCGGCGAGCGTGAGGGACGTACCGTCCAGGGCGAAGCCGCGGGTGGCGAGGCGCAGGGCCGTGCCGTCGAAGCCCTTGTCGCCGATGACGAGGTTGCTGCCGCCGCCGATGATCAGCAGCGGGGTCCCGGCCTGGTCGGCCGCGCGGACCGCCGCGATCACCTCGTCATCGGTGGTGGCCGTGACGAGGCGGGTGGCCGGGCCGCCGAGGCGGAAGGTGGTCAGCGGGGCGAGGGGCGCGTCGTGGAGTTCCTGCACGCGCCCAAGGGTACGGGGGCGGTCCGGCACTGCCCGGCGGCCGCCCCCGGAAGGAACGCCTCAGGCGAGACGGACCACGGCGCGGGACATGCCCAGCACCTTCTGGCCCGCACTCGTCGCGGTGAGATCGACGCGGACCGTACGGTCGTCGTCGTCCAGTTTGGCGGCCACCTTGGCGCTGACCTCGATCAGCGCACCGGTCTCGTCGTCGGGGACGACGACGGGCTTGGTGAAGCGCACGCCGTACTCGGCGACCGCGCCCGGGTCACCGGCCCAGTCGGTGACCACCCGGATCGCCTCGGCCATGGTGAACATGCCGTGGGCGATGACGTCCGGCAGCCCGACCTCCTTGGCGAACTTCTCGTTCCAGTGGATCGGGTTGAAGTCGCCGGAGGCGCCCGCGTACCGGACGAGCGTGGCGCGGCTCACGGGGAAGGTCTGCGCCGGGAGTTCCGTGCCGACCTCGACC
Source organism: Streptomyces sp. NPDC054765 (assembly GCF_053612065.1). Taxonomy (NCBI): domain Bacteria; kingdom Bacillati; phylum Actinomycetota; class Actinomycetes; order Kitasatosporales; family Streptomycetaceae; genus Streptomyces; species Streptomyces sp. NPDC054765. Next base: position 110,713 of record NZ_JBSHBP010000006.1, on the reverse strand, counting down.
TCGTCGTAAGAAATCTTGGCGGTCATCTCAGGCCTCCTTCGCGGCGCGGGCCACCAGCTTGGTGAAGGCCGTCACGACATGTTCGCCCGCCTCGTCGTGGACCTCACCGCGGATGTCGATGATGTCGTTGCCGGCCAGGGACTTGATGGCCTCGATGGTGGAGGTGACGCTCAGCCGGTCCCCGCTGCGCACCGGCCGGGTGTAGGCGAACTTCTGGTCGCCGTGCACCACCCGGCTGTAGTCCAGACCGAGTTGCGGATCCTCGATGACCTGCCCCGCGGCCTTGAAGGTGATCGCAAACACGAAAGTCGGCGGTGCGATCACATCGGAGTGCCCCAGCGCCTTGGCCGCTTCGGCGTCCGTGTAGGCGGGGTTGGTGTCACCGATCGCCTCGGCGAATTCGCGGATCTTTTCCCGGCCGACCTCGTACGGGTCGGTGGGCGGGTACGTGCGTCCGACAAAAGACTGGTCGAGCGCCATGGGCTCGCAACCTCCCTGTACTGATGGTGATAACGCCGTGAGGCCGCCCCCACCAATGGGGACGGCCTCACGAACGAGCCTGTGTTATCGCGTCTCGCGGTGCGCGGTGTGCGAGTTGCAACGGGGGCAGTGCTTCTTCATCTCAAGACGGTCCGGGTCATTACGCCGGTTCTTCTTGGTGATGTAGTTCCGCTCCTTGCACTCCACGCAGGCCAGCGTGATCTTCGGGCGGACGTCGGTGGCAGCCACGTGAGTGCTCCTTGGACGGACGGGCGGTCGGATTAACGCATAAAAGAGTAGCCGATCGGAGGACCGACCCCACAATCGGCTACTGTCAGTAGCGGTGACCGGACTTGAACCGGTGACACAGCGATTATGAGCCGCTTGCTCTACCGACTGAGCTACACCGCTGTGATGCGAGGGGACCCCGCCCGAAGACGGGAACCTCACACATCAGAGCCCCAATACGGAATCGAACCGTAGACCTTCTCCTTACCATGGAGACGCTCTGCCGACTGAGCTATTGGGGCGAGCGATGAAGACATTACACGGCCCGCCGCCAAACGTGAAATCCGTATCCGGGCCGTGCCCCAACGGCCCCGCGCACCACACCGGTACGACTATTTCGCGCCTGCGCGAAGCTCTCCCGGCAGCGCCCTAGGCTCGGAAGAACGCTGCGTGATCTTGCACGCCGGTGGCTTCGAGGAGCGCGATGTCCGACAGCAGTTCGCCGCAGCCCCAGCCGGGAAAGCCGGGCGGCGCCGGCCGGTACGCCAGGTCGGACAGCGGTGCGCTGGTTCTGTGCGGCGCCCGGCTCGCCGATGGCCGGACGGTGGACGTACGGCTCGGCGGCGGACGCATCGAGGCCGTCGGGACGGCCGGCAGTCTCGCCCCGCAAGGTGCCCGCGTCGACCTCGCCGGCTACCTCCTGCTCCCCGCCCCCGCCGAACCCCACGCGCACTGCGACACCGCCCTGACGGCGGACTCCGACGGCCCTGCCTCCGGCTCCCCCGAGGACGTCCAGCGGCGGACGACCGAGGCGGCACTGCTGCAGCTGGGGCACGGCGCCACCGCATCGCGCAGCCACGTCAGGATCGGTGACGTACAGGGACTGCGTTCGCTGGAGGCGGTGCTGCAGGCCCGCAGGTCGCTGCGCGGGCTGGCCGATCTGGCGGCGGTCGCGGTGCCGCGGGTGCTGACCGGGGTGGCCGGTGCGGACGGGCTGGCGATGCTGCGGGACGCCGCGAAGATGGGCGCCTCCGTCATCGGCGGCTGCCCGGATCTCGACCCCGACCCGGCCGGGTACGTCGAGACGGTCCTGGAGTTGGCCGGGGAGCACGGCTGTCCGGTGGATCTGCACACCGACGGCGACGATCCGGCGCGGCTGGCGCGGTTCGCGGCGATGGCGGGCGGGCTGCGGCCCGGGGTCGCGCTCGGGCCGTGCGCGGGGATGGCGCGGATGCCACGGAGCGTCGCGGCGCGGGTCGCCGAGCAGTTGGCGGCCGCCGGGGTCGCCGTCGTCTGTCTGCCGCAGGGCGACTGCACGGGACTGGAGCGGTACGGCTCACGGGTGTCGCGGCCGGCGCCCGTACGGCTGCTGCGGGCGGCCGGGGTGCGGGTGGCGGCGGGCAGCGGGGCGCTGCGGGACGTGGCCAACCCGGTGGGGCGCGGCGACCCTTTGGAGGCCGCCTATCTCCTGGCCTCGCTGGGTGAGGCCACGCCGGAGGCGGCGTACGAGACCGTGAGTGCGGCGGCGCGGGCGACCCTGGGCCTGCCGGAGGTACGCGTCGAGGCGGGCTTCCCCGCGGAGCTGCTGGCGGTGCGCGGGGAGCGGATCGCCGGGGTGCTCTCGCTGGCCTACAGCCGGATCGTGATCCACCGCGGGCGGGTGGTCGCGCGTACCAGTGCGGTGCGGGAGTACTGCGACTCGGCGGCGGAGGTGGCGCTGGAGCTGCCGCGGCAGTCGCAGCGCTGAGCCGCGGCGGCGAGAAGGCGGCGGCCACCGGCCGGTCCCGCACCGCGCGGCGGCCCTTCGGCGTACGGTCGGGATCATGCGCATTGTCATCGCAGGTGGACATGGTCAGATCGCGCTGCGGCTGGAGCGGTTGCTCGCCGGGCGCGGGGACGAGGTCGCGGGCATCATCCGCCGGCCGGAACAGGCCGGCGACGTGCTGGCCGCGGGGGCCGAGCCGGTGGTCTGCGACCTGGAGTCGGCGTCGGTGGAGGACGTAGCCCGGCACATGGAGGGCGCCGACGCGGCTGTCTTCGCGGCGGGTGCGGGACCGGGCAGCGGCGTCGAGCGCAAGGAATCGGTGGACCGCGGCGCGACGGTGCTCTTCGCGGACGCGGCCGAGGCGGCGGGCGTACGGCGCTTCCTCGTCATCTCCTCGATGGGCGCGGACCGCGAGCCCCCCGAGGGCACCGACCCGGTCTTCGCCGCCTACCTGCGGGCCAAGGCCGCCGCGGACACGGACATCCGGTCCCGCGCCGGCCTGGACTGGACGATCCTGCGGCCCGGCCGGCTGACGGACGACCCCGGAACGGGCCGGGTGAAGCCGGCCGAGAAGACCGGTCGCGGCGCAGTCCCCCGCGATGATGTCGCAGCCACCCTGATGGCGCTGCTCGACGAACCGGGCACCATCGGCCGGACGTTGGAGCTGATCAGCGGGGAGGTGCCGGTGGCGGAGGCGGTGCGGGCGGTGGCGGCGCACCGCGGGTAGCGCGCCGGCCGGGAGTACGGCGGCGCTGCCGGGCCCCGGTCCGCCGGTGCGGGCCGGGCCGGCCGGGGGCCGCTGACCGGCCTCCAGCGCAGGCCCGGACCGCGGCAGTTGCGGCACCGTGCAGGAGAAACGGACGCCGTACGGGCGAGGGGGGCGAGCGGGCTGAGGGGGCGAGCGGGCGCCGGGTGGCGTCGCCGACACGTGAACCGCTGGGCCACTCGGAGCGCCCCGGGAAGGAAAACGGCCAAGAAAACGGCCCCTGATCCGCATTTCTGCAGATCAGGGGCCGTTCACAACCTGTGGCGGCGCCAGGATTCGAACCTGGGAAGGCTGAGCCGGCAGATTTACAGTCTGCTCCCTTTGGCCGCTCGGGCACACCGCCTGGGTTTGCTGCCGAGAGAACCGCTGTGGGCGGTGCTCGGTGGCAACGACGTAAACCATACCCGATGGCTGGGGGTGGTTCGCCACTCGATTCGGGAGCGCTGGATCTTGGCCGGGTGGCTAGGCTTGGCAGGCGGTCCGGGGACGGGCCGCGCCCCTGACAGATCTACGTACGAGGAGCCAACTCAACATGGCCGACTCCAGTTTCGACATCGTCTCGAAGGTAGAGCGGCAGGAGGTCGACAACGCCCTCAACCAGGCCGCCAAGGAGATCTCGCAGCGCTACGACTTCAAGGGCGTGGGCGCGTCGATCGAGTGGTCGGGCGAGAAGATCGAGATGCGGGCCAACGCCGAGGAGCGGGTGAAGGCCGTACTCGACATCTTCCAGTCCAAGCTGGTCAAGCGCGGGATCTCGCTGAAGGCGCTGGACGCCGGCGAGCCGCAGGCCTCGGGCAAGGAGTACAAGATCTTCGCCTCGATCGAGGAGGGGATCTCGCAGGACAACGCCAAGAAGGTCGCCAAGATCATCCGCGATGAGGGCCCGAAGGGCGTCAAGGCGCAGGTGCAGGGCGACGAGCTGCGGGTCAGCTCGAAGAGCCGGGACGACCTGCAGGCGGTGCAGCAGCTGCTGAAGGGCAAGGACCTGGACTTCGCCCTGCAGTTCGTGAACTACCGGTAGCGGCCCGGCTTCCGGGTGCCACGGGATGGGGCGGCGCGCTTCGGCGTGCCGCCCCACCCGTGTGTCCGGGCCGGATGCGGGGAGCGGAACCGGGCCGGGGACCGGCCGCGGTCAGCGGGCGGCGAACGGCTCGTCGGTGGGGACGATGTCGCGGCCCAGGGGCATCAGGGAGATCGGGATCATCTTGAAGTTGGCGATGCCGAACGGGATTCCGATGATCGTCACGCACAGGGCGATGCCGGTGAGGATGTGCCCCAAGGCCAGCCACAGCCCGCGAAGATGATCCAGATGACATTGCCGATCGCCGAGCCGACGCCGGCGTCGTGGCGTACGACGGTCGTGCGGCCGAAGGGCCACAGGGCGTATCCCGCGATCCGGAAGGACGCGATGCCGAACGGGATGCTTCACTGACGGGCAGGATCGCGCAACAAAGCCGATCCGGTTCTCCGTCACGGTCTGACCAGGGGATTTGCCAGTGAGGGCGGGTGCACCGGGCACCCGTCCTCACCCATTCAGCGGGTCGCGAAGGGCTGCTCCGTGGGGACGATGTCGCGGCCCAGTGGCATGAGGGAGATCGGGATCATCTTGAAGTTGGCGATGCCGAACGGGATGCCGATGATCGTCACGCACAGGACGAGGCCGGTGACGATGTGGCCCAGGGCCAGCCACCAGCCCGCGAAGATGATCCAGATCACGTTGCCGATCATCGAGCCGGCGCCAGCATCGCGGCGCTCCACGGTCGTCCGACCGAACGGCCACAGGGCGTAGCCCGCGATACGAAAGCTGGCAATGCCAAATGGAATAGTAATGATCAAGACGCAGCAGATGATGCCCGCGAGGACGTAGCCGAGCGCCAGCCAGAAGCCGCTGAGGACCAGCCAGATGACGTTGAGGATGGTTTTCATGATCGGCAGCCTTCCACGGGCACATCGGAGAAACGATCTGCCCTGCTAGACGCACCCACACCGGTAAACCGTTGCGGGCGGTGACCCCCATCTCGAATGTCTCGCAACTGTGTGGACACGGCCACTCGCTGCCCGGTCACGTGACGCCAGCGGTCGCCCTCAGCTCGCGGGGAGCTGGCCGTGCTCAAGGTACTGAGGGTGTGCCTGCGCACGCGCCGCGATCGCTGCCTTCACCCGGCGAGCGAGACGAGGAATCAAGAGGTCGTCGAGCTCTTCGACCGGGTGGAACTCGGCGGCCAGCAGTTCGTCAGGTGCAAGGGTGATCGCGGCCACCTCGTCTGCGAGGAGCTGGCCGCCGTTGAAGACGTACAGAACCTTGTCACCCTCGGCATCGCTCGGCGCCCAGTCGACTACCAGCAACGGGCCGATGCCGGGACTGATGCCCAGCTCTTCCTTGACCTCACGACGGCAGGCGGCCAGCGGCGACTCACCATGCTCGATGTACCCGCCCGGGATCTCCCACTTCGGCTTGTACGACGGCTTGACCAAGAGGACCTGGTCCTGGTCGTTGAAGAACAGCGCGCCCGCTGCCATCCGAGGGGTCGCCATGCGCTGTTCCTGCTCGTTCTCGGCCATGTCGCCGACCCTATCGGCCGTCGTCTGGCGGTCGAGAGATGCCTTGGCCTCTGTCATTCGTTGTGCACAGCGTGTGACACTCAGTCGGGCATAGTGAGGGGAGCGCGGCCATGCGCGGCATGACTGACCATCTTGAGTTCGGCAAACGCGTGAAGTTCTACCGCAAGCGTCGGGGGCAGAGTCAGCTGCAACTCGGCGAACTGGTGAGGCGATCCGAAGACTGGGTGTACCGGGTCGAGTCCGGCCGGATTCCCGTGAACAACGTCAAGATGCTGGCGGATCTGGCCGATGCACTGCGCGTTCCCATCGAAGATCTGCAAGGTGTTCCGGTGCTGCTGGAGGACCACAACGGGTTCGTCGGCGGCGTGCCCGCCATACGAGCCGCGCTGATGCAGTCCCGGCGATTGGCCGGGTCACTGGTCGCCGACCGGGAACCGATGCGGCTGGAACGGCTGGCGGTGGAGGTCGCGGACGCATGGGAGCGGTATCAAGCCGGGGAATTCGCCGCGCTGGCCGAGCGGCTGCCCGGATTGCTGGCTGATGCGCGGCTCGCGATGAATGAGCGGGGGTCTGGGAACGAACGCGTTCAAGCGCTTCGACTGTTCGCGCTGACGTGCCATGTGGCGACGGCGGTACTGAGGAAGCTGGGCGAGACCAACTTGGCGTGGACGGCTGCGGATCAAGGTGAGATCGCGGCGCTTGAGTCGGGTGACCCCGCAGTCATCTTGTCTTTGAGGCGGGCAATCGCCCACGTCCAGCTCGGGGCGAGCATGGCGGCGGAAGCGGTGAACAGCACGCTGGACAGTACTGACGACCTGGAGCAGAACTGGTGGAAGTCCTCGCCGACGGCGTTGTCGTTGTACGGCTCACTGTTCCTCAACGGCTCCATGGCTGCCGCCCGGATGCGGAATCGGTCGATGACCGACTACATGATCGGCAAGGCTCAGGAGGCGGCCGACCGGCTGGGCACTGACGCGAATGAGATGTGGACTGCCTTCGGACCTGCGAACGTAGGGATCCATCGGCTGGCGACCGCTCTTGAGTTCCAGGACGTTCAACTGGCCGTGGCTATAGCGCCCACGGTGCGGGCGGTCGGTCTTCCCAAGGAGCGGCGGGCTCGGCTACGACTGGACGTCGCTCGCGCCTACGGGGAAGCTGGACAGACCGATGACGCGGTGGACAATCTCAAGCGGGCCTACGCCACTGCCCCGGAGCAGATGAGGGCCCACGAGTTCGCGCGAGACCTGGCACGTAGGCTGCACAAACGCACCCGGCGACGGGATGCGCAGCAACTCGCCGTCGCCCTCGGGGCGATCGCGTAACGCGACACCGAAGAAGAATCACGGACCCGGAATTTCCTTCCGGGTCCGCTGCTGTTTGAGGGCTTACCGTCACGCCATTCGACGTCCCGTTGGCGTCTGGAAGGCGGTGAGCGACGGTGAATCGCAGGGTGACGGTCGCCCGAAGAAGCACAACCGGGGCCGGGAGCCGGCTGGTGGTGAGCCGCTGGGCTCGGCATCCGCGCTGCGTCGCGCTGGCACGGGCTGAGTTGCGCCAGCTGCTGGCTCGTTGGGGTCTGGCCACGCTTACCGACGATGCCCTCTTGGTGCTGTCCGAGCTGCTGACCAATGCCGTGCGCCATGCACGTGTCTCCCGCGGTCGGGAGATCGAGACGCGGTTTTCCCGGGAGCCACGAGGCATTCGTATCGAGGTGCATGACGCTGCCCAGAACTGGCCGCAACCGCGTATGCCCGACGACTGCGGTGGCCGGGGTCTGACGGTCGTCGCCGAGCTGGCTGCTTGCTGGGGCACGGAAGTGCGGGATGGCGGCATCGGGAAAGCGGTATGGGCCGTTGTCGCGGTCCCCGGCGGAGGTGAGGCGTGATGGCGCGGTTGTCGGTGCTGAGGGTGCGGGATGGCGACATGGTGCGCGTCGGCGGTCGGTGGCGAGAGGTCAGGGGCGTCCGTTCCGGCCTTCGTGCGTCGGGGCGTCCTGCGGTGGTGCTGAGTTTCAAGGACGGGCCGTCGCTCCGTTTCGATGCCAGGGAAGAACTGGCCGTGTGTCGTGACGGACGGAGGCGGCGGTAATGGCGCTCACCAAGATCTGGCGCTTCGCGGACTGGGTGCTGAAGCTGGAGACGTCCGACAGCGTGCCGATATTCGAGATGGAATGCATGTCGTGCGACGCCACCTCAGAGGCGGCGGAGGAGCCGGGCAGCCCGCAGGACTGGGCGCTCAAGCACGCCGGGCGCACCCACCACAAACTGTTCCGCGCCGTGCACACCTGCTTCTTCCACGCCGTTCCGAAGACAGTGCGGGAGTGAGCACGCGCGCTGTGCTGCGCAGGCCTCGCCCTGCTGCCGTGGCCTGCGCAGCACAACCCTGAACCCCGCCTGACGGCTCCTGTGCCGCTCTCGTATCTGCACGGGAGCCACCAGGCGCCTGCCACACACCCCACTCCTACGAAAGGAAGGCGCCATGCCGCCGAACTGCCCCATCTGCGGGCCTCACCCCAACTGCCCCCACAAGCCGTGGGTGAGGTGACCCCGTCGCGACTGCCCTTTTGGGCATGCAACGGACACCGCGATGAGCGGCCCTGCGACGGGGTGCGGGTCCTCGCGCCCTAGCCGCGCCGATCCCCCGCCGTAGCGCGTTGTGCGCGCCAAATGTCCGTAATAGCAAGACCGGACCACCCCCGCGCCGGCCAGCAACCGGGGTGGTCCGGAGGGATCCGCGAGGACCCCGGTGCCAGATGGTACCGGGGCTCTCGTCGTGCGCTCGTGCGATTGCCCCTTTTTGATCAAGAACAAACCGCAAGGGTGGAAGGGGTGGCACGTGTTGTTCGGGCCGGGGGATGAGGCGTTCGGGTTCGAGGGTGAGCAGTTCGACCCTGACGCGATGCTCTGGGTGCGTGGGGTGGACTACGTAACCGGCTGGCGAGATGCGACGCAGGCGGCGGGGGAGCTGGGTGACGCGCTGACGGCGGCTGGTGTGGATGTGGCGGGAGCGAAGCTCCAGGCCAGCACGGCCACAGACGGTTCCGGGGTGGTGCGGCTGGAACTGTCGTCCGCGACTGCGCGGGAGGTGGCCAAGTTGGCGCGTGTGGCAGCTGCCCAGTGGCGTAAGGCGGGGTGAGGGGTAGGCGGTGCGGGACGCGCGGTGCCCGGCTGGTGCACTGTGGAAGCGCCGGTGGTCGTGGAGACTTTGGGCGGGAGCTGCCACGGGGCGAGAGAACAGGGGTCTTAGAAGCTGTTGTCTTTCCGAACCTGATGGCAGCGTATTCGCTGGTCAGGGATAGGGCTGGTGGTTCCGTGGGAGTGGCGACCTGTCGTGTCGTTGCTCCAAGGGAGGTTGCGGATGCCGTCGGCCTCCTTGCCGCGCCGGTCGGTGCCGCGGGAAGCGGGGCGCTGGGGCCCAGCTAAGGCCCCGGCAGCACCGGCCCAAGCCCACCGTGTCCAGCCCCGACCAGCGCTGTAGGAGTCAGCTCACGTAGAACTGCTGGATCGCCTCCCCCGTGCAGGGGTACAGGTGGAGGCGCGCGCCAGGCACGTTGCCGTCGATCGCAGTCAGGCACCAGCCTAGGTTAGTGCGGATCTCGTACCTCCCGCCTCCGGTGGGAACGAACCTGAACCTCTGGTTCGCGGCACCGTTGCAGTAGTACTGGATGACCCCGTACTGGTGACCGTTGCCCGGGATGTCCCAGCACTTGCCTGTGAACGTATTGACCTGTTGCTCATACAGGGAGCCGGAGTCGAAGCTGAAGTTCTGACTCCCCGCGCCCGTGCAGTTGTTCTGGACGAGCTGCGCGCCGTCCTGGGGGCTGCCGGCCGCGATGTCCAGGCACTCGCCGGCGTAGTTGATTACCCGGTGCCCAGCCGGGGCGCTCGCGGCTGCCGTCGCGGTCGCCGTCGACAGCGTTCCGGCCAGCGCCACCGCTCCTGCGGCGACCGCCGTCCATCGACGTGCCGCCGTCCAACCTCGTCGTGCCTTCATTCGGTCCTCCAAGGGTGATGGTTCCTGCGGTTCGGGTCCGGCACGAGTGCACCAGGGCTACCCGCAGCAGGACATCGCTGCCGGACGACGTCACCCGTCAGTGCCGTCCACACCACCGACGAGGGTGAAGCCGCAGCACACCTCCAAGAGGCGCGCTACGGCGCGCGCCCCAGGGGCTCGCCCCTCGGAAGATCACCGCCATTTGCGGCCGGTGACAGCGTTCTTACCGACACCCCAACTCGGTTGGCTTCGCAACCCCGCGCTACCAAGAGGCCCTGTTCCCCTGCCCCGGCCAGCTGCGATCACCCGATCGAGGCCCCCGTTCGAAGCCCACCCCTCAAGATCGGAACGACAACAGCTACTTACGCTGGCCGCGAATCGGGCTGGCACCTCTGATGAAGACACCGTTGCCGCACTGCACCTTGCCACCCACACCCCGCAGCCGAACGCGTCACCACCATGTCGCCGCGCTGAGCGGAGCGCCCATGACGGGCTCAGCCACAGCGCGGCAGCTGCCCGCTCCCCCTCGGCCACAGCCGGGCCGTTCGGTCTCCTCACGCGCCTGCATCGGTGACGGCGGGAGTACGGTGCCCAGCTTTCACGGCCGGGGCAGTGCGATCTCCAGACCCGCGCCCCCACCTCTCCCCTCGCAGCCAGCCGCCTTGGCGCGCGCAACGATGAGAGCGGCACTCGGCGGAGCGCCCGCCATGTGAGCCGCTCGATGGTTCTGCCGTGCCCGAGGCGTAGATGGAGTCTTCAGACGTTCAGGGCCGTGTTGGTGCGGGCGGTGGGCGTCCGCCGGGACCGGCCGGCAGGCCGCAGCCCGGCGGGGCGGCCTGACCGCCCGGCGCGCCAGGGGCGCGCCCTTGAGTAAGTGAAGACAGGTTTCGACAGACGCCGGGCGGCGGGCTCAGACGGCGTGGAGGGCGCGGGGGCTGTCGGCGGTGAGGTGGTAGGCGAGTTGGGCGCGGTCGGCGCCGGTGCGCAGCTCTTCGAGGATCAGGGGGCGGCGGTCGGTTCCGAGGGTCACGCGTGAGGCCTGGAGGATCGGGGTCGCATCGGGGACCCGTAGCGCGTCGCGTTCGTCGGGCAGGGGCATGCGGGCGCTCACGGTCTCGTCCCAGGTGAGCTTGTGCCCGGCCGCGGTGAGAAGGGCGTAGATCTGCTCCGGTTCGGTGTCCGGGGCGTCGCCGAGCTGGTCGGCCTCGTCGGCGGCCGTGGCGAACGGGATGAGCACGCGGTGCAGGGCGCGTGTGTCGGTGCCCGGGTCGGACAACAGCCGGTCGACGGCGAACAGTGCTTCCCCTTCGGCGAGTCCCAGTAGCGGGCCCGTGGTCGCCGTGGTCTTGGTCCGGTAGACGGTGGGGGCCTCGATCTGCTGCCAGTCGTGGTGGCCGGTGCGGAAGGTCTTGCCGCTGCGGGTGATGGTCCGCGCGATGTTCACCGCTGGAGCGGGGAGAGCGCGGACGTAGCTGCCCTTGCCGTGGATCACTTCGATCAGCCCTTCGGCGCGGAGCGCGGAGATGGCCTTTCGCACGGTCGGGCGGCTGACCCCGTACCGCTCGATGAGCTGGGCTTCGGAGGGGAGAGGGGCGCCGGGCTTGTACTCGCCTTCGACGATGCCGTTGCGGATCTCGGCGGCAACCTGCTGGTACAGCGCGCCGGGTCGCTGGATCTCTGCCATGGCGGGTCTCCTCATCACCTGTTGTCGGCTGTCGTGACGTTATCTGACGTCACTCGTAAGCATAAGTTCTTGCCCTGGCGGGTCAAGGTGTGCATAGTGGAGGCAACTCGTAAGTACGAGTGACGTCACATGACGTCCCATATCTGCACGGCCAAGGAGGCCCAGACTCATGCAGTCCATCCCTGTGGACACCTCTCGGCTCGGCGTACTGCGGTGCGCGGTCGAGCCTGAACCGAAGATCGCGGACTTCGAAACCAAGCAGGTCAAGAAGGACCGCGACGGAAACACCATCTACACCGTTGGCGTGACGGTCCGTCAGGACGGGCGTCGGGTCTCGGTGATCGAGATCGCCGTTCCCGGCGAGCCCAAGGGAGTCGTGGAAGGCACCGAAGTGCGCGTGACCGGCATGGAAGCCTTCGCGTGGGCCATGGGCGACCGGCACGGAATCAGCTTCCGAGCGTCCGCCGTCACCCCCGTACCCGTTGCGCCTGCCGCGGCTGCCGGCTCTGCGGGCAAGGGGGGTGGCGCCTGATGGGGTCGATCCTGTTCACCTGTGCCCTCGCGCTGCTGATCTGGGTGCTGGTCTTCGGCAACGAGCTGCAACGGCGGCAACCGCAGAGGCACTGGTACCTCGCCGCCTACCCCCTCACCGCGCTGCGCGTGGTGTTCACCTGGCGCCGGGTCGCCTACCTCAACGGCCTGACCGTCTCCCACAAACCGAACAGGCGCGTCCTGGGTGACCTGGAGGTCAAGGGCGAGCCGCTGCGCACACGCACCCCGCGCCTCTCCTTCCCGCGCGCCACACCGTACGGACTGGAAGCGCGCGTCCGGCTACATGCGGGGCAGACTCCGGCGCCCTTCCTCGCGTCGTCCGACGCTTTCGCGCACGCCTGGCGCGTCCATACAGTGCGCGTCGTCTCCCCGGAACGTGGCGTCGTGTTGATCACGGCAACGGCCCGTGACCCGTTGGAGCACACGGACCACCCCGCGGCGGGGTCGGCGGCGCTGCTGTCGGCGACGGTCGGCACGCTGGAGAGCGGCCGTGCCTGGGGGATGGACTTCCGGCGGGTGCCGCACTGGCTGATCGTCGGCGCAACGCAATCGGGGAAGTCCACGCTGCTGGCGCGGCTGGTCACCGAGCTTGCTCCGCAACCGGTCGCCCTGGTCGGTATCGACTGCAAGGGAGGCATGGAACTGGGCCTGCTGGAAATGCGGCTCTCGGCTCTGGCCACCTGCCGCAGCGAGGCGGTGACCGTGCTGGCCGCGCTGGTCACCGAGATGCAGGACCGCATGAGGACCTGCCGTTTTGCGGGGGCCCGCTCGATCTGGGAGCTACCTGAGAAGGCGCGGCCGGTCCCGGTCGTCGTGATCGTCGATGAGCTGGCGGAGCTGTACCTGACCAACGGCAGCAAGGAACAGCGCGCCGAAGCCGAGGAGTGCACGACCTACCTCTTGCGGCTTGCCCAGCTCGGCGCAGCCCTCGGCATGCACCTGGTGGTGGCCGGCCAACGCGTGGGCTCGGACCTCGGGCCCGGCGTCACCGCACTACGGGCCCAGCTCAGCGGCCGGATCTGCCACCGGGTCAACGACCCCGGCACCGCCGAAATGGCACTCGGCGACTTGAACAAGGACGCGGTAGTTGTCGCGCAGTCCATCGGTGAGGCCGAGCGCGGAGTCGCGGTCACCACCGGCGACATGGGCGGCTGGATGCGTGGCCGGTCCCATCTGACCACGCCGGCCGAAGCGCGAGCGGCAGCGGCGGAGTTCGCCAGGATGACGCCTCGTCCGCCGTTCCTGGCACACACCCGGAGGGGGGACGCTCGTATGACCGAGCAGTCAGCCGTACTGCTGGCCCTGGTCTTCGGGATCATCACCGTACTCCTCGTCCGCTCCCGCGACGTCAAGTGGTGGGAGGCGGCCCTGATCGGCCTGTTCGGCATGTACGTGGGCCAGACCCCCTTGGTCTTCGCCGCAGACGGCCTCGTGCACTGGTTCATCTCCATCGCCACCCGCACCTGACAACCAGAAAGACGCCAAGCGATGCCCATGTGCCGCGTCCGCTGCCCCGTCTGCAAGGGGCAGCGCTACCGCAAGACCCCCACTGGCCACCGGCGGCGCTGCCGCTGCTGCCGGGGCACCGGAACCATCCGCTAACCACCCACCCGACCCAGCCCAAGGAGTGATCGCCATGGACCCATCCCACCCAACCGCCACCATCCGCGCCGCCTCGGCGGCCCACCCCGGGAGGTCCCCACCATCACCGCCGAGACCACCTCGGCTGACCGGCGCGCCGCACTCAACCGCGCGGCGCGCCTCCGTCAGCTCTCCGAGATCGACCGCGATGCCATCCTGCTGGCCCAGGACTCGCAGTTTTCCCGTTGGCTCGCCCAGGTCACCGCTACCGGCGGCTGCGCCCACCCGATCCACCTCAAGGGCGCCACCACCACCCGCGACGGCGCGACCGGCGAGATCCTGCACCACTACGACACCGCGCACGAGCCGGGCGAGCGGCTGCTGGTCCGCTGCCGTAACCGCCGCGAGACCGTATGCGCCCCCTGCTCCCGCCTCCACGCCGGCGACACCTTCCACCTCGTCCGCGCGGGACTCGTCGGAGGCAAGACCGTACCGGCGGACGTACGGGAACACCCCCGGCTGTTCGTGACCCTCACCGCCCCCTCATTCGGGCCCGTGCACCGCGTCACCGCAGACAACGAGCGGTGCCACCCCCGCCGCAACGCCGGCCACTGCGAACACGGTCGGCCGCTCGGCTGCCCCGCCACCCACGACCCCGCCGATCCGCTCGCCGGACAATCCCTGTGCCCCGACTGCTACGACTACCCGGCCCACGTCCTATGGCACGCGCACGCCGGACGGCTGTGGAAGGCATTCACGGACAACCTCTACAACCACCTCGCCGCCCGCACCGGGCGCACCCGCACCGGCCTGCGCCGTGCGGTCCGCATCTCCTACGCCAAGGTCGCCGAGTACCAAAGGCGCGCCGCCCTCCACGTTCACGCGGTGGTGCGTCTTGACGGCGCGAACGGACCTGGTGATCCGCCACCGGCATGGGCGACTTCTGACGCCCTCGGCACCGCTGTACGTACGGCTACCGCGGCCGTTCACCTGTGTGCCGCGCACAGCCGGGCTCTGGGAGAACACGAACTGCGCTGGGGCTCCCAACTCGATGTCCGGCCGCTCCGAGCCTTCGGCGGAAGTGAAGGTCTGGCCGACGACGCCGTAGCCGCCTACGTCGCCAAATACGTCACCAAGGGCGCGGCCGAGACCGCTATCGGCCTGGATCACCCGATCACCAGCCCGGACGACATCACCGCGGGCCGGTTGTCAGCTCACGTCCGGACCCTTATCTCTACGTGCTGGAGGCTCGGCGGCCTCCCCGAGTTGGCGCCGTTGCGCTTGCGCGCTTGGGCTCACACCCTCGGCTACCGGGGCCACATCCTCACCAAATCTCGTGTCTACTCGACGACTTATGCAGCTCTGCGCGCCGAGCGTGCCGAGCACCAGGGCGCCACCACCAGGGAGCACGTCGCCGGCATTCCCGATGCCGTAACCGATGCGCACTGGCGCTATGCCGGATCCGGCCACTCCCCCGGTGCGGCCCTCATCGCCGCCGGTGTCGCCGAAGACCTCGCCCGCAGTCGCGAGATAGCGCAAGAGGAACGTATTTCAGACCGGCATTGGCGGTGGAGCGGTTGACGGGGGTCGGCATGCAACGAGTTGAGGTAGTGCTCAAGAAGGGAGAGAAGCTAACTCCAGCTGAGTGGCAGCGACTTTTGCGGTTGCTCTTCGGCTCCAGCACACGCAGCGCGGGCAATATCCGATAGTCCCAACTCAGCCTCAGTTCTGGGCGATACGCTGTCGTACAACAAAGCGCCCCGGCGACGGCTGCAACCGTCCCGGGGCTGGCCGACTGGTAGGAGTCGACATGGCCAATAGAACCACACTGAAGCGCGGAGCAACCGATGTAGCCTCCCGCGCGGTCGCCGGGCGTACCCTCAGGGCGGTTGACTACCTCCGGGTGTCAACCGAAGAACAGCGGAAGGGCTACGGCGTCGCGAGCCAGGGCCGGAAGACTGCCAAGTACATTGCGAGCAAGCAATGGGAGCACGTCGACACATATGTCGACGACGGCGTCAGCGGAAGCCTGGCTGCGGAAGACCGCCCCCACCTCAACCAGCTGATGGCAGACGCCCACGACCGCGCTTTCGACGTAGTGGTCGTTAAAGAAGGGCGCGCGATCGGACGTAACGGGCGCGCCTTCTGGCGGTGGGTCTGGGCGCTGGAAGATATCGGCATCTTCGTCGCCATCTCGGAAGACGACATCGACAACACCACTGCCGGTGGCCGCAAGGAAATGCGGCGCCAAGCGGACTACGCCGAAACCGAGTGGGAAACGATCCGCGAGCGCACGCAGGGCGGCCTTCAAGAAAAGGCGGAAGACCCGAACTCTCCGCACATCGGGGGGCGGCCTCCTTACGGCTACCGAATCGAGGATCAGGGAAAGGTCGGGCTCTCACGTCTCGTCATCGACTCGGCGGAGGCCGCGGTGATCGGCCGTGTTCATGATCTGGTGGTGAACGACGGACTGAACTTGCGGCAGGTCGCGATCCGGCTGAACGCCGAGGGTGTCACTACTCGCTCCGGGCGACCGTGGTCCCGCGAAAATCTCCGCGACCGGATCATGTCGCGCGCGGTGCTCGACGGGGTGATGCTGTTCCGCGGCCACCACGCGGCGACCGATGCCGACGGCAACACCGTGTGGGGGGACCGTGTCGTCATCCCCCTCCCCCGCATCCTCGCCGAAGGGGAAGCGGCGGCGCTGCGTCGAGGGGTGGTTTCGACAGCCAAGAAGAGTTCCGGCAACCGTGCCTTCTACCCCGTGTCCGGCCGGGTCATCGGCCTGTGCGGGGCTCCTTACACCGGGCACAGCCGCGAATCGATGGAGCCGAGAGGTCGCTTCTACCGGTGCAGCGGGAAGAAGGACAAGGACCTCACGGCTGAGGTGTGCGAGTGCTCGTACATCAACGCCCCGGCCCTGGAATCCGCAGTGTGGGCCGAGATCGTGAAAGCACTCGGTGACTCCAACAAACTGGAAGAACTGGCGGCCGAATGGGTGGGCATGGCCGACGGCGACGTCTCGGCGCACGAACAGCGCATCGCTGACCTCGATCAGCAGATCGCGCGTCTTGACTCCTCCATCACGGCAGTGATCGTCGCCACCGCCAAGAGCACGGCCGGGCAGGACGACGCTCCTCAGGCCATCCAGGCCGCCACCGATGCCCTGCAAACCGAGCGTGCACAGTTGCAGGCCATGCGCGACGATGCGGCCGACTGGCTGGCGGAGAAGGAAGCCGCGGGAAACAGGGCTCGTGAGCTGGCGGAGATCGCCAAGATGGCTCGCGAGGAACTCGCCGCAGTGGATGCGCACCGGCAGGCGGACTACATGTCGCTGCTCAAAGTGCAGGTGTTCATCACGGGGCCGGTACCCGTGCGCAAGGGCGGCGTGCCCTGCCCCGTCCAGCGGTGGTACCGGTCGGCGGGCCTCACCACGGTTCCGGCCGCCGAACTCTCCGACGCCGACTGGGAACGGATCGCGCCTCTGCTGCCGAAGGGGCGCCGGGACACCGTCCGCCGTTCGGTGAACGCGATCTTCTGGAAGGCCCGTACCGGGGAGTCGTGGAACGCAGTTCCCTCCGAGACCGCCCGACCGCACTCGGCCGCCTGTCACTTCCTGGCCTGGTCCAAGAACGGCACCTGGGCCCGGGTCTCAGCAGCGCTCAACGGGACCGCCCAGTGCCCGCTGCCCGCCGATGAGTTGCTGCCTCCTATGCGGGTAGAGGTGGAGCTCGACCCGCGTCTGATGCTGCTACCCGAGGAACTATCCCGAACGGGATGGTGATGATCAGGATGCAGCAGATGATGCCCGCGACGACGTAGCCGATCGCCAGCCACAAGCCGCTGAGGACCAGCCAGAGGACGTTAAGGATGAACTTCATGATCGGCAGCCTTCCACGGGCACGACGGAGAATGTCTCTGCCGTGCCAGACGCGCTGAGCCGGGTGAACCGTTGCACTCATGATGCGACGGGCGCCTGGTGACGGCCACCGGTCCCCGGGGGGTCAGGGGCGGCGGCCCGCCAGCTGTTCGAGGCGGGCGATACGTTCGTCCATCGGGGGGTGGGTGGAGAACAGCCGGGACAGGCCGTCGCCCGGCCGGAACGGGTTGGCGATCATCATGTGGCCGGCGGTTTCCAGGCGCGGCTCGGGCGGGAGCGGCAGCTGCCGGGTGCCGGCCTCCAGCTTGCGCAGGGCGGAGGCCAGGGCCAGCGGGTCGCCGGTGAGCTGGGCACCGGAGGCATCGGCCTGGTACTCGCGGGAGCGGCTGACGGCGAGCTGGATGAGCGAGGCCGCGACCGGCCCGAGGATCATGACCAGCAGCATGCCCAGGAGGCCGGGGCCCTCATCGTCGTCGGAGCGGCCTATGGGGATCAGCCAGGCGAAGTTGACGAGGAACATCACGACGGAGGCCAGCGCGCCCGCGACGGAGGAGATGAGGATGTCGCGGTTGTAGACATGGCTGAGCTCATGGCCGATGACGCCGCGCAGCTCGCGTTCGTCGAGCAGCTGGAGGATGCCGTCGGTGCAGCAGACCGCGGCGTTGCGGGGGTTGCGGCCGGTGGCGAAGGC
Source organism: Streptomyces sp. NPDC054765 (assembly GCF_053612065.1). Taxonomy (NCBI): domain Bacteria; kingdom Bacillati; phylum Actinomycetota; class Actinomycetes; order Kitasatosporales; family Streptomycetaceae; genus Streptomyces; species Streptomyces sp. NPDC054765. The sequence goes on along the minus strand of NZ_JBSHBP010000006.1, from coordinate 92,531 downwards.
GTTGGGCGCCTGGGTCGGGGAGATGTACAGGCGCGGCATGGGCCGGCGGGCCGTGGTGGAGAGCTCACGGACCATGCGGTAGAGCTGCGGTGCCTCGAACTCGCCGACCGGGCGGGCGCGCATCGCCCGCAGGGCCAGTTTGTCGCTGTTCCAGTACACGTAGGCGTTGGTGCCCAGGGCGACGACGACGGCGATGATCAGGCCCGTACGGCCGAACAGGCTGCCGATGACGATGATGAGGGCGGACAGTCCCCCGAGGAGTACGGCGGTCCTGAGCCCGTTGTGCCGGCGGTGCACCGTACGCCCTCCAAGCGGTGCGGCAGGGGAACCCTGTGCTGCGTTTCTCCACTCTCCGGTGGACCCTTACTCACTGGTCAACGCGAGATGAGGGAGCCTGGTTCCCCGGTGCCCGGGAGGCGGGCCGGGCGGGGCGCCCGGTGGCGGCCGGTGGGGCGTACCGCCGTACGGATGCCGGGGGCCGGTGCGGGACGGGCAGGGCGGGCGGGACGGGTCCGGGCGGCCGCGCCCGGCCGTCAGAGCAGCGAACCGGAGGCGAAGCGCAGGACGAGCTGCGGGGCGCCGGAGAGGGCGATGCCGAGGACGGCGGCGAGCGCGATGGCGGTGGCGAGGGGCGCCGGGACCCCGGCGTGCGGCGGCTGCCCCGTGCGCGCGGCCTCGGACGCCTCGGCGTCCTCCGCGGCCTCCGCTTCCCCGGCTCCCCGGAAGAGGAGCGTGGTCCACTGCAGGTAGTAGTAGAGCGCGATCACGACATTGACGGCCATGATCACCGCGAGCCAGGCCAGTCCCGCGTCGACGGCCGCGGAGAACACCGTGACCTTGGCGAACAGGCCGATGACGCCGGGCGGCAGACCGGCCAGGCAGAGCAGGAAGAAGCCGAGGGCGAGCGCTGCCAGGGGGCGGCGGGCGTACAGGCCCCGGTAGTCGGTGAGGCGGTTGGCGGGGTGCGTACGGGCCACCAGGGCGGCGACGGCGAAGGCGCCGAGGTTCACGACCGCGTACATCAGGGCGTAGGCGACGGTGGAGCCGATGGCGCGCGCCGGGTCGTGGAGGTAGCCCGCCGCCGCGATCGGGACCAGGAGGTAGCCGGCCTGGCCGACCGAGGACCAGGCGAGCAGGCGTACGGCGCTGTGGGCGCGGCGGGGGTCCTGGCGCAGGGCGGCGACATTGCCGACGGTCATGGTGAGCGCGGCGAGGACGGCCAGTGCCGGGCCCCAGACGTGCGCGTACGAGGGGAAGCCCTGGACCGTGACGAGGATCAGGCCGGAGAAGCCGACGGCCTTGCCGACCACGGAGAGGTAGCCGGCGACGGGGAGCGGCGCGCCGACGTAGGTGTCCGGCACCCAGAAGTGGAACGGGGCGGCGGCCGTCTTGAAGGCGAACCCGACCAGGGTGAGGGCGGCTCCGGCGCTCGCCAGGGTGGCCAGGCGCGGGTCGGGGAGGGCGGCGAGGGCGTGCGCCACCTGGGAGAGGTGCAGGCTGCCGGTGGCCGCGTACAGGAAGCTCACGCCGAGCAGCATCACGGCGGTGGCCGTCACGGAGGACAGGAAGAACTTGAGGGCGGCCTCGGAGGAGAGCCGGTCGCCGCGGCGCAGCCCGACCAGGGCGAAGGCGGGCAGCGAGGCGACTTCGAGGGCGATGACGAGGGTGGCCAGGTCCCTGGAGGCGGGCAGCAGGGCCGCGCCGGCCGCCGAGGACAGCAGCAGGAACCAGTACTCGCCGGCGGGCAGGTCGCAGTCCTTGAGGGTGTCGATGGACAGCAGGGCGGTCAGCAGCGCCCCGCCGAGCACCAGGAACTGGATGACCAGGGCGAACGGGTCGGCCACATAGCTGCAGACGTCGGGGTGGCCGGGCAGGCAGAAGGTGCGGCGGTCGCCGTTCAGGAGGGGCAGCAGGGACAGCGCGGCGAGCGCGAGGCCCGCCGTCGCGATCCACCCCAGCAGCGGCTTGCGGGCCGCCGGGAGGAAGAGGTCGGCGACGAGGACGACCAGGGCGACGGCCGCGGCGAGGGTGGGCGGCGCGAGGGCGAGCCAGTCGACGGACTGGACCAGAGAGGTGACCGTGCTCATCACTTACCGCCTCCGAGGAGCTGCTGGACGGCCGGGTCGGTGAGGCCGAGGAGGGCCGCGGGCCACAGTCCGGCGAGGACGGTGAGGACGGCGAGGGGGGTCCAGGCGGCGTACTCGTAGCGCGCGAGGTCGGGGATGACGGGGGCCGGTGCGGCCGGGACCACCGTGACCGCTTCGGCCGCGGTGGCGGTGCCTTCCTCGATCGCCGGGACGGCTTCCGCGACCGTCGGGGTGCCGCCCATGCAGACGCGGCGGACGACGAGCAGCAGATAGGCGGCGGTCAGCAGGGTGCCGAGGCCGGCCATCACCATGAACGTCAGGAAGGCGGGGCGGCTGAGGCCGGCGGCCGGCCGGAAGGCGCCGAACATTGCCAGCATCTCGCCCCAGAAACCGGCCAGCCCGGGGATGCCCAGCGAGGCGACCGCCCCGAAGGCGAGCAGGCCGCCGAAGCGGGGGGCCTTGCCGTAGAGGGCGGCGCCGGTGCTGCCCGAGAGGGCGTCGAGGTCGGTGCTGCCGTAGCGGTCCTTGAGCGCGCCGACGAGGAAGAAGAGCAGGCCGGTGATCAGGCCGTGGGCGATGTTGGCGAACAGCGCGCCGTTGACGCCGGTGGGGGTCATGCTCGCGATGCCGAGCAGCACGAAGCCCATGTGGCCGACGGAGCTGTAGGCGATCAGGCGCTTGAGATCGCCCCCCGCGCCCTTGCGGACGAGGGCGAGGCAGGCGAGCGAGCCGTAGATGATGCCGACGGCGGCCAGCGCGGCGAGGTACGGCGCGAAGGTGTGCATGCCCTCGGGCGTGATGGGCAGCGCGATCCGTACGAACCCGTAGGTGCCCATCTTCAGCAGGACGCCGGCCAGCAGCACCGAGCCGACGGTGGGGGCGGCGGTGTGGGCGTCGGGCAGCCAGCTGTGCAGCGGCCACATGGGGGACTTGACGGCCAGTCCGATGCCGATCGCGAGCACCGCCAGCAGCTGGACCGTGTGGCTGAGCTGGCCTTTCGGCCCGTTGTCAGTGGCGAGTGCCACCATGTCGAACGTGCCGGATTTCACGCCGATGAGGAGGAGGCCGAGCAGCATCACGACGGAGCCGAGCAGCGTGTAGAGGATGAACTTCCAGGCCGCCGCCTGCCGTTGTGCGCCGCCCCAGCGGGCGATGAGGAAGTACATCGGGATGAGGACCGTCTCGAAGGCGAGGAAGAACAGCATCAGGTCGAGGACGGCGAAGGTGGCGAGGGTGCCGGCCTCAAGGGTGAGCAGCAGGGCCACAAACGCCTTGGGAGACGGGCCCCGATGGGCACGCGTAGCGCGCAGCGCTTCCTTCGGAGGGCGGTGCTGGGTGACGGGCGGGTGGAAGTAGCTGTAGAGCGCGCAGAGAAAGGTCAGCAGCGCGGTCAGCACGACAAGGGGGAGCGAGATGCCGTCGATGCCGAGGTGGATGCGGATGTCCAGCGCCGGGATCCAGCTGATGTCGGTGGTGGCCTGCATACGGGCCGGGTGGTCGTGGTCGAAGCCGATGGCCAGCGCCAGGGCGGCGGCGAACACGACGCCGGTGACGGTCACGCCGTGGCGCAGTACGGCCTGGTCGGGGTTGCGGCCCCGGAGACCGGGGGGCGCTGGGAGCAGGGCGCCGACCGCTCCCAGCAGGGGGAGGACGACGACCGCCACGAGGAGGTACTGCAGAGCGGTGGGGTTCACGGGTCAGGCCCTCCTCAGGGTTCCGGCTCCGGCGAGCCCGGCCGTACGGGGTGCCGGACGGTGGCGCGGGGTGGGTGCACCGGGGGTGTGCGGCATCGGTCAGGCTCCCGTGCCCGTAGCGACGAGGACGGCGGCGACGGCCAGCACGAGCGAGCCCGCCAGCAGCGCGGCGAGGTACGTCTGCACGTTTCCGGTCTGGGCGCGGCGGACCGCGGCGCCCAGCAGACGGGGTGCGGTGCCCGCGCCGCGGACGTAGGTGTCGACGACCTCGCGGTCGAGGAAGCGGACGAGTGTGGCGGCGGCGCGTACGGGCCGGACGAAGAGGGCGGAGTAGACGGCGTCGAGATGGAAGCCGACGGCCGCGTGGCGGTGCAGCGGGCCCAGGAGGAGACGGCCGGGGTCGGCCGGGTCCGGGGCGGCGGCGTTGTCCCCGTAGACCGGGGTGTGGATGTCGATGGCCACCTCCTCGGCGAGCGCGGGGGTGGCGTCCGCAGCTGCGGCGACCGCACCGAGGGGGGTGCGGGCGGCGAGCGTGGTGGTGTGCCGCCAGGCGGCATAGGTGACCAGGCCGCCGACGAGGGCGATACCGGTGCCCAGGACGGAGGTGGTCAGGGTAGGTGCAAGCGAACGCCCGTCGAACCAGCCGGGCAGGAAGGGGGCGGCGAGGCCGAGCGCGACGGTCGGGACGAAGAGCACCCACAGGACGGCGTTCATGGCGACCGGCTGCGGGCCGTGGTCGGGGACTTCGGCGCCCTTGCCCTTGAAGGCCAGCAGCCACAGGCGGGTGGCGTAGGCCGCGGTGAGCAGGGCGGTGAGCAGTCCGGAGACCAGTACGGTCCAGCCGGCCGCGCCGGGGATGCCGTGCGCGGCGCCGGTGGCGGCGTGTTCGGCGGCGCCCAGGACGGCTTCCTTGGAGAAGAAGCCGGCGAACGGCGGGATCGCGGCGAGCGCGAGCAGCGCGACGGTCACCGTCCAGTAGGCGTCCGGGATGCGCCGGGCCAGGCCGCTCATCCGGGACATGGCGGCCAGCGAGTTGGTGCCCGCGGCGTGGATGATCACGCCCGCGCCGAGGAAGAGGAGGGCCTTGAACGCACCGTGCGAGATGAGGTGGAAGACGGCGGCGCCGCGGTCGCCGACGGCCAGCGCGCCGAGCATGTAGCCGAGCTGGCCGACCGTCGAGTAGGCCAGGACGCGCTTGATGTCGTCCTGGGCCAGCGCGGCCAGGCCGGAGCCGACCATGGTGATCGCGGCCATGACGGCGAGGACGACCAGCGCGGCCGCGGAGGCGGCGAAGACGGGGAGGAGACGGGCCACCAGATAGACACCGGCCGCCACCATCGTCGCGGCGTGGATCAGCGCGGAGACCGGCGTCGGGCCGGCCATCGCGTCCGGCAGCCAGGTGTGCAGCGGGAACTGCGCCGACTTGCCCGCGACGCCCGCCAGCAGCAGCAGCGCGATCAGCGTCGGGTGGTCCAGGCCGCCGGCGGCGACGGAGCCGAGGATGCCGGTGATACGGAACGTCCCGGCGTCGGTGGCCAGCGCGAAGATGCCGAACAGGAAGGGGACGTCGCCGAGCTTGGTGACCAGGAACGCCTTGAGGGAGGCGGAGCGGGCCGCCTCGGTCTCCCAGTAGTGGCCGACGAGGAAGTAGGAGCAGATGCCCATGACTTCCCAGCCGACCAGCAGCACCATCAGGTCGCCGGTGTAGACGACCAGCAGCATCGCGGAGGTGAAGAGCGAGACCAGCGCGGCGTAGGAGGGGTAGCGCGGATCCTCGCGCAGATAGCCGGTGGAGTAGATCTGCACACAGGTCGCCACGACACCGACCAGGACGGCGATGAGCGCGGCGAAGCCGTCGATGTGCAGGGCCAGGTAGAGGGGGATCGAGCCGGTCGGGGTGAACTCGGTGGCGACGTCGGTGGCCGGGCCGGTGCCCTGTCCGACGGCGACGCACACGGTGAGCGCGGCCGCGGCCAGCGTCGGCAGCACGGCCAGCGGCCGGACGAAGCCGGGCGCGCGACGTCCCAGGAGGAGGCCGGCGACGGCCCCGAGGAAAGGCAGGAGGGGAACGAGTACGGCGGTGGTCGTGAGGGTCACGCGGCGGCCTCCGCCGTGGTGTCCGGCTGCGGGTCCCCGTCCGCGGCACCCGGCTTCTCGGCGAGGTCACGGAGCCGGTCGATGTCGGAGCTGCCGCGGTTGCGGTAGACGAGCAGCACGATCGCCAGGCCGATGCCGATCTCGGCGGCGGCGATGGCGATGGTGAAGAGGGTGAGGGCCTGGCCGGTGTGCAGGGTGTCGCGCAGCCAGACGTCGAAGGCGACGAGGTTGAGATTGACGGCGTTGAGCATCAGCTCGACGGACATCAGCACCAGGACCGCGTTGCGTCGGGCGAGCACGCCGTACAGCCCGGTGCAGAAGAGGAGGACGGCGAGGACGGCCGGGTAGACGAGATGCATCAGCGCTGCTCCTCTCGCGGGGCGGGGGGCGCGGGGGCGCGGAACGCCCCGTCCTTGAGAGCCGCCGCCCCGGGCTTGCCCTCGCCCGTCTTGCGCGACAGCACGATCGCCCCGACGAGCGCGGCCAGCAGCAGCACGGACAGCGCCTCGAAGGGCAGCACCCAGTACTGGAACAGGCTGCGGCCGGAGACTTCGGCGGTGCCCTGCGCGGCGCCGTCGAGGTTGACCCAGGTGGCGCGGAAGGCATCCACGACGACCCAGACCAGCGCGGCGGCCGAGGCGAGGGCCACCGTGAGCGCGGCCCAGCGGTTGCCCGAATCGGCGTCCGGGGAGCGGCCGATGGGCGCCTTGGTGAGCATCAGCCCGAAGAGCAGGAGGACGACGACCGAACCGACGTAGATCAGCACCTGCACCCAGGCGATGAACTCGGCCGTGAGCAGCAGGTATTCGACGGCGATCCCGCCGAGGGCGACGACCAGCCAGAGGGCGGCGTGCACCAGCTGCCGGGTGGTGACGGTGACGACGGCCGCGCCGAGGGTGGCGATACCGACGAGGACAAAGGCGATCTCGACACCCGTGGCCGAGAGGAAGCCATGGCCGGCTGCGGTGGCGGCGAGCGTCACGTTCCCTCCCCTGGGGTATCCGGTCGGTTCTGGTCTTCTGCCTGGTCCGGGGCCTGGCCCGGGGCCTGGTCCGGGGCCTGGTCCGGGGCCTGGCCCGGCGCCTGGCCCGGCGCCTGGCCCGGCGCCTTGGCCGCTTCGGCTTCGGCCTGCTGCCGGGCAGCGAGCTTGTCCGCGGCCTTGCGCGCGGCGGCGAGCTCCTTGGGCTCCTCGGCCGCCGGGTCGAGCGCCGGCGGCTCCGGCACCGTCCACATCCACTCGCGGAGCTTGTCGCGCTCATGGGTCAGCTCGCGGATGTCCGTCTCGGCGTACTCGAACTCCGGTGACCAGAAGAGCGCGTCGAAGGGACAGACCTCGATGCAGATCCCGCAGTACATGCACAGCGCGAAGTCGATCGCGAAGCGGTCCAGCACATTGCGGCTGCGCTCCCGGCCTCCGGGGGCGGCCGGCGGCACCGTCTCCTTGTGGGAGTCGATGTAGATGCACCAGTCCGGGCACTCCCGGGCGCACAGCATGCAGACCGTGCAGTTCTCCTCGAACAGCCCGATGACGCCACGGGTCCGGGGCGGCAGGTCGGGCTGGACGTCCGGGTACTGCGCGGTGACCGATCGTTTCGTCATCGTCCGCAGGGTGACGGCCAGCCCCTTGGCGAGGCCGGATCCGGGGAAGCTCATGACGAGATCACCACCTTGACGACGCCGGTGACGGCGATCTGGGCGAGGGCGAGCGGGATGAGGACCGTCCAGGCGAGCTTTTGCAGCTGGTCCTCGCGCAGCCGCGGGTAGGTCACCCGCAGCCAGATGACGATGAAGGCGAGGAGCACGGTCTTCAGCAGCGTCCACAGCCAGCCCAGGCCGTCGGCACCGAACGGGCCGTGCCAGCCGCCGAGGAAGAGGACGGAGGTCAGGGCGCAGAGGACGACGATGCCCGCGTACTCGGCGAGCAGGAAGAGCGCGAAGCGCAGCCCGGTGTACTCGGTGTACGCACCGAAGATGATCTCCGAGTCGGCGACCGGCATGTCGAACGGCGGCCGCTGCAGCTCGGCGAGCCCCGCGGTGAAGAAGACGACGCCGCCGACGATCTGCCACGGCACCCACCACCAGTGGAAGGCCTCGACGATGCCCGGCAGCGAGAGCGTGCCGGCCGCCATCGCGACGGAGGCCGCCACGAGCAGCATCGGCAGCTCGTACGCGAGCAGCTGCGCGGCCGTCCGCAGGCCGCCGAGCAGCGAGAACTTGTTGGCCGAGGCCCAGCCGGCCATCAGCGAGCCGAGCACGCCGACGCCCATGACGGCGAGGACGAAGAAGATCCCGGCATCCAGGGCCTGTCCGACGGCATGGTGCGGGCCGATCGGGATAGCGACCAGGACCAGGAGGTACGGCAGCAGGGCGACGGCGGGCGCGAGCTGGAAGATCCGCCGGTCGGCGCCGGCCGGGACGATGTCCTCCTTCTGCGCGAACTTCACCCCGTCGGCGACCAGTTGGGCCCAGCCGTGGAACCCGCCCGCGTACATCGGGCCCAGCCGGCCCTGCATATGGGCCATGACCTTGTGCTCGGTCTGCCCGATGACCAGGGGGAAGACCAGAAAGACGACGAAGACGGCGATGAGGCGCAGCCCGATGTCGAGAGCGTCGCTCATGGGGTGTCGCCTCCTGCCGGGTCTTGGGGGGTGTCCTGCTGGGGTCGGGGGGTGTCCTGCTGGGGTTGGGGGGCGGGGGCCGGGTTCGGCTTCGGCTCGGATGCGGTCTGCGGACCGAGCTCCGGGGTCGGCTCGGGTTCCGGTGCCGCCTCCTTCGCAGGCGCTGCCTTCTCCTCCGGCGCCGCCTTCTTCTCGGGCTCGTCGAAGGCGGGCCGGGCATGGTGCCAGGGCGCGTCCGAGGAACGCGGGGCCGTCTCCTTCGCGGAGGCCGCCGCCGGGCCTTCCTTGGCCGGGGTCTCCTTGGCCGGGGTCTCCGCCGACGGGACCTCATCGGGCGAGGCCGTGCCCGAAGTGGCCTTGGGCGCGGCCATCCCGGACGTCTCTTCGGCCCCGGCCGCCTCCGCCGCCGCCCGCCGCTGGGCTGCCGAGCCCTCGCTCGCCGACCGCGTACGCCGGGCCGGACGCTCCGCCCGCCCGGGACGTCCCTCGGCCACCGGGGTCTCGGCCACCGGGGTCTCGGCCACCGGTGTCCCGGCCGACTCCGCCGCCGTCTGCTGCTGGCCGGCCGAACCCGCGCTCGCGGTCCGCGTACGCCGGGCCGGACGCTCGCCCGCCGCCGCACCGGCACTACCGGCACCACCGGCCGCACGTGCACCACCGGCCGCCCGCACACCCCGCGCCGGACGCGCGGGCGCAGGCGGCAGCTGGCCCTTCAGCGGGCCCCACTCGTTCGGGTCCGGGACGCCCGGGGGCAGCATCTGACGACGCTTGGGCCCGCCGTGCTCGGACTCCCCCGGCTCCTTGGCCCCCGGCCACGCCTTGGCGACCCGCGCCGCCAGCACGAAGTCCTTGCGCAGCGGGTGCCCCTCGAAGGTGTCCGGAAGCAGCAGCGGTACGAGGTGCGGATGGCCGGTGAAGTCGACGCCGAACATCTCGTGGGTCTCCCGCTCGTGCCAGCCCGCACCCGCGTACACGCCGACGGCGGTGGGCAGCACGGCAGCCTCGTGCGGCACGGTCGTCCGCACGATCAGCCGGTGGACGGTGCCGGGACGCGCCACCTCCACGAGATGCGCACAGATCCGGAAGCCGGTGCCGGGCTCGTCGACGGCGCTCAGCCAGTCGAAGTAGCGGCAGCCGAGCCCGTCGCGGGCGGCCGTCAGCGCGGTGAGCCAGCCGTCCGCCGGGACGTCGACGGTCAGCAGGTCGTACGCCAGCTCCGCCGTGGCCCCGGCTCCGAAGATCTCGCTCGTGGGCCGCGGCAGCCAGCCGACAACGGGCTCGGCGACGGACTGTTCCGGCTGCTCGGGCTGCTCCGGCTGCTCCGGCTGCTCGGGGGTCTCGGTCGGCTGCCCGGGGGTCTCCGTCGGCTGCGCGGGCTGCTGGGGCTGCTCGGGCTGCTCCGGGGTCTCGGTCGGCTGCCCGGGGGTCTCCGTCGGCTGCTCGGGCTGCTCGCTCATCGAGGCTCCTCCCCCGGCGCCTTCGGATCGTCCGCCGGCTCCGGCGCGGGCGGTGTGACCAGCCCGCTGCGCAGTGCGGCCGCGGAGGGCCGGGCGGCGCCGCCCGTCGCGTACCGCTCCCCCAGCGACTCGCGCGCGATCTTCTCCTGAAGCTTGAGGATGCCCTGCAGCAACGCCTCGGGGCGCGGCGGGCAGCCCGGTACGTACACATCCACCGGGATGATCTGGTCGACGCCCTTGGTGACCGAGTACGAGTCCCAGTAGGGGCCGCCGCAGTTGGAGCAGGCGCCGAAGGAGATGACGTACTTCGGCTCGGGCATCTGCTCGTAGAGCCGCTTGACCGCGGGCGCCATCTTGTCGGTGACCGTGCCGGAGACGACCATCAGGTCTGCCTGGCGGGGGCCGGGTGCGAAGGGGATCACGCCGAGCCGGATGAAGTCGTGCCGTGCCATGGACGCGGCGATGAACTCGATCGCGCAGCAGGCGAGACCGAAGTTGAAGACCCACAGGCTGTAGCGGCGGCCCCAGTTGAGGACCACCTTCATCGGTTCGGGCGCGAGCCGGGCCAGGGCTCCCAGGCGCCGCGGCTCCGGCAGGAACTGCGGAGCGGCGCCCTCGGACGCGGCTGCGGAGCTGTGGGAGGCGGGGGTCACGTCCATTCCAGGACGCCCTTCTTCCATGCGTAGAGCAGGCCGACGGTGAGGAAGCCGAGGAAGATGAACATCTCCACGAGCGTCACACCACCGAAACCGGGGGCGGCGAAGATCGTCGCCCAAGGGAACAGGAAGATCGAGTCGACGGCGAAGACGACGTAGAGGAAGGCGTACACGTAGTAGCGGACCTGGGTGTGCGCCCAGCCCTCGCCGACCGGGTCCACGCCGCACTCGTACGTCAGCAGCTTCTCGGGCGTCGGCACCACGGGCCGCAGCAGCCGCCCGGCACCGAAGGCCACCGCGACGAAGAGCACCCCGATCACGGCGATGATGCCGACGACCGAGTAACCCTGGAAATAGTCCGCGGCGACGGTGGTGCGTACGGTCGCGTCCGGCACGTCCGCCCCTCGCTCCCTGACTGCGCTTGTTCAAACGACTTAGACGATCTGTACGCACGGGAGTCTAGGCCCTGCCCCGGCCGCGCCCCGCAGCCGCGTCGTCGCGGACGGTGGGCTTGTCCCTACTTCGCCCTACCTGGGCGGCAGGGAGCGGGGACGGTTGTCTCAGAAGGCGTCTCACGGACCGGACGAACCGGGGTGGTGCGGGCGGGACGGTCCGCCCTGTGCCTGGCCATCGGGACGGAGTGCCGTAGGGGCCGGCGGGGCGGAGGAGGGTCCGTGAGCCGCGGAGGGTCCGTAAGCGGGGGAGGGTCCGTATGCGGAAGGGGCTCCGTAAGACGTGGGACGGACCGGCCCCGGGGCGGACACGGGTGGGCACGGCGGACACGGGTGGCACGGCAGGCACCGGTGGGCACGGCAGGCACCGGTGGTGGGGAAAACCCCACCCCCACCACCCCAGCCACCCCATGGCACACGGAGCGGCCACCGGGCAGTCTGGGCGCATGACGGACAGATCCCGGCCCCGTGCTGCTGATGTTGCTGATGAGGGCTCTGACGGTGCCCCGCCACCGCCGCCCAGAGGGGCACTCAGCGGCACGACATGGCGGGAGATCGCCTACCTGCTGTCCAATCTCCCGTTGGACGTCGCCGGGTTCGTGGTGCTGGTGGTCTGGCTGGCCCTCGGGGCCGCGCTGTCCGTCACCGTGATCGGGCTGCCGCTGCTGGCGAGCGGCCTGGTGGCGTGCCGGAAGTACGGGAAGCTGGAACGGGCGCGGGCGCGGGCCCTGCTCGGGGTCCAGGTGGCGGAACCGAGTCCGCTGCGGGTCCGGGAGCGGGGGTTCCTGCCCTGGCTGTGGACGTGTCTGAAGGACCCGGTCGCCTGGCGGCATGCACTGTTCGCGTTCCTCCGGCTGCCATGGGTCGTGTTCACCTTCTCGGTGACCCTGGTCTCGTTCTTCGTGGCGTGGCCGGCGCTGCCGTGGCTGGCTCGCTGGCTGTCCAACGTGGACCGCGCCATGGTGCGCGGACTGCTCTCGCCCTCCGACGAGTTGGAGCGGCGGATCGTTGAGCTGGAGTGGGACCGGGTGACGGTCACCGACACCGCGGCCGCCGATCTGCGGCGCATCGAACGGGATCTGCACGACGGCGCACAGGCCCGGCTCGTGGCGCTCGCCATGGGGCTCGGACTGGCGAAGGAGAAGCTGCTGGAGGGCCGGGCCGACGAAAGCGTGGCGGCGATGGTGGACGAGGCGCACGGCGAGGTGAAGCTCGCGCTGCAGGAGCTGCGGGATCTGGCCCGGGGCATCCATCCGGCGATCCTCACCGACCGCGGACTGGGGCCCGCCCTGGCCTCACTGGCCGGACGCTGCACGGTGCCCGCCACCACGGCCGTGGACCTGGACGAGCGGCCCGCACCCGCCATCGAGGGCATCGTCTACTTCACGGTCTCCGAGCTGCTGCAGAACATCTCCAAGCACAGCGCGGCGCGGCAGGCGTCCGTCGAGGTGTGGCGGGTCAGGGGGGGCGGGCCCGCAGAGCCCTCGGACAAGGGCGGTGGCGGGCGACGGGCGGGCGACCGGCTGCTGATCCAGGTGGCGGACGACGGAAAGGGCGGGGCGCGGCTGGACGGCGGCAGCGGGATGGCCGGGCTCGCCGAGCGGCTGGGCTCGGTGGACGGGCTGTTCGTGCTGGATTCGCCGGTGGGCGGGCCCACCCGGGTCACGGCGGAGCTGCCGTGGCGGGCGCGGACGGACGCGGGGACGGGGCCGAAGACCGGCCCCGGGGCGGGACCGGGAGGCCGCTGACGGGCCGCCGTCAGCCCGGCCCGGCGTGTCCGGCCGGCCGAGGCGTGTCCGTCCGGCCGAGGGCGGGTGGTGGCGGCCTCAGCTCCGGGGGGGGGTGGGGAAAACCCCCGGCGAAGACTGCGACGACCCTCATGGTGCGGGGGACGCCGGAGGCGGACCCTGGTCACAGCGGAAATACGCCGCACGGCCTGCAGTTGAGGCAGCGGATCACGACAGGGCAAGGGCCGCATCCGGCAGAACGGACGACGAGACGATGGACACCGCATACGCACCGCCTCCCCGCGGCTCCCGTGTGCCCGTGGGGCTGCGCGCCCCGTTCTCCGGGCGCACCTGGCGGGAGTTCCTGTACCTCTTCCTCAGCCTCCCGATGTCCATCGTGATGTTCACCTACGCGCTGGTGGTGACGACACTGGGCGCCGGTCTGCTGGTCACGTTCCTCGGCATCCCGGTGCTGGCGGGCGGTCTGGCCGGCGGCCGTGCGCTGGGCGGTCTGGAGCGCGCGCGGGCCCGTGCGCTGCTGGAGCTGGACGTCGCCGATCCGGAGCCCGTCCGGCCCTCCAAGGCGACGCTGATGGGGTGGGTCGGGGCCGTACTGAAGAGCGGGGCGTCCTGGCGGCACCTCCTCTACTCCCTGCTGCACTTCCCGTGGGCGCTCTTCTCCTTCATCTTCTCGGTGACGTTCTGGACCGTCGGCTGGGGGCTGCTGACCTCTCCGCTGTGGTGGTGGACGCTCCCCGCGGACGCCGCCCGGCCGGAGATCCAGATGTGGAGTGACGGCAGCGGCCACGGCATCTCGCTCGACACTCCGGCGGGCGCCGCGGCCACCAGCGGGGCCGGGCTGCTGCTGGTGCTGGCCGGGCCGTGGGTGATCCACGGGCTGACGCAGATGGACCGGGTGATGGTCCACGGCCTGCTGGGGCCCTCCTCCCTCGCCACCCGCGTTTCGCAGCTGGAGTCGGACCGTGGGGTGGTGGTGGACACCGCGGCGGCCGATCTGCGGCGCATCGAGCGCGATCTGCACGACGGCGCACAGGCCCGGCTGGTCTCGCTCGCCATGGACCTGGGCCTGGCCAAGGAGAAGCTGGCACAGGATCCGCAGGCCGCCGCGAAGATGGTGGACGAGGCGCACGGCGAGGTGAAGATCGCGCTCCAGGAGCTGCGGGATCTGGCCCGCGGCATCCACCCGGCGATCCTCACCGACCGGGGTCTCGGCCCGGCGCTGTCCGCGCTGTCCGCACGGTGCACGGTTCCGGTGACGGTGACCGTGGACCTGGATCACCGGCCGGCCGCGGCGATCGAGGGCATCGCGTACTTCACCGCCTCCGAGCTGCTGCAGAACGTCTCCAAGCACGCCCGCGCCACCAGCGCGACGCTGGACGTCTGGCACACCGCCGACCGGATCATGGTGCTGGTCGCCGACGACGGCCGGGGCGGCGCGCACACCGGCACCGGCACCGGCCTGGCCGGCCTCGCCGAACGGCTGGATGCGGTCGACGGCCTGCTGATCGTGGACTCTCCGGCCGGCGGCCCGACCTGCGTCACCGCCGAGCTGCCGTGGCGCGGGTGACGGCCGGACCGCCGTCGCACGAGTGATCGAAAATCCGCCACGGCACGGGTGCTCCTGCGCCATCTCCGCCCTTGATCCCCTCATCCCTCTCGCCGTCGTCCGAATGCTGGGATGCTGAAGCCCGGCAGGGGTGGGATGCGATGAGGTGTGGGGGAATCTAAGCCGTGGAGGACAAGGTGCGCGTGGTCATCGCCGAGGACTCGGTGCTGCTCCGGGAGGGCCTGACCCGGCTGCTCACCGACCGGGGGCACCAAGTCGTGGCGGGTGTCGGGGACGCCGAGGCGCTGATCAAGACGATCGGGGAGCTGGCGGACGAAGGGGCGCTGCCGGATGTGGTGGTGGCGGACGTACGGATGCCGCCGACGCACACCGACGAAGGGGTGCGGGCCGCGATCCGGCTGCGCCGGGACCACCCCGGCCTCGGGGTGCTGGTGCTCTCGCAGTACGTCGAGGAGCAGTACGCGACGGAGCTGCTGGCCGGTTCGAGCCGGGGCATCGGCTATCTGCTCAAGGACCGGGTGGCCGAGGTGCGGGAGTTCGTCGACGCGGTGGTCCGGGTCGCCGGGGGCGGGACGGCGCTGGACCCGGAGGTGGTGGCGCAGCTGCTGGGCCGCAGCCGTAAGCAGGATGTGCTGGCCCATCTGACCCCCCGGGAGCGGGAGGTGCTGGGCCTGATGGCCGAGGGCCGGACGAACTCCGCGGTCGCCCGGCAGCTGGTGGTCAGCGACGGTGCGGTCGAGAAGCACGTCAGCAATATCTTCCTGAAACTGGGCCTGTCGCAGAGTGACGGGGATCACCGCAGGGTGCTGGCGGTGCTCACCTACCTCAACGGCTAGCGGTCTGACACCCTGTCAGATAGCCCGCCCGAGGCGTTTCCCACCGAGGACCAGGACTTTGGTCGTAGAACCAATGGACGAGTCCGGAGCGTCATGAACGGGGGGCCACGGGGGTGGTGATTTCATGACAATACACACCAGACCGGTGTCTCGTAGGAACATCCAGCATACGAGCGACCCAGGGAAGGCCACCCTTACCCACGTACGATGCTTATGGGACAACCGGTCGGTACGACACGTCCCAAGCCCTGCCTCCGGCGGGGACGCCGCACCCCTCGAGGGAGGTCCGAAGCAGTGACCAGCCAGGTCAGTAGCACAGCCGAGCAGACCGACGCAGCGCTTGTCGGGGAACAGCGCGCTTCCGGTGACGGCGGCGAAGGCAAAGAAGTCCGACGCCTCGACCGGGTGATCATCCGGTTCGCCGGTGACTCCGGTGACGGTATGCAGCTCACCGGTGACCGGTTCACCTCCGAAACCGCGTCGTTCGGTAACGACCTGTCGACGCTGCCGAATTTCCCCGCCGAGATCCGGGCGCCCGCCGGGACCCTGCCGGGCGTCTCCAGTTTCCAGCTGCACTTCGCCGACCATGACATCCTCACGCCCGGTGACGCGCCGAATGTGCTGGTGGCGATGAACCCGGCCGCGTTGAAGGCGAATATCGCGGATGTGCCGCGGGGCGCGGACATCATCGTCAACACCGATGAGTTCACCAAGCGCCCGATGGCGAAGGTCGGGTATGCGACCAGTCCGCTGGAGGACGGCTCGCTGGAGGCCTACCACGTCCATCCGGTGCCGCTGACGACGCTGACGGTCGAGGCGCTCAAGGAGTTCGGGCTCTCCCGCAAGGAGGCCGAGCGCAGCAAGAACATGTTCGCGCTGGGGCTGCTGTCGTGGATGTACCACCGGCCGACCGAGGGCACCGAGACGTTCCTGCGGGCGAAGTTCGCGAAGAAGCCGCAGATCGCGGAGGCGAATGTCGCGGCCTTCCGGGCGGGCTGGAATTTCGGTGAGACGACGGAGGATTTCGCCGTCTCCTACGAGGTCGCGCCGGCCACGAAGGCCTTCCCGACCGGCACCTACCGCAATATCTCCGGGAACCTCGCGCTGTCCTACGGGCTGATTGCGGCGGGCCGGCAGGCGGATCTGCCGCTGTATCTGGGCTCGTACCCGATCACCCCGGCCTCCGACATCCTGCACGAGCTGTCCAAGCACAAGAATTTCGGTGTGCGCACCTTCCAGGCGGAGGACGAGATCGCCGGAATCGGTGCGGCACTGGGCGCCGCGTTCGGCGGTGCGCTGGCGGTGACGACCACCTCGGGCCCCGGTGTGGCGCTGAAGTCGGAGACGATCGGTCTGGCGGTCAGTCTTGAACTGCCGCTGCTGATCGTGGACATCCAGCGCGGCGGCCCCTCGACGGGCCTGCCGACGAAGACCGAGCAGGCCGATCTGCTGCAGGCGATGTACGGCCGCAACGGCGAGGCCCCGGTGCCGATCGTGGCGCCGAAGACCCCCGCCGACTGCTTCGACGCGGCGCTGGACGCGGCCCGGATCGCGCTGACCTACCGCACCCCCGTCTTCCTGCTCTCCGACGGCTACCTGGCCAACGGTTCGGAGCCGTGGCGGATCCCCGACGTCGGCGAACTGCCGGATCTGCGGGTCCAGTTCGCCTCGGGCCCCAACCATCAGCAGGCGGACGGCACCGAAGTCTTCTGGCCGTACAAGCGCGACGAGCAGACGCTCGCCCGGCCCTGGGCGGTGCCGGGCACACCGGGTCTGGAGCACCGTATCGGCGGCATCGAGAAGCAGGACGGCACGGGCAACATCTCCTACGACCCGGCCAACCACGACTTCATGGTGCGCACCCGCCAGGCGAAGGTCGACGGCATCGACGTCCCCGACGTCGAGGTCGACGACCCGACCGACGACAGCGGCCGGGGCGCCACGACCCTCGTACTGGGCTGGGGGTCGACCTACGGGCCGATCACCGCGGCGGTACGGCGCGTCCGGGGCGCCGGGGAGCGCATCGCCCAGGCTCATCTGCGCCACCTCAACCCCTTCCCGCGGAATCTCGGCGAGGTCCTGGCGCGTTACGACAAGGTGATCGTGCCGGAGATGAACCTCGGACAGCTCGCCACGCTGCTGCGCGCCAAGTACCTCGTCGACGCGCAGTCGCACACCCAGGTCAGCGGAATGCCGTTCAAGGCCGAGCAGCTCGCGGAGGTCTTTAAGGAGGCCATCAATGACTGAGACGATCGCGGAGGGGTCCTCGCAGATCGAGGCGCTCTCCCTGGTACCCAAGGCCGACGCCAAGCAGTCCATGAAGGACTTCAAGTCCGATCAGGAAGTGCGCTGGTGCCCCGGCTGCGGTGACTACGCCGTCCTTGCCGCCGTACAGGGCTTCATGCCCGAGCTCGGCCTGGCCAAGGAGAACATCGTCTTCGTCTCCGGCATCGGCTGCTCCTCCCGTTTCCCGTACTACATGAACACCTACGGGATGCACTCCATCCACGGCCGCGCCCCCGCCATCGCCACCGGCCTGGCCTCCTCACGGCGTGACCTGTCCGTCTGGGTCGTCACCGGCGACGGCGACGCGCTCTCCATCGGCGGCAACCACCTCATCCACGCCCTGCGGCGCAACGTCAACCTCAAGATCCTGCTCTTCAACAACCGGATCTACGGCCTGACCAAGGGCCAGTACAGCCCCACCTCCGAGGTCGGCAAGATCACCAAGTCGACGCCGATGGGCTCGCTGGACGCCCCCTTCAACCCGGTCTCGCTGGCGCTGGGCGCCGAGGCGTCCTTCGTCGCGCGCACCGTCGACTCCGACCGCAAGCACCTCACCTCGGTGCTGCGCGAGGCCGCCGCCCACCCGGGCACGGCGCTGGTGGAGATCTACCAGAACTGCAACATCTTCAACGACGGCGCCTTCGAGGTCCTCAAGGACAAGGAGAAGGCCGAGGAGGCCGTCATCCGCCTGGAGCACGGACAGCCGGTCCGCTTCGGCCCCCTGGCTCCCGACGGCTTCGGCTCCAAGGGCGTGGTCCGCGACCCGGCCACCGGCGACCTCAAGGTCATCGACGTACGGGAGGAGGGCACCGGCGGCGTGCTGGTGCACGACGCACACAACCCCTCGCCCACCACGGCCTTCGCGCTCTCCCGGCTCGCCGACCCCGACACCCTGCACCACACCCCCATCGGGGTCCTGCGCAGCGTCAACCGGCCGGTCTACGACACCCTCATGTCCGACCAGCTCGACGACGCCATCGAGCAGAAGGGCAAGGGCGACCTCGCCGCCCTGCTGACCGGCAACGACACCTGGACGGTCGTCGGCTGACGGTCCGTCCACGGCAGAGACGGCCGGCCCGGCAGGAACCGTCAGCGGTTTCCCGGGCCGGCCGCCGCAGCGGGCTGCCGGCGTACACCGGCGTGCCGGGCGGACCGGTCGCCGGGGCGAGCACAGAGGCCCCTTCTGTCATGCCTGTCATGCCTGTCATGACCGTATGGCAAGACAGGCATGACAGCCGGGCCGGGCGGCGCTACTTTCGCAGCGGCGGCGAAGCATCCTGAGGAGGTCCCCCTTGCAGCCTCGAAGCGATCGGCGTGCCGGACTCGGCTACGGTCTCGCCGCCTACACCATGTGGGGCCTGCTGCCGCTGTACTGGCATCTGCTGGACGCCGCCTCGCCGTCCGAGATCCTGGCCCATCGCATGGTGTGGTCACTGCCCGTCGCCGTCGTCATCCTGGCCGTGCTGCGCCGCTGGTCCTGGATCGGGCCGCTGCTGCGGCAGCCCGGAAGGCTCGGGCTGATCCTGGTCTGCGCCGTGGTCATCTCGGTGAACTGGTTTCTCTACATCTGGGCGGTCAACACCGGGCACGTCCTGGAGGCGTCGCTCGGCTACTTCATCAATCCGCTGGTCAGCATCGCCTTCGGCGTCCTGGTGCTGCGCGAGCGGCTGCGGCCGCTGCAGTGGACGGCGGTGGGGATCGGCCTGCTCGCCGTGCTCGTGATGACCGTCGCCTACGGCAAGGTGCCCTGGATCGCGCTCACCCTGGCCTTCGCGTTCGCGACGTACGGACTGGCCAAGAAGGGCATCAAGCTCGACGGGATCGAGGGCTTCAGCGCCGAAACGGCCCTGCAGGCGCTGCCCGCGCTGGGCTTCCTGGTCTTCCTCGGCCTGCGCGGCGAGTCCGGCTTCCTCACCGGCGGGGCGGTCCAGGCGCTGCTGCTCGCGGGCTGCGGTGTCGCGACGGCGGTGCCGCTGATCTGCTTCGGCGCCGCGGCGGTGCGGCTGCCGCTGACGACGGTCGGGATGTTGCAGTATCTGGCGCCGACCTTTCAGTTCGTGCTGGGGCTCACCGTCTTCCACGAGACGATGCCGCCGGAGCGCTGGGCCGGGTTCGCGCTGGTGTGGCTGGCGCTGGCGGTGCTGACCTGGGACGCGCTGCGCACCGCAGGGCGGGCGCGGACGGCACTGGCCGCTGCCGCGGCCCGCGCGGGCGAGGCCACCGCCCAACAGGCCACGCAGACGGCAGGGACCGCACAGAGCACACAGACGGCACAGACGGCAGGGACGGCAGAGCCGCAGCCTCCCGGCATCACGCAGTGATGTCCCGGGTGGTGAAGCGCGCCCAGGCCGCCGAGCCGAACACCAGGGCGTACAGCGCCTGCAGGCCGATGTTCTTCTGCAGCTGGTCCCAGTAGACGGGGTCGCGGAGCAGGTCCGCGAACGACAGCCAGTAGTGCGGGAAGAGATAGGGCTGGATCGCGTGCAACTGCGGGATGGTGTCCAGGATCTGCACGGTGATCAGCAGCCCGACCGTCGTCGCCATGGCGGCGATACCGCTGGTGGTGAGGGCCGAGACGAACAGGCCGACGGCGGCCACCCCGACGAGGGACAGCGCCACCACGACCGCGATGGCCAGCGCCCGCAGCAGCCCCTCACCGAAGGAGACGGAGGTGCCCGAGAGCAGGGTGACCTCGCCCAGGGGGAAGAGCAGCGCGCCGGTCAGCAATGCGGAGAGCGCCACGACGAGGGTGCCCACCAGACAGAACGTCAGGGTCGCGGCGTATTTGACCAGCAGCAGACGGGTGCGGCCCGCGGGGGCGACCAGGAGATAGCGCAGCGTCCCGCCGTGCGCCTCCCCGGCGAGGGAGTCGCCCGCGATCACGCCGATGGCCATCGGCAGGAAGAAGGGCAGCGTCACCGCGAGCGAGGTGAAGACCAGGAAGAGGCCGTTGTTGGTGATCTGGGAGAGGAACGCCGGGCCCCCCGGCCCGCCGCCACGCCCCGGCCCGCCGTCGCCGGTCTCGATCTTGACGGCGATACCGACCAGGACCGGTACGCCCGCGAGCACCGCCAGCAGCGCGAGGGTGCGCCAGCGCCGGAACGTCATCCCGATCTCGCTGCGCAGCAGACCCAGTGACCACAGCAGCCGGGGTGCGCGCGCTGCCGCCTCAGCCTGCGACATCGAAGCCCTCCCCGGTCAGCTGCACAAACACATCCTCCAGCGAGGCGCGCTCGGTACCGAAGCCGCGGACCCGTACACCGGCGTGCACCAGCGCGGCGTTGAGATCCGCCAGGTCCAGCGGCGGCCCGCCGTCCGGCGCGCCCAGGGGCGTGTCCGTATCCGGCAGTTCGCCCGTCACCCGGTCGTCGGTCACCTCCACACCGGTCAGGCCGTGCTCCTTCAGGACGCGGACCGCCTCGCCCGGGTCGGGGGTGGTCACCGTCAGCCGGCCGCGTCCCCGTGAGTCGAGGACCGTGGCGGAGAGGTCGGCGACCGTGCCCTGGGTGATCAGCCGGCCGCGGGCCATCACCGCAGCATGGGTGCAGACCTGCTCGATCTCGTCGAGGAGATGGGAGGAGAGAAAGACGGTGGTGCCGTCCGCCGCGAGTCCGCGGACCAGGGCGCGGATCTCCCGTATGCCCTGGGGGTCCAGGCCATTGGTCGGCTCGTCGAGCACCAGCAGTTCACGGGGCTGGAGCAGAGCCGCGGCCAGCCCGAGACGCTGCTTCATGCCGAGGGAGTAGGCACGCGCCTTCTTGCCGGCCGCGGCGGCCAGCCCCACCCGCTCCAGCGCACGGCCGACCCGCTCGGCACGGGTACGGGGATCGGCGGCCGGGTCGGCGGCGTCGAACCGCCGGAGGTTGTCCCGCCCGCTGAGGAAGCCGTAGAGCGCCGGGCCCTCGATGAGGGCGCCGACCTTCGGGAGCACCCGGCGGACCGCGCCGGGCATCGGCTGCCCGAGCACCCGGGCGCTGCCGGCGGTGGCGTCGATCAGGCCCATCAGCATGCGGATGGTGGTGGTCTTGCCGGAGCCGTTGGGGCCGAGGAAGCCGAAGACGCTGCCGCGCGGTACGGCCAGGTCGAGGCCGTCGACGGCGAGCCGGCCGCCGCGGTACGCCTTGGTCAGCCCCCGCGTCTCGATCGCCGGGTCCCCGGCCGGCACCCGACGGGGGCCGGGCCGGCCGGCGGGCGGACGAGCCCCGTCGGGCCCTGCGGCGGGCGGCTGTGGCATCGGCTCCCCCAACGTCGTACGGATGGGCCCACGGGCCGCGCCGCGCCACCCGCTGAGGGGTGGCGCGGCGGTCCCGCGGCTGCGGTGGCCCGTTACTTGGCGGCGTCGGCCGCGTCGATCAGAGCCTGCTTGTCGACGGCGCCGACGTAGACCGTGCCGTGGTCCGTGATCAGGGCGTTGACCAGGCGGGTGCTGAAGACCCGGCCGGAGCCGAAGGAGCCGTGCACCTTCTCGCCGAGGCTGTCCAGGAACTTACCGGCGTCGCCGCCGGCGCCCTGGCCGCCCTTGCCGGCGGGCAGGCCGGTGCCGTTGCCCTTGATCGTGGCGATGGACGTCCAGCCCTTGCCGAGGACGTTCAGCCCGCCCATGTCCTTCTTGGCGTCCTTCATGTCCTTGTGGGGCGGGGCGTTCCTGCCGTGCTCGCGCTGCGCCTTCGCCCGCTCCTTGTCGCCGTCGACGACCTTGGCGCCCTTGGGCGGGGTGAAGGAGAACGTGCTCGCGGCGGGCTTGGCGAAGTCGACGTTCGTGTAGCCGACGTCGACGGCGGCCGCGCCACCGCTCTTGGGGGTCAGGGTGAACTTCAGCGGCACACCGTTGGCGGCGTCCACCGCGACCCGGATCGAGCCGACCGTCGAGGCGGCCTGCTTGGGCTTGATCAGCAGCTGGTAGGCGTCCCGCCCGGCGACCTTGGCGGTGCCGTCGACGGTGACCGAGGTCGTGTCGCCGGCCGCCTTCAGGGCCTGCTTGGCGAGGTCCTGCGGGGTGGCGTTCTTCAGGTCCTCGGGGAGGCCCTTGGGCGCCCGGTGGTGCTTGCCGGGCCGGCCGGTGTCGGGCGCGGTGCTGTGCATGGCGGTGTTGCTGCCGCTGTCGTAGGCCCAGATCTCGTTGCCGTTGTGGATCAGGCTGTACTCGGCGGCCTTGTCGACGATCGACACCCGCTGCTTTTCCGGGCCGTCGGCCGCGACGCGCAGCGTGTGCGCACCGGATGCCAGCTCCATCAGCTTGTTCTGGGGCGATGCGGAGGCGCTGTCGCCGCCCTTGCCGCCGCCCTGGGCCCCGCCGAAGCCGCCCGCTCCGCCACCGGCGCCCGGCAGGGAGGGCAGCCCGAGGTCCGTGGTGACCCGCACCGTCCCGGAGAGCTGCTGGACATCCGACTTGGCGATCTTGGCTATCAGGTCCTGTGCCGAGATCTTCGGCAGGTCCGGAGAACCGGAGCCGGCGAACGCCGGGACCAGCCCGATCGTGGCCGCCGCCAACCCCGCCACCGCGACCGGTACGCCGTACCGCACCGCCTTACGGCGCCCCGGGGAGCGCCCCCCGTCCCATCCTTCGGTGACCTGCGTCGGTTCGTTCCGTGGCATCTGCCCTACCTCCGTCGTGTGCGGCGGTTGCTGCGCTGTCCACTCGTCCACCCCTGGGGCTGATTGTGACCCGTCCGCCGCGCTCTGGTGCTTTCCATCTCACCAAATCCCGGCGCGGATAACGTCACCCCGCGGGAGCAACTCGTCCTACTGCTGAGGTATGACACACGCTCATCTCAGGGCGCAGTCCGTACAACAGGAGTCTGACCATTCCCTAGGGGACGGGTGGCGGACACCCCGGGATGCACGGACGGGATTCCGGGGATGGACGGGCTCCCGGGGATGGACGGGCTCCCGGGGATGGACGGGCCGACTCCCGGGGACGGACGGACTGCCGGGAATGCGGGGCGGGCTGCGGAGGGGGAGCGCTTCAGCCCGCCCGGTGCACCACGGCGTCGCAGAGCCCTTCGAGGGCCGCCTTCGCCGTGCAGGACCGCAGCGGGGCCAGCATCGCGCGGGCCTCCTCGGCATAGCGCACGGTGTCGCGGCGGGCCTCTTCGAGCGCCGGGTGGGCGCGCAGGCCGGCCAGCGCCTCGGCGTGCCGGGCGTCGTCGGTGAGGTCGCCGGCCAGCAGCTCGCACAGGGCGCGGTCCTCGGGCGTAGCGGCGTCGCTCTCGGCGCGGGCCCGCAGATGCAGCACGGGCAGCGTCGGAATGCCCTCCCGCAGGTCCGTACCGGGCGTCTTGCCCGATTCATGCGAATCGCTGGCGATGTCCAGTACGTCGTCGGCGAGCTGGAAGGCGGTGCCCAGCCGCTCGCCGTACTGGGTGAGGATGTTGACCGTCGACTCCTCGGCGCCCGACATCATCGCGCCGAAGCGGCAGGCGACGGCGACCAGCGAGCCGGTCTTGCCGGCCAGGACGTCCAGGTAGTGGCTGATGGGGTCACGGCCGTCGCGCGGGCCCGCGGTCTCCAGGATCTGGCCGGTCACCAGGCGTTCGAACGCCTGGGCCTGGATCCGGACCGCCTCCGGCCCGAGGTCGGCGAGGATGTGCGAGGCACGGGCGAACAGGAAGTCGCCGGTCAGCACCGCGACGGAGTTGCCCCAGCGGGCGTTGGCGCTGGCCACCCCGCGGCGCACATCGGCCTCGTCCATCACGTCGTCGTGGTACAGCGTCGCCAGATGCGTCAGCTCCACCACGACCGCGGAGGGCACCACACCCGGGCTGTAGGGGTCACCGAATTGGGCGGCCAGCGTCACCAGCAGCGGACGGAACCGCTTACCGCCCGCACGCACGAGGTGCTGCGCGGCTTCGGTGATGAACGGCACGTCGCTCTTGGTGGCCTCCAGCAGGCCCTCCTCGACAGCCGCCAACCCGGCCTGGACATCGGCCTCAAGAGCCTGGTCCCGCACGCTCAGCCCGAAGGGCCCGACGACGGTCACGAGGGGTACTCCTGTCTGCTGACGATCAAACTGAATGTCGATCTGTCGCTGTCTCCACCGTTGGCCAGCGTATCCGGTCGCAGTTCGATCACCGTGAGCGCCCGCCCCCAGAACCGCCCGGGAAGCACAGCGCCCCCCGGTCGGCAGGTTCTGTGTCACCCGTTGACGCGAGTGTGGCGCGAGAGCGTGGGGCCGGCAACGACAAGAGTATTTCCGGCCTCCTTCTTCTCGGGCAAGACCGGCCATCCGGCGCGGGCACGACACGGCCATTCCGGCGCGGGCACGGCCCGGCCCGCCGCGGCCGCCACGGTCCTGAACACCCGCGCCCCGGCCCGGAAGCCCGCCGCCGCTTGTCCCCCGCTCGCCCCGCCGCCGACGCCGGCCACACGCCCCCGCCGCCGACGCCGGCCCCACGCCACCGCCGCAGGGGCGGCCCTCGGCGGCAGCACACGGTGTGCCGTCCCGCGAAATCACCGCGGCGCAGCATGACTTCCCTCACCGGACAGGGGCCAGGGGCCAGGGGCCCCGCCGGGACCGCCGGCCCCGGCCTCCGCCCCGGCCGCCTCACCCGTATGCCCGCGCCACCGCCCGTGCCAGCCGCGGCGAGGCGAACTCCGTGCCGCACACGAAGCGCATCACCGGCCCGAACGAGGCGGCCGCCGGCAGCCCCGTGAAGTACAGCCCCGGTACGGACGAGCCGAAGCCGGCGTCCAGCAGCGGCCCGCCGGCCCGCGTCACGATCCCGGTGCGCAGCCCCTGGCCCAGGAAGTCCAGCGCCGCCAGATCCATCCGGTATCCCGTCGCGGCCAGCACATGGTCGGCGGCGAGTTCCCCGCCCTGCCCGTCGGCGCCGCGCAGCGCCAGCACGGGGCGGCCGTCACGGACCGTGGCCCGGACGATCCGCCGCCCCTGGGTCACCTGCACCCGGCCGGTGAAACGGTCCCGCAGCCACCACGCGCCCAGCGGGCCCAGCACCCGCCGCACCAGATACCGCCGGGCGGGCACCGGCAGCCGGCGGAAAGCACCGGCGTGGTGCGTCAGCGCATACAGCGACCAGGCGTTGCCGAACGGCGACGATGGCCGCAGCCGGGGCTGCCGGTCCGGCGGCGCGCCGAAGCCCACCGCGGCGGGGCCGCGCGCCACCACCCGTACGGACGCCGCGCCCGCCTCGGCGAGCAGCACCGCGCTCTCCAGCGCCGACTGCCCGGCGCCGATCACGACGACCTGCCGGCCGGCCGGCGCGGACAGGTCGTGGTGCTGTGAACTGTGCGAGACCGGCCCGGTGGCGGACGGCCCGTCCGGGATCGCGGCGGCGAGTTCCGGCGGCAGGTGCGCCAGCCCGCTCAGGCCGGTGGCCACGACGACCGCCCGCGCGCCGACCTGTTCCCCGCTGTCCAGTTTCAGCTCGAAGCCGTCGTCCCGGCGGTCGACCGAGACCACCTTGACCTGTTCCAGACCGGGCACCAGCCGCTGCTGCACCCACTGGCCGTACCGGACGAACGTCTCGACGGGGATGAGGTCCCAGTCGGACACGTAGGGGCCCTCCCCCGTCGCCGCGCAGAAATCGCCGAGGGCGTGTCCGGGCTGCGGGGCGTCGATGCCGGAGGCCGCCGGCGTCGACTTGAGCAGCATGCCCGCGGGCATCTGCGTGCGCCAGCTCGCCATCGGCTGCCCGAAGACCCGCACCGGCAGGCCGCGCGCCCGCAGATGCGCGGCCGTCGACAGGCCGTACGGGCCGGCCCCGATG
This sequence comes from Streptomyces sp. NPDC054765, assembly GCF_053612065.1. NCBI lineage: Bacteria > Bacillati > Actinomycetota > Actinomycetes > Kitasatosporales > Streptomycetaceae > Streptomyces > Streptomyces sp. NPDC054765. Next base: position 66,307 of record NZ_JBSHBP010000006.1, on the reverse strand, counting down.
ACCGCTACCGGAGTGCTCACTTCGGTCCCTCCCCTTGCCTGGATGATGACTCGGTACCCGCCCGGCGGGCCGCCCGGCGCAGCTGCACCAGATGTCTGGCGCCGGGCCCGACGGACCGCGCGAGCATCGTGAAGAACGGCAGCGGGTCATCGCCCGCGAACCACGCAAGCTCGGTGCCGGAGGCCCGCGCCGGAGCGTGCGGCGCACGGGAGCCGCTGCGCCGGTACGCGAGCTGCGCGGGCAGATCGACGTTCTCCACGACGAAGCGCCGCCCGTTCCGCTGCGCGCCCCCGGGGACGGCGCGCCCGGTGAGATCCAGATGCTGGGCACGGACGACGTCCACCCCGGCCGTGTTCTCGAAGAGCCGGAACTGGGCGCCCATCCGGGGATTGAAGTCCAGCAGCTTGTACCGGCCGTCGCGGCGGTCGAACCGCCAGTCCAGATCGGCGGTCCCGGTGAACCCGATGTGGTGGCTGAACTCCGCCGTGAGGGTGGCCAGTTCCGGGTTGTCGACGACATACGCGCAGGCCGTCATGCCGGCGTGCGGCGGCCAGGAGCGCACCTTGACGCCGGTGAACAGCGCCAGCGGCGACCGGTCCGCGCCGAAGCAGGCGTGCACGATCCAGTCCTCGGCCTGCTCCCGCGGCAGATACTCCTGCAGGATCACGCCCGGCCGCGGACCCCAGTCACGGGCCAGGTCGAGCAGCTGGTCCGGTCCCCCGATCCGGGTCGTGCCGCGGACGGCGGGCCTTGCGCGCCGTACGAACGCCTCGCGGTTCTTGGCCACCACCGGGAAGCGCGCCCGCCCGGCGTACGCCTCGATGTCCGCGTACGAGCGCGGGAAGACGGCGGCGGGCGAGGGCACCCCGTGCGCGGCACACAGTTCGTGCAGGCCCTGCTTGCTGGCCAGCCGCCGCGGCAGCCCGGAGGCGACCCGGGGGAAGAGGAACGCCCCGGCGAGCGCCCCGGCGTGCTCGGCTATCAGCACGGCCGCCTCCTCGTCGGTGGGGATCAGCAGCGCCGGCCGGCCGATCCGCCGGCCGATCCGCAGCAGTCCCCTCACCAGCCGCTCCGGGTCCTCCCGCCCGGTGGTCGGCCAGACGAAGCGGCCGCGGAGGTAGCGGGAGGCCGCCGCCGGTGTGAAGCGGTCCTCCGTCACGGCGTACATAGGCACGCCGAGCCGCCCCAGACTGCGGATCGCCCCCACGCCACCGTGGTGCAGGGGATAAGCCCCGATCTTCACGATCAGCCCCGGAACACTCCGGTCGACCGCGAGCCGTGTGCCACTGCGAGCCACGTGTCCCCCCAACGGAACTCCCCACCCCGGCCCGTACCAGGAAAGGAAGCTAGGCCCGAATTGCGCAGCACAGCAAGGCTTTTCCGGACATTGCCGATGCTTGGGGGCGCAGCACCCGGCGCGTCCGCCGTCCATGTGCGTACGCATCCACGCCCTCGCGCCCCATGACCGCCCCACCGGCCCCCTCCCGGCCGTACGCTGATCGACGGCCCCACCGGCCTGCGGGCCACCCGGCCCGCCCGCCCACCGGCGACGACGAACGCGAGGAGCTGTCCATGCCCGAGCAGAGCCCGTTCGACCTGGCGGAAGGCGATCCCTTCGGCCCGCACAACCTGCCCTACGGCGTCTTCAGCACCCCCGACGCGCCCGGCCAACGTCGCCTCGGCGTCCGCTACGGCACCCACGTCCTCGATCTGAGCGCCCTGCCGAGCGCGCTGCCCGCCGCCATCCATCCGCACGCCGAACTGCTCGCGGCCCCGAACCTCAACCCGCTGCTGGCCGCCGGCCGGCCCGTCTGGCAGCAGATCCGGGCGGCCGTCCGCAGCGCCGTGACCGACCCCGCGCACCGCGACGAGGTGGCCCCGCTGCTCCATCCGCTGGCCGGGGTCACACTGCACCTCCCCTTCGAGGTCGCCGACTACGTCGACTTCTACGCCAGCGAGCACCACGCCACCAACGTCGGCCGGATCTTCCGCCCGGACGCCGCCGCGCTGACCCCCAACTGGAAGCATCTGCCGATCGGCTACCACGGCCGGGCGGGCACGGTCGTGGTCAGCCAGACCCCGGTCGTCCGGCCGCACGGCCAGCGCAAGGCGCCCGCGGACGACGCGCCCACGTTTGGCCCCTCCCTCCGCCTCGACATCGAGGCCGAGGTCGGCTTCGTCGTCGGCACGCCCTCCACGCTGCACGAGCCCGTCGCGCTGGGCGCCTTCCGTGACCATGTCTTCGGCGTCTGCCTCCTCAACGACTGGTCCGCACGCGACATCCAGGCCTGGGAGTACGTGCCGCTCGGCCCGTTCCTCGGCAAGTCCTTCGCCACCTCCGTCTCCGCCTGGATCACCCCGCTCGACGCCCTCGACGAGGCCCGTACGCCGCCGCCCGCCCGGGATGTCCCGCTGCTGCCCTACCTCGACGACGCGGACGCGGAGCCCGGCGGCATCGACCTGCGGATCGAGGTACGCATCAACGGCGAGGCCGTCTCCCGGCCGCCGTTCTCCACCATGTACTGGACGGCCGCCCAGCAGCTCGCCCATATGACCGTCAACGGCGCCTCGCTGCGCACCGGCGATCTCTTCGCCTCCGGCACCGTCTCCGGGCCCGACCCCGACCAGCTCGGCTGTCTGCTCGAACTCACCCAGGGCAAGGGCCCCTACCTCCAGGACGGCGACGAGGTCACCCTCACCGCCTGGGCGCCCGGCCCCGGGGGCGCCCGGATCGGCCTGGGCGAGGTCACCGGCCGCATCCTGCCCGCCGTATGACCGACGCGCCGCTCACCCTCCCGGAGGAGCTGCTGCTGCTCGCCCTCGACCCGGTCCGCGGCCGCTCGCTGAACCCCACCAAGTACCTGCGGTACGGGCTGGCCGGCGCGGCGCTCGCGGAGCTGGAGGAGGCCGGACGGATCTCCGCCGAGGGCCGCGACCGGGTCATGGTGACCCATCCGCTGCCGCTGGGCGATCCGGTGCTGGACGGCGCGCTGGCGGCGCTGCCGGGCCCGGCCAAGCAGCGCCGGGGCGTGCGGGCGCAGCGCTGGGTGCGCAGCACCGGCCGGCCGGTGCACGAGCTGTGTCTGCGCCGGCTGGAGGAGCGCGGCGCGCTGCGCAGGGAGACCCGGCGCGCCCTCGGGCTCTTTCCTTACGAGCGCTTCCCGGCCGGGGCGGTGGACCTCATCGGCCCGGCCCGGGACCGCTTCGCCGCGGCGCTCGGAGCCGGGTTCCCGGACCGCCGCAGTCGGCTGCTCGCCGCACTGGCCTCGGCGACCGACCTGGACCGCAGACTCCTGCCGAGCCGGGAGTACCGCCCCGTACGGCGCGAGATGAAGCGGCTGGCGCGGGAGATCTGGACGGTGCATGCGGTGGAGCGCGCGGTACGGCAGGACAAGGAGGCGGCGTCGAATGCGGCCTCCGGCTGAGCCGGACCGGGAGGTCCGGGGTGTCCCCGCTCGCCGGCTTCCGCCCCGCCCTGTGTCACAGCCCCACACCATGTCCGTACCGGCGTTGCCGCAATCCGGACCACGCCACGGACCGCTGTCCCAGACCGCTGCTAGCCTCACGTCTCCCTGTCCCACAACGGAGGAGACGTACGTGCGCAAGGCAGCGCAGATCGCCGGGGCGGCAGCCATCGCCGCGATGCTGCTCAGCGGCTGCGGAAGCAGCGGCGGCAACGGCGGCAACAGCGGCAACGGCGGCGACAGCAAGCCGGGCAAGACGCCCGAGGCCGCGCCGTCGAGTCCGGGAGGCGCCGGCGAGTCCGCGGGCGCGGGCGGGGTCGAGGGCGCCTGGAAGTCCGGCTCGGGCAGCAGCCCACTGGTCCTGGTGATCAGCAAGGGCACCGTCGCCTTCAGCAACGGGCACAAGTCCGCCTGCCTGGGCAAGGTCCAGGAGATGGCCGGGGTGACCATGGCCGCGGTCAAGTGCACCGACGGGGACACCACCCGCACCATGGGCACCTTCAAGCCCGGCTCCGACGGCAAGACCCTGACCGTCGACTGGAAGAACGGGCCCACCGAGAAGTACACCAGGTCCAGCGACGGCAGCGTGAAGATCCCCGACATGCCGCAGCTGCCGAGCGGTATGCCCAAGAGCTGACCGCCCGCCGTACCGCGAACGGCCGCCGCCCGGAATCCCCCGAGGGCTCCGGGCGGCGGCCGCTGCCGTACGGGCCGCCGGTCCTCAGCGCACGAAGACCGCGGCCTGGCCGGCCAGTTCGAGGAAGTACTGCGGCGCCAGGCCGAGTACCAGGGTGGCCGTGACGCCGACGGCGATGGCCGTGGTCGTCAGCGGGCTGGGCACCGCGACGGTCGGGCCGTCCGCCTTGGGCTCGTTGAAGAACATCAGCACGATGACGCGGATGTAGAAGAACGCGGCGATGGCCGAGGAGAGCACACCGACCACCACCAGCCAGCCCGCGCCGCTCTGCGCCGCCGCCTTGAAGACCGCGAACTTCCCGGCGAACCCGGAGGTCAGCGGGATACCGGCGAAGGCCAGCAGAAAGACCGCGAAGACCGCGGCCACCAGCGGCGACCGCCGGCCGAGCCCGGCCCACTTGGACAGCGCAGTGGCCTCACCGCCCGCGTCCCGCACCAGGGTGACGACGGCGAAGGCGCCGAGCGTCACGAAGGAGTAGGCGGCGAGGTAGAAGAGCACCGAGGAGATGCCGTCCTTGCTGGTGGCGATGACACCGGCGAGGATGAAGCCGGCGTGCGCGATGGAGGAGTAGGCCAGCAGCCGCTTGATGTCGGTCTGGGTGATGGCGACGATCGCCCCGCCCAGCATCGTGATGATCGCGACGCCCCACATCACCGGCTCCCAGTCCCAGCGCAGGCCCGGCAGGACGACATACAGCAGACGCAGCAGCGCGCCGAAGGCCGCGACCTTGGTGGCCGCCGCCATGAAACCGGTGACCGGGGTCGGGGCGCCTTGGTAGACGTCCGGGGTCCACATATGGAAGGGGACCGCGCCGACCTTGAACAACAGCCCCATCAGCACCAGCGCCGCACCGATCAGCAGCAGGGCGTCATTGCCCATCGTGCCGGCCAGCGCCGGATCGATCTGCTTGGCGCCGTCCGAGACCACCTCGGCGATCCCGGCGTAGCCGACCGTGCCCGCGTAGCCGTACAGCAGGGCCACGCCGAACAGCAGGAATGCCGAGGAGAAGGCGCCGAGGAGGAAGTACTTCAGCGCGGCCTCCTGCGACAGCAGCCGCTGGCGGCGGGCCAGCGCACACAGGATGTACAGCGGGAGGGAGAAGACCTCCAGCGCGATGAAGAGCGTCAGCAGATCGTTGGCCGCCGGGAAGACCAGCATGCCGCCGACCGCGAAGAGCACGATCGGGAAGACCTCGGTGGTGGTGAACCCGGCCCTGACGGCGGCCTGTTCGGCGGCGCCGCCGGGGACCGCCGCGGGCTGTGCGGCGAAGGAGTCCACGGGGTTGCCGTGCGCCGCCGGGTCGAGCCGGCGCTCGGCGAAGGTGAAGACGGCGATCATGGACACCAGCAGGATCGTGCCCTGCAGGAACAGCGCCGGGCCGTCGACGGCGATGGCCCCCATGGCGGCGATATGCGCCTTGGACGAACCGAAGCCGCCGGCCGCCAGGCCGATCACCGCGGCGAACGCGGCGGCCAGCGCCACCACGGTCAGCAGCAGCTGGGAGTAATAGCGGTTGCGGCGCGGCACGAAGCCCTCGACGAGGATGCCGAGCACCGCCGCACCGAGGACGATCAGCGTCGGCGACAGCTGGGTGTACTCGATGTGCGGCGCCGGGATCTTGCCCGGTGCGCCGGCCGCCACTGTCCACAGGCTGTGGACACTTGCCACGGAACTCACTTCGCGGCCTCCACGTCTTGATCACGCACGGCGTGGCCGGGCCGGCCTCCGCCGGGCACGGCGTCCACCTGCACAGTGGGCTTGGGGTCCTTCTTGTCCACGACGGACAGGGTGTGGTTGACCGCCGGGTTGACCAGGTCGGTGAGCGGCTTGGGATACACCCCGAGGAAGAGCAGCAGCACGATCAGCGGCGCCACCACCACCAGCTCCCGCACCCGCAGGTCCGGCATGCTCTTCACCTCGGCCTTCACCGGACCGGTCATCGTCCGCTGGTAGAGGACGAGGACGTACAGCGCGGCGAGGACGATGCCGAGGGTGGCGATGATGCCGATCACCGGATAGCGGCTGAACGTGCCGACCAGGACCAGGAATTCGCTGACGAACGGCGCCAGTCCGGGCAGCGACAGGGTGGCGAGGCCGCCGATGAGGAACGTACCGGCGAGGAGGGGGGCGACCTTCTGGACGCCGCCGAAGTCCCCGATCAGACGGGAGCCGCGGCGGCTGATCAGGAAGCCGGCCACCAGCATCAGCGCGGCGGTCGAGATGCCGTGGTTGACCATGTAGAGCGTCGCGCCGGCCTGGCCCTGGGACGTCATCGCGAAGATGCCGAGGATGATGAAGCCGAAGTGGGAGATCGAGGCGTAGGCGATCAGCCGCTTGATGTCCCGCTGGGCGACCGCCAGCAGCGCGCCGTACAGCACGCTGATCAGCGCGAGAACGAGGATGACCGGGGTGGCCCAGCTGCTGGCTCCGGGGAAGAGCTGGAGGCAGAAGCGGAGCATCGCGAACGTGCCGACCTTGTCCACCACCGCGGTGATCAGCACCGCGACCGGAGACGTCGTCTCGCCCATGGCGCCGGGCAGCCAGGTGTGCAGCGGCCACAGCGGCGCCTTCACCGCGAAGGCGAAGAAGAAGCCGAGGAAGAGCAGCCGTTCGGTGCCGGTGGCGATGTGCAGCCGGCCCGCCGCCCGCGCCTCGACGATCTGCTGCAGCGAGAAGGTGCCCGTACCGAGCTGGTGGGCGGTGACCGCATAGAGGCCGATCACCGCGGCCAGCATGATCAGGCCGCCGGCGAGGTTGTAGAGCAGGAACTTCACCGCGGCGTACGACCGCCGGCTCGCGGCCTGCTCCTCGCCGTCCCCGCCCGCCCGGTCCCCGAAGCCGCCGATGAGGAAGTACATCGGGATCAGCATGGCTTCGAAGAAGAGATAGAAGAGGAAGACGTCGGTGGCCTCGAACGAGATGACCACCATCGCCTCGACGGCCAGGATCAGCGCGAAGAAGCCCTGGGTGGGCCGCCAGCTGTAGCGCTGGGGCGTGCCCGTGGCGGAGCCACTGTCGGACGCTGTCTCCAGGGGGTCGGCGTCATGCCAGCCGGCCAGGATGACGAACGGGATCAGCAGGGTGGTCAGCGCGATCAGGGCGACCGCGATGCCGTCCACGCCGAGTTCGTAGCGGACGCCGAAGTCGCTGATCCAGGCGTGCGATTCGGTGAGCTGGAAGGGGCCCTTGGCACCGGGGTCGAAGCGGAACGCGACCACCAGCGACAGCGCGAAGGTGACCAGCGAGAACAGCAGCGCGAGCCATTTGGCCGCGGTGCGCTTGGCGGCGGGCAGCGCGGCGGTGGCGATCGCACCGATCGCCGGCACCACGGCCACCACCGTCAGCAGGGGAAACGACATGGCTCAGACACCCCTCATCAGCAGGGTCGCGGCGACGAGAACGGCGGCCCCGCCCAGCATCTGGACCGCGTACGAACGGACGAATCCGGTCTGCAACCGGCGCAGCAGGCCGGAGAGTCCGCCCATCGAGGCCGCCGTGCCGTTGACCGCGCCGTCCACCAGGGAACGGTCCACCTGGACGAGTGTGGTGGTGAGGTGGCCGCCGCCGCGGACGAAGACGACATCGTTGAAGTCGTCCTGGAGCAGATCGCGGCGGGCGGCCCGGGTCAGCAGCGAGCCGCGCGGGGCGAGCGCCGGAACGGGCTTGCGGCCGTACATCAGCCAGGCGATGCCGACCCCGATGACCAGCACCACCATCGTGGCGGCGGTGACGGTGGTGGCGCTGACCGGGGAGTGGCCGTGCGCGAACGAGGTGACCGGCTCCAGCCACTTCACAAAGGCCTCGTTGATGCTGAACAGCCCGCCCGCGAAGACCGATCCGACGGCCAGCACGATCATCGGGATCGTCATGACCTTCGGCGACTCGTGCGGATGCACCTCGTCGGGGTTCCAGCGCTTCTCGCCGAAGAACGTCATCAGCATCACCCGGGTCATGTAGAACGCAGTGATCGCGGCGCCCAGCAGGGCCGCGCCGCCGAGGATCCAGCCCTCGGTGCCGCCCCGGGCGAACGCCGCCTCGATGATCTTGTCCTTGGAGAAGAAGCCGGACAGCCCCGGGAAGCCGATGATCGCCAGATAGCCGAGCCCGAAGGTGACGAAGGTGACCGGCAGGTACGTTCGCAGGCCGCCGTAACGGCGCATGTCCACCTCGTCGTTCATGCCGTGCATCACGGATCCGGCGCCGAGGAAGAGACCCGCCTTGAAGAAGCCGTGGGTGACCAGATGCATGATCGCGAAGGCATAGCCGATCGGGCCGAGGCCGGCGGCCAGGATCATGTAGCCGATCTGCGACATCGTCGAACCGGCCAGCGCCTTCTTGATGTCGTCCTTGGCACAGCCGACGATCGCGCCGTAGAGGAGGGTGACCGCACCGACCACGACGACCGCCAGCTGGGCGGTCGGCGCGGCGTTGAAGACCGCCCCGGAGCGGGTGATCAGATACACCCCGGCAGTGACCATCGTGGCGGCGTGGATCAGGGCCGAGACCGGGGTCGGGCCCTCCATCGCGTCGCCGAGCCAGGACTGCAGCGGCACCTGCGCCGACTTGCCGCAGGCGGCCAGCAGCAGCATCAGCCCGATGGCGGTCAGCTTGCCCTCGGAGGTGGCGCCGGTGGCGGCGAACACCGGCCCGAAGGCAAAGGTCCCGAACGTCGTGAACATCAGCATGATCGCGATGGACAGGCCCATGTCGCCGACCCGGTTGACCAGGAAGGCCTTCTTGGCGGCGGTGGCCGCGCTCGGCTTGTGCTGCCAGAAGCCGATGAGGAGGTACGAGGCGAGGCCGACGCCCTCCCAGCCGACGTACAGCAGAAGGTAGTTGTCGGCGAGGACCAGCAGCAGCATCGCCGCGAGGAAGAGATTGAGATAGCCGAAGAAGCGGCGGCGCCGCTCGTCGTGCTCCATATAGCCGATCGAGTAGATGTGGATCAGCGATCCGACACCGGTGATCAGCAGCACGAAGGTCATCGACAGCTGGTCGAGCTGGAAGGCGACATCGGCCCGGAAGCCGCCGACCGGGATCCAGCTGAACAGATACTGATGCAGGGTACGGTCCTCGGCGCCCCTGCCGAGCAGGCCGGCGAAGAGCACCACCCCGACGGCGAACGACGCCACCGCGAACAGCGTGCCGATCCAGTGGCCGGTGCGGTCGAAGCGTTTTCCGCCGCACAACAGCAGGGCCGCACCGACCAGCGGTGCCGCGACGAGCAGCGCGATCAAGTTCTCCACTTTGTGCGACCCCTTACAGCTTCATCAGGCTGGCGTCGTCGACCGAGGCCGTATGACGGGTGCGGAAGATCGACACGATGATCGCCAGGCCGACGACGACCTCGGCCGCCGCGACGACCATCGTGAAGAAGGCGATGATCTGGCCGTCCAGATTCCCGTGCATCCGCGAGAAGGTGACGAAGGCGAGATTGCAGGCGTTGAGCATCAGCTCGATGCACATGAACACCACGATGGCGTTCCGCCTGATCAGCACCCCGGCCGCGCCGATGGTGAACAACAGGGCGGCGAGATAGAGGTAATGGACCGGGTTCATTTCTTGGCCTCCTCCTTGCGCTCCTTCGGCGTCGCGTCACCGGACGACGAGGGCCGGGGCTCCTCGGGACCCCGGCCCAGCCAGTCTTCGGAGCGCTCTTCCAGCGCCTTCAGCTCGGCGAGCGACTCCCCGGAGACATCGCGGATCTGGCCGCGCTCCCGCAGCGTCGGACTGACGCTCAGCTCGGACGTGGTGCCGTCGGGCAGCAGGCCCGGGATGTCGACGGCGTTGTGCCGGGCGTAGACGCCCGGGGCGGGCAGCGGAGGTACCTGCTTGCCCTCGCGGATGCGCGCCTCGGACTGCTCGCGCTGGGACTTGGCGCGCTCCGTGCGCTCCCGGTGGGTGAGCACCATCGCGCCGACGGCCGCCGTGATCAGCAGCGCGCCGGTGATTTCGAAGGCGAAGACGTACTTGGTGAAGATGAGCGCGGCCAGGCCCTGCACATTGCCGCCGGCGTTGGCCTCGCCCAGGCCGTTGAACTCCTTGAGCGAGGCGTTGCCGATGCCGGCGATCAGCAGGATGCCGAAGCCGAGGCCCAGTCCGGCGGCGAGCAGGCGCTGCCCCTTGAGCGTCTCCTTGAGGGAGTCCGCGGCCGTGACACCCACCAGCATCACGACGAACAGGAACAGCATCATGATCGCGCCGGTGTAGACGACGATCTGCACGACGCCGAGGAAGTACGCGCCGTTGGCCAGGTAGAAGACCGCCAGGACGATCATGGTCCCGGCGAGCGAGAGGGCGCTGTGCACGGCCCGCTTCATCCAGATCGTGCCCAGCGCGCCGCTGACGGCGACGATGCCCAGGATCCAGAACTGCACGGCCTCTCCGGTGGAGGTCGTGGAGGCCGCGGCGGCGAGGCCGGTCATGCGTCCGCCTCCTTGTCCTGGGCGTTCCCGTCGGCCTTCTCGCCCTTGGAGACCGCGACCTGACGGACGGTCCCCGGGGCGGCCTCGGTCACCAGGCCCTGGTAGTAGTCCTTCTCCGTCATGCCCGGGTAGATCGCATGCGGTGAATCGACCATCGTCTCCTCCAGGCCCGCGAGCAGCTCCTGCTTGGTGTAGATGAGCGATTCACGGGACCGGTCGGCGAGTTCGTACTCATTGGTCATCGTCAGCGCGCGGGTCGGGCAGGCCTCCACGCACAGGCCGCACAGGATGCAGCGCAGATAGTTGATCTGGTAGACGCGTCCGTAGCGCTCGCCCGGGGAGTAGCGCTCCTCGTCGGTGTTGTCCGCGCCCTCGACGTAGATCGCGTCCGCCGGGCAGGCCCAGGCGCACAGCTCGCAGCCGATGCACTTCTCCAGCCCGTCCGGATGGCGGTTGAGCTGGTGCCGGCCGTGGAAACGCGGCGCCGTCGGCTTCTTCTCCTCCGGGTACTGCTCGGTCAGCCGCTTCTTGAACATGGCCTTGAAGGTCACGCCGAAGCCGGCCACGGGGTTCTGGAACTCAGGCACCGTCGCCCCCCTTTCCGTCGTTTCCGATTCCGTCACTGACAGTGTCCGCCCCGCCACTGACAATCAGCTCGCGCTCATGGCGCGGCCGGCGCCGCGGCACGGGCGGCAGGCTCTGTCCGGGCAGCGGCGGCACGGGGAAGCCGCCGGCCATCGGGTCGAAGGCCCCGTCGCCGTCCGTCTCCTCCTCCGCTTCACCGCGCCGGAAGAAGTCCACGAGGAGGGAGATCAGCAGCAGCGTGACGGCGCCGCCGGCGACATAGAGCACGATCTGGGAGAAGTTGTAGCCCTCGTTCTTCAGCGCCCGGACGGTGGCGACCAGCATCAGCCAGACCAGCGAGACCGGGATGAGCACCTTCCAGCCCAGCTTCATGAACTGGTCGTAGCGCACCCGGGGCAGGGTGCCGCGCAGCCAGATGAAGAAGAACAGCAGCAGCTGCACCTTGAGGGTGAACCAGAGCAGCGGCCACCAGCCGTGGTTGGCGCCTTCCCAGAAGGTGGAGACCGGCCAGGGTGCCCGCCATCCGCCCAGGAACAGGGTGATCGCGACCGCCGAGACGGTGACCATGTTGACGTACTCGGCGAGCATGAACATTGCGAACTTGATCGACGAGTACTCGGTGTTGAAGCCGCCGACGAGGTCGCCCTCGGACTCCGGCATGTCGAACGGCGCGCGGTTGGTCTCGCCCACCATCGCGACGATGTAGATGATGAAGGACACCGGCAGCAGCAGGACGTACCACCGGTTCTGCTGCGACTCCACGATGGTCGACGTCGACATCGACCCGGAGTAGAGGAACACCGCCGCGAACGACATGCCCATCGCGATCTCGTACGAGATCATCTGCGCGCACGAGCGCAGCCCGCCGAGCAGCGGATAGGTCGAACCGGACGACCAGCCGGCCAGCACGATGCCGTAGATACCGACCGAGGCCGTGGCCAGGATGTAGAGGATGCCGATCGGCAGGTCGGTCAGCTGCATCGGGGTGCGGACGCCGAAGATCGAGATCTCGTTGCCGGCCGGCCCGAAGGGGATCACCGCGATCGCCATGAAGGCCGGGATGGCCGCCACGACCGGCGCGAGGATGTAGACCACCTTGTCGGCCCGCTTGACGACCAAGTCCTCCTTCAGCATCAGCTTGATGCCGTCGGCCAGGGACTGGAGCATGCCCCAGGGACCGTGCCGGTTAGGGCCGATGCGCAGCTGCATCCAGGCGACGACCTTGCGTTCCCAGACGATCGAGAACAGCACCGTCAGCATCAGGAACGCGAAGCAGAAGACCGCCTTGATGACGACCAGCCACCACGGGTCGCGGCCGAACATCGACAGGTCTTCCTGGGCCAGCGCGCCGCCGGCCGCGGCGAGTTGATCGAGCTGCTGCATCATGCGTCCACCTCCTCGGCCGGCTCCGGGGTGCCCGGGACGGCGGAGATCTTCACCAGGTCACCGGGTTGCGCCCCGGTGTCGGCGGCGACGCCACCGCCCGTGGAGTTGAGCGGCAGCCACACCACCCGGTCGGGCATCGGTGTGACCCGCAGCGGCAGGTGGACCGAGCCCGCCGGTCCGGTGACCGCCAGCAGGTCGCCGTCCTTGACCCCGGTCTCCTGCGCGGTGGCCTGCGACAGCCGGGCGAGGGCGGCGTGCCGGGTGCCGGCCAGCGCCTCGTCGCCCTCCTGCAGCAGCCCCTGGTCCAGCAGGAGCCGGTGCCCGGCGAGTACGGCCTCGCCGCTGTCGGGGCGGGGCAGCGGGCGCCCGGACTCCAGGGGCTCGCTCGCGTACGGGCCGTCCCAGCCGCCGAGCCGGTCCAGTTCGCGGCGCACGGAGCCGACGTCCGGCAGCCCGAGGTGGACATCGAGCGCGTCGGCGAGCATGTGCAGCACCCGGGAGTCCGGCAGCAGATGCCGGCGGGTCATCTGGTCCGGCTTGAGGGCGGCCTCGAACTGCCGCGCCCGGCCTTCCCAGTTGAGATAGGTGCCGGCTTTCTCGACCACGGCCGCCACCGGGAGGACCACATCCGCCCGGTCGGTGACCTGCGAGGGCCGCAGCTCCAGGCTGACCAGGAAGCCGACCTCGTCCAGGGCGGTCAGCGCACGGGCCGGGTCCGGAAGGTCCGCGACCTCGACGCCCGCCACGAGCAGCGCGCCGATCTCACCGGCCGCCGCGGCCTCGATGATCTGGCCGGTGTCCCGGCCGTGCCGGTGCGGCAGCGCGGCCACGCCCCAGGCGGCGGCGATCTCGTCGCGGGCCCGCGGGTCGGTGGCCGGCCGGCCGCCGGGCAGCAGACCGGGCAGCGCGCCCGCCTCGACGGCGCCGCGTTCGCCCGCCCGCCGCGGGATCCACACCAGTCGGGCGCCGGTGGCGGTGGCGGCGCGGACAGCGGAGGTCAGCGCGCCGGGCACCGCCGCCAGCCGCTCGCCGACGACGATCACCGCGCCGTCGGCCCGCAGCGCCTCGGCCGCGGCCTGCCCCGCGCCCTCCAGGCCGACGCCGCCCGCGAGCGCCGTCAGCCATTCGGTCTCGGTGCCGGGCGCGGCCGGCAGCAGCGTGCCGCCGGCCTTGATCAGCCCACGGGAGGCATGGCCGGCCAGCCCGTAGGTGCGCTGTCCGCTCTTGCGGTGCGCCTTGCGCAGCCGCAGGAAGACGCCGGGGGCCTCCTCCTCGGCCTCGATACCGGCCAGCAGGACGGCCGGTGCCTGCTCCAGCGCGGTGTAGGTGACGCCTTGGCCGTCCAGGTCATGCCCGCGCCCGGCGACCCGGGACGCCAGGAAGTCGGCCTCCTCGGCGCTGTGCACCCGCGCCCGGAAGTCGATGTCGTTGGTGCGCAGCGCGATCCGCGCGAACTTGGCGTAGGCGTAGGCGTCCTCGACGGTCAGCCGGCCGCCGGTCAGCACGCCCGCGCGCCCACTGGCCGCGGCCAGTCCGCGGGCCGCCGCCGCCAGCGCCTCGGGCCAGCTCGCCGGCTCCAGTTCACCGGACTCCGGGTGGCGTACGAGGGGGTGCTCCAGCCGGTCACGCTGCTGGGCGTACCGGAAGGCGAACCGCCCCTTGTCGCAGATCCACTCCTCGTTGACCTCGGGGTCGTTGGCCGCCAGCCGCCGCATGACCTTGCCGCGCCGGTGGTCCGTACGGGTCGCGCAGCCGCCCGCGCAGTGCTCGCACACCGACGGCGAGGAGACCAGGTCGAAGGGGCGGGAGCGGAAGCGGTAGGCGGCGGAGGTGAGCGCGCCGACCGGGCAGATCTGGATGGTGTTGCCGGAGAAGTACGACTCGAAGGGGTCGCCCTCGCCGATGCCGACCTGCTGGAGGGCGCCGCGCTCGATCATCTCGATCATCGGGTCGCCGGCGATCTGGTTGCTGAAGCGGGTGCAGCGCGCGCATAGCACGCACCGTTCGCGGTCCAGCAGCACCTGGGTGGAGATCGGCACCGGCTTGGCGAAGGTGCGCTTCTTGCCCTCGAAGCGCGACTCCGGGTCGCCGACCTGCATCGCCTGGTTCTGCAGCGGGCACTCGCCGCCCTTGTCGCAGACCGGGCAGTCCAGCGGGTGGTTGATCAGCAGCAGCTCCATCACCCCGCGCTGGGCCTTCTCCGCCACCGGGGAGGTCAGCTGCGACCTGACCACCATGCCGTCGGTGCAGGTGATGGTGCACGAGGCCATCGGCTTGCGCTGGCCCTCGACCTCGACGATGCACTGCCGGCAGGCGCCCGCCGGGTCGAGCAGCGGGTGGTCGCAAAAGCGCGGGATCTCGATGCCGAGGAGTTCGGCGGCACGGATGACCAGCGTCCCCTTGGGGACGGAGATCTCGATGCCGTCGATCGTCAGGGTGACGAGGTCCTCCGGCGGGACTGCCGCCGCGCCGCCCCCGGTGGGGCCCGTGGCGGAGCCGCTGTTCGATCCCGTGGTCGTGACGGTCATGCTTTCACCCCCAGGTGAGCGTCGTTGTCGGCCCACAGGGTCGACTTGGCCGGGTCGAAGGGGCAGCCCTTGCCGGTGATGTGCTGCTCGTACTCCTCGCGGAAGTACGCCAGCGAGGAGAAGATCGGCGAGGCGGCGCCGTCACCGAGGGCGCAGAAGGACTTGCCGTTGATGTTGTCGGCGATGTCGTTCAGCTTGTCGAGGTCGTCCATCCGGCCCCGGCCGGCCTCGATGTCGCGCAGCAACTGCACCAGCCAGTAGGTCCCTTCGCGGCAGGGTGTGCACTTGCCGCAGGACTCGTGCGCATAGAACTCGGTCCAGCGGGTGACCGCCCGTACGACACAGGTGGTCTCGTCGAAGCACTGCAGCGCCTTGGTGCCGAGCATCGAGCCGGCCGCGCCGACGCCCTCGTAGTCGAGGGGGACATCGAGGTGCTCGTCGGTGAACATCGGCGTCGAGGAGCCGCCCGGCGTCCAGAACTTCAGCCGGTGGCCGCGGCGCATCCCGCCGCTCATGTCCAGCAGCTGGCGCAGGGTGATCCCCATCGGGGCCTCGTACTGGCCGGGGTGGGTGACGTGGCCGCTGAGCGAGTAGAGCGTGAAACCCGGGGACTTCTCGCTGCCCATCGACCGGAACCAGTCCTTGCCCCTGTTCATGATCGCGGGAACCGAGGCGATGGACTCGACGTTGTTCACGACAGTGGGGCAGGCGTAGAGGCCGGCCACCGCCGGGAAGGGGGGACGCAGCCGGGGCTGTCCGCGACGGCCCTCCAGGGAATCGAGCAGCGCGGTTTCCTCACCGCAGATGTACGCGCCGGCGCCCGCGTGCACGATCACGTCCAGGTCGAGCCCCGAGCCGAGGATGTTCTTCCCGAGGTAGCCCGCCGCGTAGGCCTCGCGCACGGCCTCGTGCAGCCGGCGCAGGACGGGGACGACCTCGCCGCGCAGATAGATGAAGGCGTGGTGCGACCGGATCGCATGGCAGGCGATCACGATCCCCTCGATGAGGGAGTGCGGGTTCGCGAAGAGGAGGGGGATGTCCTTGCAGGTCCCGGGCTCGGATTCATCGGCGTTGACGACCAGGTAGTGCGGTTTGCCGTCGCCCTGCGGGATGAACTGCCACTTCATCCCGGTCGGGAAGCCCGCGCCGCCGCGGCCGCGCAGCCCGGAGTCCTTGACGTAGGCGATGACGTCGTCCGGGGGCATCGCGAGCGCCTTGCGCAAGCCTTCGTAGCCCTGGTGCCGACGGTAGGTCTCCAGCGTCCAGGGTTCGGGCTGGTCCCAGAAGGCGGACAGGACCGGCGTCAGAAGCTTCTCGGGGTTGGTCTCCCCGCCGGCCTCCGGCCGGGAGGCACCCCCGTGTTCGGCTGCCACGGTCATCACTCCCCCTCCTCTGCTGTGGGACCGGCCGGGTGCTGCGGATCCGAGGCCGAGGTCTGCTGCGGTGCGTCGTGGGAGCTGGGGTGGCCCGCGGGCGGCTCGTCGGCGGGGGAGCCGGACGGGGCCTCGTCGGCCGGGCCGTCGGTGGTGGTGCGCGGCGCGATGACGTGGTCGGCGCCGCGGCCGGGGGCGGCTTCGCCCTTGGCGAGCCGCAGCCCGATCAGCGAGGCGGGGCCCGCTGCGCCGGTGGCCTCGACGGCGCCCGGCCGCTCGTCCGGGAAGCCGGCGAGCATCCGGGCCGTCTCCTTGAACGTGCACAGCGGTGCGCCGCGGGTGGGCCGGACGCTGCGGCCGGCCCGCAGGTCGTCGACCAGTTGCCGGGCGGACTGCGGCGTCTGGTTGTCGAAGAACTCCCAGTTGACCATCACGACCGGGGCGAAGTCGCAGGCCGCGTTGCACTCGATGTGTTCGAGGGTGACGGCGCCGTCCTCGGTGGTCTCGCCGTTGCCGACGCCGAGGTGCTCCTTGAGCTCGTCGAAGATGGCGTCGCCGCCCATCACCGCGCACAGGGTGTTGGTGCAGACCCCGACCTGGTAGTCGCCGCTCGCCTTGCGGCGGTACATGGAGTAGAAGGTCGAGACCGCGGTGACCTCGGCGGTGGTGAGGTCGAGCAGCTCGGCGCAGAAGCGGATGCCGGTGCGGGTGACGTGCCCCTCCTCGGCCTGGACGAGGTGCAGCAGCGGCAGCAGCGCCGAGCGCGAGCCGGGGTAGCGGGCGATCACCTCCTTGGCGTCCGCTTCGAGCCGGGCCCGTACGTCCGCCGGGTAGTCAGGAGCGGGGAGCGCGGGCATTCCCAGCTGCACGTCGTGGTTTGCCTCGGTGGAGTTCACCGGTCGACGCCTCCCATCACGGGGTCGATGGACGCGACGGCGACGATGACGTCGGCGACCTGGCCGCCCTCGCACATCGCCGCCATGGCCTGCAGATTGGTGAAGGACGGGTCGCGGAAGTGCACCCGGTAGGGGCGGGTGCCACCGTCGCTGACCGCGTGCACGCCCAGCTCGCCCTTGGGTGACTCGACGGCGGCGTAGGTCTGTCCCGGCGGAACCCGGAAGCCCTCGGTCACCAGCTTGAAGTGGTGGATCAGGGCCTCCATCGAGGAGCCCATGATCTTCTTGATGTGGTCGAGGGAGTTGCCGAGGCCGTCCGGGCCCAGGGCCAGCTGGGCGGGCCAGGCAATCTTCTTGTCCGCGACCATCACCGGGCCGGGCGCCAGCCGGTCCAGGCACTGCTCGACGATCCGCAGCGACTGGCGCATCTCCTCCAGCCGGATCAGGAACCGGCCGTAGGCGTCACAGGTGTCGGCGGTCGGCACCTCGAAGTCGTAGGTCTCGTAACCGCAGTACGGCTGCGTCTTGCGCAGATCGTGCGGCAGTCCGGCGGAGCGCACGATCGGCCCGGTGGCGCCGGTGGCCATACAGCCGGCCAGATCGAGATAGCCGATGCCTTCCATCCGGCCCTTGAAGACCGGGTTGCCGGTGGCGAGCTTGTCGTACTCGCCGATGTTCTTGCGCATCTTCTTCACGAACTCGCGCACCTGGTCGACCGCGCCCGGGGGCAGGTCCTGCGCGAGGCCGCCGGGGCGGATATAGGCGTGGTTCATCCGCAGGCCGGTGATCAGCTCGTAGAGATCGAGGATCAGCTCACGGTCGCGGAAGCCGTAGATCATGATCGTGGTGGCGCCCAGCTCCATCCCGCCGGTGGCGATCGCCACCAGGTGGGAGGACATCCGGTTGAGCTCCATCAGCAGCACGCGGATGACCGTGGCCCGGTCGGGGACCTGGTCGGTGATCCCGAGCAGATTCTCCACGGCCAGGCAGTACGCCGTCTCGTTGAAGAAGGGGGTGAGGTAATCCATCCTCGTGACGAAGGTGGTGCCCTGCGTCCAGGTCCGGTATTCGAGGTTCTTCTCGATACCGGTGTGCAGATAGCCGATGCCGCAGCGGGCCTCGGTGACGGTCTCGCCGTCGATCTCCAGGATGAGCCGGAGCACACCGTGGGTGGAGGGGTGCTGCGGCCCCATGTTGACGATGATCCGCTCGTCGTCGGACTTCACGGCGGCGGCCGCGATCTCGTCCCAGTCGCCGCCGGAGACGTTGTAGACGGTGCCCTCGGTGGTCTCCCGGGCCAGGGACTCGGTCGTGTCGAAGTCGCTGGAGGTGCGGTGGCCGTCCGGGGAGTGGGAGTGCGGTGCAGTAGTCATCAGCTGTACGACCTCCGCTGGTCGGGAGCCGGAATCCGGGCGCCCTTGTACTCGACGGGGATGCCGCCGAGCGGGTAGTCCTTGCGCTGCGGGAAGCCCTGCCAGTCGTCCGGCATCATGATCCGGGTCAGCGCCGGGTGGCCGTCGAAAACGATTCCGAAGAAGTCGTAGGTCTCGCGCTCGTGCCAGTCGTTGGTCGGATAGACCGCCACGAGCGAGGGCACGTGCGGGTCGGCGTCCGGGGCGGACACCTCCAGCCGGATGAGCCGGTTGTGGGTGATCGAGCGCAGGTGGTAGACGGCGTGCAGCTCGCGGCCCTTGTCGCCGGGGAAGTGCACCCCGCTCACGCCCGTGCACAGCTCGAAGCGCAGCGCCGGATCGTCGCGCAGGGTCCTGGCGACCACCGGCAGACAGCTGCGCTCGATATGGAAGGTCAGCTCACCGCGGTCCACGACCGTCTTCTCGATGACGTTCGCGGGGATCAGCCCCTGTTCGTCGAGGGCGCCCTCCAGCTCGTCGGCGATCTCGTCGAACTCCCCGTAGCCTCCCCCGCTCTCGTCTCCGGCCGAGCGGGAGGTGCCCCCCTCGCCGCGGGGCCCGCCGTACGGCCGCCGGCTCGCCCCGGGCAGCCGGACGGTCCGTACGAGGCCGCCGTAGCCGGTGGTGTCGCCGCCGTTTTCGGCGCCGAACATGCCGCGGCGGGTGCCGATCACCTCGCCGGTGTCGTCGCGCTGCGCGGGAACGGCTTCGTCCTGGCCGTTCTGGCCGTTCGGCTCGTCGGGACGCCCGGGGTTCTTCTGCTCACTCACCGCAGCAGCCCCTTCATCTCGATCAGCGGAAGCGCCTTGAGCGCCGCTTCCTCCGCCTCGCGGGCGGCCTGCCGCTGATTGACCCCGAGCTTGGTGTTCTGGATCTTCTGGTGCAGCTTGAGAATGGCGTCCATCAGCATCTCGGGACGCGGCGGGCAGCCCGGCAAATAGATGTCAACGGGAACAATGTGGTCGACGCCCTGCACAATCGCGTAGTTATTGAACATTCCGCCCGATGAGGCGCACACCCCCATGGAGATCACCCACTTCGGGTCCGGCATCTGGTCATAGACCTGCCGCAGGACGGGCGCCATCTTCTGGCTCACCCGGCCGGCCACGATCATCAGATCCGCCTGCCGTGGTGAACCGCGGAAGACCTCCATCCCGAAGCGGGCGAGGTCATAGCGCCCGGCGCCGGTCGTCATCATCTCGATGGCGCAGCAGGCCAGCCCGAAGGTGGCGGGGAAGACCGATGATTTGCGTACCCAGCCCGCGGCCTGCTCGACAGTGGTCAGCAAAAAGCCGCTCGGCAGCTTCTCTTCAAGTCCCATGTGTGACCCCTAGTCCCATTCCAGGCCGCCACGACGCCAGACATAGGCGTAGGCGACGAAGACGGTGAGCGCGAAGAGGAGCATCTCGACGAGCCCGAACAGCCCCAGGGCGTCGAAGGTGACGGCCCAGGGGTAGAGGAAGACGATCTCGATGTCGAAGACGATGAAGAGCATCGCCGTCAGGTAGTACTTGATCGGGAAGCGACCGCCACCGGACGGATGTGGCGTCGGCTCGATTCCGCACTCGTACGCCTCGAGCTTGGCCCGGTTGTAGCGCCTGGGCCCGACGAGGGTGGCCATCACGACGGAGAAGATCGCAAAGCCTGCCCCGAGGGCTCCCAGTACGAGGATGGGCGCGTAAGCGTTCACCGTCCTCGCTCCCTTCAGTCGACGATGACTGGATGGCGGTCCGCTCGGGCCCTGTGACCGCCCCACGGAGATCGTGCACATGTGAGGCAGTTCACAAGCCCGAACCGCCAGCATCTTATGCCCGTCGGTCTGTGATCTGCGACACGGGAGTGAACAACGTCTTTGTGATCTCCACCACCCGGCGAAGGATCATGAAGTCGGATGAGCGGTGATCTTCATACGTGAAGCGCGCGAGTGATCACGAGAGGTGACAATCGTCAGGGTTACCGCTGGTCAGGGCGGGGTTGCCATTATCAAGTGGTAGCCGCTATGGGCAAATTGGCGCCGGGTGCGGCCAACTGCTATACGCGGGTGGCCCGTAGGCGTGATCCGCTCGCGACCGGGCCGTGATCACCGGTTCGTGCTTCGCTTCACGAGCGGCCGCACCGGTATCAGGTCACGGGAACATAACGGACACTCAAGAGTGACCTATCCCACGCTATTTCAGGCACTAAGTCCTTGACGCCCGGGAAGCCTTGGCGTGGCGGATGGGGAAGTGATAGGCCCCCGTCACCCCCGCGGCGGGCAGCAAATGCCATGCGTAGGAACATGATCGCGAAATTCGGACACCCCCTCGCCGGCTCCGCGGGCGGTCAAAAGTCCGTTCTATTCGCCGCGTACACGTCAAGTGTGGCGCACTGCACCTTTCTTGGCAGCAACCTGTGGCTCCTGATAGCCGTTATTGCCATGTCCCCGAACGCACTCATACCCAGCCACCGGAAGCCCCGCCGTTCCGCGTCCTCGCGGGCCCTGCGTGCGGGCGTGACCGGTGGCTTCCTCACCCTTGCGGTGACCGGCGCCACCGTCCCGGCCAACGCCGCGGAAAAGCCCGTCTCTGAAACCCAGGAGATGCCGACGATCACGACGGCGCTGGCCACCAGCGCCGCCAAGAGCGCCGACACCGCCCAGCAGGTCGCGTTCAACTACGAGCGCCAGGCGCTCCAGGACGACGCGTTCTCCAAGGCCTCCAAGGCCGCGGAGAAGGACAAGGCCGAGGCCGTGAAGCAGGCCAAGGCCAAGGCCGAGGCCAAGAAGAAGGCCGAGGAAGCCCGCAAGGCCAAGGAAGCCGCGCAGGCCCGTGCCTCGCGCTCCTCCGAGCGGTCGACCCTGTCCGCCCCGTCCACCGCCACCGGCAGCACCGCCGCCCTCGTCGCCTTCCTGAAGGCGCAGCTCGGCAAGGCCTACGTGATGGGTGCCACCGGCTCGTCGTCGTACGACTGCTCCGGCCTGACCCAGGCCGCGTTCCACCAGATCGGCGTCGACCTGCCGCGGGTCTCCCAGGCCCAGTCCACCGCCGGCACCCAGGTCGGCCTGGACAACCTCCAGGTCGGCGATCTCCTGTACTGGGGCAGCGCGGGCAGCGCCTACCACGTCGGTGTCTACGTCGGTAACGGCAACTTCATCGGCGCCCAGAACCCGAGCACCGGCATCGTCGAGCGCCCGCTCAGCTACGACATGCCGACCGGCGCGGTGCGCGTCCTCTAGGACCGCCGCGTTCCTGGTGCCTCGTGAGGACCGTCTCTTCCGCCGCTCGGGAGGGACGGTCCTTCGGCACGCCGGCATCCGGCAGGCCGGCAGCGGCCCGCCGGATGCACCGACGGGCCGCCGGGACTCTTCAGGGCCGTCGCCGGCCCGCCGGCCGCAACGGGCCGCCCCCGGGCACGGTTACCAGCCCGCCCCCGCCGGCTGCTTGATGGTCGCGTTCAGCCGGTTGAAGAGGTTGGTGATACCGATGGCCAGGATGATCGCCGACAGCTGCCGCTCGTCGAAGTGGCCGGCGGCGGCGTCCCAGATGTGGTCCGGAACCGGGTCGGAGCTGTCGGCGAGCCGGGTGGCGGCCTCGGTGAGGGCGAGGGCGGCGCGCTCGGCGTCCGAGAAGTACGGCGCCTCCCGCCAGGCCGCGACCGCGAACAGCTGGTCATCGCTGACGCCCGCCTTCCTGGCGTTCTTCACGCCCCCGTCGACGCAGAAGCTGCAGCCGTTGATCTGGCTCGCGCGCAGATGCACCAGCTCCAGCGTGGCCTCCGGCACCCCGCCCTGGCGGGTCGCCTTGACCACGTCGAGGAGGGGCTGCAGGGCCTCGGGGAGGACCATCGCGGGGTTCTTCATCCGTGCGTCCATCACTGCTCTCCTTGAGAAATCTCGTCGTCACTGCGCTGTCGTGACTGCACAGTCGTGACTGCACAGTCATCACTGCGCTCTCGTGACTGCGCTGTCGTGACTGCGCTGTCGTCACTGCACTGACGGATTCCGTCCGGAGAATGTGACAGCGGCGGCCCGGGAGTTTTTCCCGAGCCGCCACCAGGACCCTCACCCGAGCCCGCGTCAGGGCCACCACCAGGCCTTTCGCCCGGTGTGGCCCCCGTGTCAGGCCTTCGGCGCGACCTTGCTCAGACCATTGATGATGCGGTCCATCGCGTCACCGCCCGTGGGGTCGGTGAGGTTGGCGAGCATCTTGAGGGTGAAGCGCATCAGCAGCGGGTGGGTCAGGCCGCGCTGGGTGGCGATCTTCATGACCTTGGGGTTGCCGATGAGCTTCACAAAGGCGCGGCCGAGGGAGTAGTAGCCGCCGTAGGTGTCCTTGAGGATCTTGGGGTAGCGCTGGAGGGCCAGTTCGCGCTGTGCGTACGTGGCGCGGGCGTGCGCCTGCACGATGACCTCGGCGGCGATCGCGCCGGACTCCATGGCGTAGGCGATGCCCTCACCGTTGAACGGGTTGACCAGCCCGCCCGCGTCACCGACCAGCAGCAGGCCCCTGGTGTAGTGCGGCTGGCGGTTGAAGGCCATCGGGAGCGCGGCGCCGCGGATCGGGCCGGTCATGTTCTCCGGGGTGTAGCCCCAGTCGGCGGGCATCGAGGCGCACCACGCCTTGAGGATCTCGCGCCAGTCCAGCTCCTTGAAGGCGGAACTGGAGTTGAGGATGCCGAGGCCGACATTGCTCGTGCCGTCGCCCATGCCGAAGATCCAGCCGTAGCCGGGCAGCAGCCGGTCCTCGGCGCCGCGGCGGTCCCACAGTTCGAGCCAGGACTCCAGGTAGTCGTCGTCGTGGCGGGGCGAGGTGAAGTACGTCCGCACGGCCACGCCCATGGGCCGGTCCTCGCGCCGGTGCAGGCCCATGGCCAGCGAGAGCCGGGTGGAGTTGCCGTCGGCGGCGACGACCAGCGGGGCGTGGAAGGTGACCGGGGTCGTGTCCTTCGCACCGGCCCCGGCCTCGCCGAGCTTGGCATGGACGCCGGTGATGTGACCGGTCAGCTCGTTGACGATCGGCGCACCCACATTGCAGCGCTCGTAGAGCCGCGCGCCGGCCTTCTGCGCCTGCCGGGCCAGCTGCTCGTCGAAGTCATCGCGCTTACGGACCAGGCCGTAGTCGGGGTAGGAGGCCAGCTCCGGCCAGTCGAGCTGGAGGCGGGAGCCGCCGCCGATGATCCGCAGGCCCTTGTTGCGCAGCCAGCCCGCTTCCTCGGAGATGTCGATGCCCATCGCGACCAGCTGCTTGGTGGCCCGGGGCGTCAGCCCGTCACCGCAGACCTTCTCGCGCGGGAAGGCGGTCTTCTCCAGAAGGAGCACGTCCAGCCCGGACTTGGCGAGGTGGTAGGCGGTCGCCGAGCCCGCGGGCCCGGCACCGACGACGATCACATCCGCACTGTGCTCCGAGCGGGCTGTGGTCACGGAATCGGTCACGGACGCGGACTCGGTCACGGCGAAGTCTCCCGGAAGTCGATATCTGGATATCTGGGTGCCGACCGGCACTGGGCACGTGCAGTCTATGGGGGCCGTGGTGATCAGAACCTGAAGGGTTGTGCCGTGAACTCCGTGAACACCCCGCCCGTGAACCGACCGCTCCCCGCCGTCGAACTGCGCGTGCCCACCGAGGAGGACGCGTGGAACTGGCACCGGGTCTTCGACGACCCGGACGTCATGGAGTTCTACGGTGGCGTACCGGCCGAACCCTCCGTGTACGAGGAGCTGACCGCGCGCCAGCGCAGGCACCACGCCGAGCTCGGCTTCTGCCTGTACACGCTGCTGGATCCGGCGGACGGCGCGGTCATCGGCTTCACCGGCGCCCAGCCGTGGCCGCGGGACTGGGGCCCGGCGGGCGAGATCGAGATCGGCTGGCGGCTCGGCCGCGCGTACTGGGGCAAGGGCTATGCCACGGCCGCGGCGCAGGCGACGCTGGCGTCGGTACGCACGGCCGGAATCCGCCAGGTGGTCGCGATGGTGGATGCGCACAACGCGCGGTCGATCGCGGTGACCCGGCGGCTGGGAATGCGGCGGGCGGAGCCCGTGATCACGCCGCGGGGGAACCGGACGGCGTACTGCCACCGGCTGGATATCTGAGCGGTACGGCGAGCCCGGCGGGCCGGCCGTCAGCTGTCGGCCGGCCTGCGTCCCCGGTGCAGCGCCACGATGCCGCCGGTCAGATTGCGCCAGGCCACCTCGGTCCAGCCCACGCCCTGCAGCCGGGCGGCGAGTTCGGGCTGGTTCGGCCAGGTGCGGATGGACTCGGCGAGATAGACGTAGGCGTCCGGGTTGCTGCTGACCGCGCGGGCGACCGGCGGCAGCGCACGCATCAGATACTCGGTGTAGACGGTCCGGAACGGCGCCCAGACCGGCTCGCTGAACTCGCAGATCACGACCCGGCCGCCGGGCTTGGTGACCCGGTACAGCTCGGCCAGCGCGGCGTCGGTGTCCTGGATGTTGCGCAGCCCGAAGGAGATGGTGACGGCGTCGAACACCCCGTCAGCGAACGGCAGCCGGGTGCCGTCGCCGGCCGTGAACGGCAGCCACGGATGCCGCTTCTTGCCCTCTCCCAGCATGCCGACGGAGAAGTCGCACGGCACGACATAGGCACCGGTCCGGGCGAACGGCAGCGAGGAGGTGCCCGTACCGGCCGCGAGGTCGAGCACCCGCTCGGCGGGCCGGGCGGCCACCGCGCGGTCCACCTCCTTGCGCCACTGCCGCGCCTGCCCCAGGGAGAGCACGTCGTTGGTGAGGTCGTACCGCGCCGCCACGTCGTCGAACATCGCGGCGACTTCGTGCGGCTGCTTGTCCAGGGATGCTCGGGTCACCCGGCCATTGTCCACCGTGCCGGGGCCGGCGCCCGCACCGGGCACGGCCGGACCGCCGGGTGGCGGATTCAGCGGCGGCGGAAGACGAGACGGCCGCGGAGTGCGGTGGCCAGAGCGCTGCCGTCCGCGGCGAGGACGGCGAAGCGGGCGGGGCCGCCGGGCACCAGGGCGCGCGGGATACGTCCGCCCAGTTCCTGCAGGCCGGAGCGCTCCACGACCGTGCGGACCGCGGGGCGGGCGAACGGCCCGGTCAGCGCCGTGGTCCCGCCGGCCATCAGGCGTTGCAGTCCGCGCCGGGCACTGGCGCCCCAGCGGGCCTCGGTCATGCCGAGGGCGGCGAGCGCCGCGCCGGTGACCGGTTCGCTGCCGAGGGTGTCCGCCTCGCGCGGGTCGGGGTGGTAGGCGGCCTCCAGCAGGGCGGCGGCGTCCGGTTCGTAGCGGCCGGGCGTCAGCACACCGTCCCACTCCCGGACCCGGGCCCGCGCGCCGTACTCGGCGAACAGCTCGTCGAACGGTCCGACGGCGGCGAGGCGGTCGCCCATGACGACGACCGCGTGCCCGGCGTCGTCGGGACGGTCATGATCCGGACGGTCCACGACCGGCCGGACCGCCCGCGCCCGGTGAATCGTCAGCACGGCAGGCTCAGTTGGCCTCGACGAGCTTCAGCTCCGGATGCGCCGTGCCCCCCTCGATCGCCGTCGACGACAGATGCGAGACGACCTTGTCGTCGACCGGGTCGTGGGCCGGGTCGTCGTGCACGACCAGGTGCTCGTACGTGGTGGCGCGCTGCGCCGGGACCCGGCCCGCCTTGCGGATCAGGTCGATGATCTCCCTGCGGTTGGAGCGGTGCTTGGCGCCGGCCGAGGAGACCACGTTCTCCTCCAGCATGATCGAGCCGAGGTCGTCCGCACCGTAGTGCAGCGACAGCTGGCCGATCTCCTTGCCGGTGGTCAGCCAGGAGCCCTGGATGTGCGCCACGTTGTCGAAGAAGATCCGGGCGATGGCGATCATGCGCAGGTACTCGAAGAGGGTGGCCTGCGTCTGGCCCTTCAGGTGGTTGTTCTCCGGCTGGTAGGTGTACGGGATGAAGGCGCGGAAGCCGCCCGTACGGTCCTGGACGTCGCGGATCATCCGCAGGTGCTCGATCCGCTCGGCGTTGGTCTCGCCGGTGCCCATCAGCATCGTGGAGGTCGACTCCACGCCGAGCCGGTGGGCCGCCTCCATGATCTCCAGCCAGCGCTCGCCGGACTCCTTCAGCGGCGCGATGGCCTTACGGGGGCGGGCGGGCAGCAGCTCGGCGCCGGCACCCGCGAAGGAGTCCAGGCCGGCGGCGTGGATGCGCTGGATCGCCTCCTCGACGGACACCTTGGAGATCCGGGCCATGTGCTCGACCTCGGACGCGCCGAGGGAGTGGATGACCAGCTGCGGGTACGCCTTCTTGATGGCCGAGAAGTGCTCTTCGTAGTACTCGACGCCGTAGTCCGGGTGGTGGCCGCCCTGGAACATGATCTGGGTGCCGCCCAGTTCGACGGTCTCCGCGCAGCGGCGCAGGATGTCGTCGAGATCGCGGGTCCAGCCCTTGGCGGTGTCCTTGGGCGCGGCGTAGAAGGCACAGAACTTGCAGGCCGTCACGCACACATTGGTGTAGTTGATGTTGCGCTCGATGATGTACGTCGCGATGTGCTCGGTGCCCTCGTAGCGGCGGCGGCGCACGGCGTCGGCCGCCTGGCCCAGCGCATGCAGCGGAGCGGAGCGGTACAGGTCGAGCGCTTCCTGTGGCGTGATGCGGCCGCCCTGCGCGGCGCGGTCGAGTACGGACTGGAGGTCGGCGTTCTCGGTCACCGGGGCGTCCCTTTCGCAGGCGGGCATCACGAACTGAACCAGCGTACGTCAGGGGTCCGACAGCCACGCCGCCGGTCGGCCGACGCTCTTCGGCCCGTCCCCGGCCGGAGGCGGGCCGGGAACCGGCCGGGGGCGGGCGGGCGGGTCGGTGGCTTGTCCCGATGCCTCGTCCCGGCTTCCCGTCCCGGCTTCCCGCCCCAGCTCCCTGTCCGTACTTGATCGGTCTTGGTCGGTCTTGGTCAGTGCTTGGTCAGTGCTTGGTCAGTGCTTGGCCAACGTCGCCTTGGGCGTGCCGCCCGCATCGTCGTCCGAGGCGAAGCCGAGCGTGCCGTCCTTGCCGAGCGTGTACGTCACACGGGACTTGTTGCCCGTACAGCCGGGCCCCTGCTTGCCGTCCGGCTGCTCCATGAGCACCAGCCGCTGTTCCGTGGCCGATTCCAGCTTCGCCTTCGCCCGGCACTTCACCAGCACCGCGTCGTAGGTGGTGTGGATGACGTAGTCGCCCTTGCCGCCCGGCGTGATGGCGCTGGTGATCGTGCCGTTGGGGATGCCGTGCACCGTCGTGACGCTGCCCGACCAGGTGCCGAGGAAGGCCTTCGCCACCGTGGCCCGGCCGGTGCCCGGGTCCCCCGGACGGGTGGGCCGGGCCGTCGGCGGGCCGCCGGCCGGCGGCTTGGCGCCCTGCTGCGCCCCGCTGTCCGTGCCGCCGCCGGTGCCCGGCATCAGCCGGAAGACGAACCCGGCCGTCGTCGCGACGGCGAGCGCACCGGCCACCGACAGCACCAGCGTGCAGCTCATCCGCCGCGGCCGGTCCTTGCCGGTGACCACACCGGACAGCGCGATCCGCCGCTCCTTGGGAGCGGCCGGCGGCGCCCCGGTGGGCAGTTCGGCGATTCCGGGGGCACCGGCCGGCGGACGGTCCGGGCCGGTTGCCGCGGGGTGGCCGGCACGGGCCGGCGCGGGGTGGCCGTGCTCCGCAGTCGCGGGATGACCGTGGTCCACCGCCGCCGGGTGGCCGTGGCCGGTTGCCGGCGGATGACCGTGACCCGCCGTCGCGGGATGACCGTGGCCGGTTGCCGAGGCGGACGGTGCACCGCCGGCCGCCGGCCAGGACGCCGGCTGCGGCGGAGGGCCGGGCGGCCGGGCGGGGAGGCCGGGAAGGCCGGAGGCGCCTGGCGGAGGGCCGGGAGGCCCGCCCGGAAGCACACTGTCGAACGGCACCAGCCCGGACGCCACCCCGTACGAAGGGTCCGGCATTCCCGACGCCACCCCGTGCGACGGCTCCGACGTCCCGGGCACCGCCCCGTACGAAGGGTCCGGGGGCCCGAACGCCCCGCCTGGCGCCCCGCCCGCCGCGCCGGTGGGATTCCCGGCCGAGGCCGGGGCCCCGGCCTCGGCCGCCTCCGCTTTCTCCCCCTCCTCCCCCTCCTTCGCCACATCGAGATTCAGCAGCTCCACCGCCTGCCGGCTGACGCGCTCGACCAGCGGACCGGGCAGCCACCCCGTCCGCACCAGCCCCGCGGCGCCACCGCTGCCCTCCCCCGCGAGACGGGCCGCCAACGCCTCCGGAGCGGGACGGTCCACGGGGTTCTTGGCCAGGCAGCCGGCCACCACCTCCCGTAGTTCACCGATGAGTTGGGAGCCCAGCTCGGGCTCCTCGTGCACGACCTTGTAGAGCATCACGGCGGACGAATCACCCGAGAACGGACTCACGCCGGTCGCCGCGAAAGCCAGCACCGCACCGAGCGAGAAGACATCGGCGGCGCCCGCAGCCCCCTTGCCGAGGATCTGCTCGGGCGCCATATAGCCGGGCGAGCCCACCGGGACCCCCGTCGAGGTCAGCGACGCGGTGCCCTCCGTGGCGCGCGCGATCCCGAAGTCGATCAGCAGCGGCCCGTCGAGCGTCAGCAGCACATTGGACGGCTTGACGTCCCGGTGCACCAGCCCGAGCGCATGCACCGCGGCCAGCGCCTCGGCCAGCCCGGCACCCAGCGCCCGTACGGAATGCCCGGCCAGCGGCCCGGAGCCGGCCACGGCCTGCGCGAGCGAGGGCCCGGCAACATAGCCGGTGGCGATCCAGGGGACGTCCGCGTCCGGATCGGCGTCCAGCACCGGTGCGGTCCAGGCGCCGCCCACCCGCCGCGCCGACTCGATCTCCCGCCGGAACCGCGCCCGGAACTGGTCGTCCGCGGCGAAATGCGCATGGACGGCCTTCACGGCGACGGTACGCCCGCCCGCGCTGCGCCCGAGATAGACCCGGCCCATCCCGCCCGAGCCGAGCCGGCCCAGCAGCCGGTACCCGCCCAGGACCCGTGGATCGCCCGCTGCCAACGGCTCCATGGCGCCTCCCCCTCGATACGGCGCCCCCAGCTTATGGCTCAGGCCCCGCCAGACCCCCGGAACTCTGCCCCCGGAAGCACCCCGGCAACGCCCCCGGCACGGGGGCGTTGCCGGGGGCGCCGGCTCCGGAGCCCGACGGCTCCGGAGCAACGGCACCTACCCGACAGCGCCGGAGCAAAGGCACCGAGGCAACGGCTCCACGCCCACCCCCGCACCCACCGGCCGACTACCCGGCCGGCCGCTCCAGCAGCGACACCTTCACATCGGCCGGGAACCCGGTCGTCGGCCCGACCCGCCGGGCGAACTCCGTGACCCCGCCCAGCTGCTCGGGCCCGAAGCGGAAGTCGAGCGTGGTGAAGTAACGCTCCAGGAGCGGCTCGTCGAAGGTCTCCCAGCGGGCCGCCTGCTCGGCGACCTTGGCGACCTCCTCCAGCGACAGATCGCGCGAGGCGAGAAACGCCTCGTGCACCTTCTGCACCACGACCGGCTCGCGCTCCAGGTACTCACGCCGGGTCGCCCAGACGGCGAAGACGAACGGCAGGCCCGTCCAGTCCTTCCACATCTGGCCGAGGTCGTGCACCTCCAGGCCCAGCCGCGGCCCGTCGTGCAGATTGGCGCGCAGCGCGGCGTCACCGATCAGCACCGCCGCGTCCGCCTCCTGCATCATCACACCGAGGTCCGGCGGGCACGTGTAGTAGTCGGGCCGCACCCCGATCTTCTCGGCCAGCAGCAGCTGCGCCAGGCGCACCGACGTACGCGAGGTCGAGCCGAGGGCGACCCGGGCACCGTCGAGCTGGTCCAGCGGCTTCTGCGCAACGATCACGCAGGACATCACCGGGCCGTCGCAGCCGACGGCGAGGTCGGGGAAGGCGACGAGGTCATCGGCGGCGCGCAGGAATTCGACGAGGGTGATCGGCGCGATGTCGAGCTCCCCCCGGACCAACTGCTCGCTGAGCTTCTCCGGCGTGTCCTTGGTGAGGTCCAGATCGAGCAGGGTGCCCGTACGGGCGAGGCCCCAGTAAAGGGGCATGCAGTTCAGGAACTGGATGTGGCCCACTCGCGGCCGGCTGCGACGGCGGCCGGCGTCGGCTCCCGCGGGTGCGTCTCCGAAGGTTGAATTGTCCACATGCGGAGGCTAGACCCGTCTCCCACGGGGCAGCGCGGCGGGGCGGCGTATGGACGTTAGTGCGGTCGGTTAAACGTGATCTTTGGCTCTTCCGCCTCAGGAGCAGCACATGCTACGCTCAGCGCAAGTTGCAGTTTGGTTTCCCTTGCAGTACAGAGCCTGCGGAGCATGTGACCCCGCAGGCTCTCGTAGTTTCAGACTTCTTTGCAGGTTCTGGAGCAGGGCAACCCTTTGGCCCAAGGAGGGCTTATGGCTACCGGAACCGTCAAGTGGTTCAACGCTGAAAAGGGCTTCGGCTTCATCGCCCAGGACGGCGGCGGCCCGGATGTCTTCGTCCACTACTCGGCGATCAACGCCTCTGGTTTCCGCTCCCTGGAGGAGAACCAGCAGGTGAACTTCGACGTCACGCAGGGCCCGAAGGGTCCGCAGGCGGAGAACGTTACGCCGGTCTAAGTTGCCCGGCCCGGAATTTCTTCCAGGTCGCCCCTAGCAGTACCCAAGGAGCCCCGCTCCGCCACTTCGGTGGCGAGCGGGGCTCCTGCCTTTTATGCGCCGACAGTGGCTTGAATGGCGCCTACATGAACTTTTGCCGTCCGGTACATGACGCGCCCGAATGGCAGATGCAATACGGAATTGCTGCGGCATTGAGCGCGGTGGTCCGTGTGTCACCCCGGCACCGGGGCAGGGTTCCGGCGGGGCAACGGAATAGCGGTCCGGCGCGCCCGTTTGATTTCGCTACCGATCAGGCAGCCAGCCCAGCTGCACCAGGGGCGTGCCCCGCTTGCGGGACACGAAGTGGGCGCGGCCCGGGGGCATGGGATGGGGACGGGTGGTGCCGAGAACGTCCCCTTCATGGGGGTCACCGGAGAGGATCAGGCCCTGGGCGCCGAGTTCCTTGATGCGCTGAAGGAAGGGCTCGAAGAGCGCGCGGGAGACTCCGGCGGTGGTGCGGGCGACGAGGAAGTGGATGCCGGCATCGCGGGCGAAGGGGAGGTGTTCGGTGAGGACGGCGAGGGGGTTGCCGGTGGACGAGGTGACCAGGTCGTAGTCGTCGATGACGACGAAGAAGCGGGGGCCGGTCCACCAGCTGCGGTCGCGGAGCTGCTGGGGGGTGACGTCGGGCCCCGGACGGCGGCGCTCCATGAGACCGGCGAGGGCCTCCATATGGCCGGTGAGCGCCGTGTCGGTGGCGGCGTATTCGAGGAGATGGCCCGGGGAGACGGCGCCGAGCAGGGTGCGCCGGTAGTCACCGACGACGATCTTGGCCTCGTCGGCGGTGTAGCGCTCGGAGATCTTGTACGCGAGGTGGCGCAGGGCCGCGGTCTTGCCGGACTCGCTTTCACCGAAGACGAGCAGGAAGGGATCGGTTTCGAAGTCGACATAGACCGGTTCGAGGCTGGTCTCGCCGATGCCGATGGGGATGCCACGGTCCGGGTGAGCAAAGCCCTCAGGCAGGTGGCCGGCGGCGACCTTCCGGGGAAGGAGCCGGACGGCGGGGGCCGGCGGGCCCTGCCAGGCCTCCGCGGCCTGCCGGACGAACGCGGCAGTGGCATCGGCGAGTTCGGTGCCGGCGCTCCCCGAGTCGATGCGCGGTTGGGCCGCCATGAAGTGGAGTTTGCCGGGGGTCTGGCCGCGGCCGGGGACGCCGGCGGGGACATTGGCGGCGGCCTTGCGGTCGAATTCGGAGTCAAAGGGGTCGGCGAGACGGAGTTCGAGGCGGCCGAGGAGCTGGTCCTTGAGGGCGGCGCGTACCTCCATGTGCCGGGAGGCTGTGAGGACGACGTGGATACCGAAGCCCAGGCCGCGCGAGGCGATGTCGGTGACGACCGGTTCGAGCATCTCGTACTCGTCCTTGAAAGGACCCCAGCCGTCGATGAGGAGAAAGACGTCGCCCCAGGGCTGGTCGGGGAACCCGCCTTCGGCGCGCCGGCGGCGGTAGGTAGCGATGGTGTCGATGGTGTGGGCGCGGAAGAACTCCTCCCGCCGGGCCAGGATGCCCGCCACCTCCGCGACGGTACGGCGGATGCGTTCGGGGTCGAGGCGGGAGGCGACGGAGCCGACATGCGGCAGGTCCGCCATCGAACTCAGGGCGCCGCCGCCGAAGTCGAGTCCGTAGAACTGCACTTCCCCAGCGGTGTGGGTGAGGGCGAACGAGCCGATGAGGGTGCGCAGCAGGGTGGATTTGCCGGACTGGGGGCCGCCGACGACCAGGAGGTGGCCGGTGGCTCCGGAGAAATCGTGGGCAAGGATTTCCCTGCGCTGCTCGAAAGGCTTGTCGACCAGGCCGAGGGGGACGGTCAGCCCGCCCGTGGAGCGGTAAGACGAAGCATGCAGGCCACGTTCGGCCGTGGCCGCCAGGGCAGGGAGAAGCTGGTCGAGGGCGGGGGCCTTGTCCAGGGGCGGCAACCAGACCTGGTGGGCGGCGGGCCCCTGGCCTTCCAGCCGGCCGACGATCACGTCCAGAACCGTGTCGACGAGAGCGCCCTCAAGCGCGGGACGGGAGCCCGCGCCCGGGGCCGTGTCCGGCTGCGGCGCGACATCGGCCGGCGGGACGTGCGGCGCCTGGAAGAGCGCGGCACACCGCTGGACGGGGTGCGCGCCCTCCTCCGCGCCATCGGCACCCGAGCGGTACGTCCCGGACACATAGGCGGCCTTGAAGCGGATCATCTCGTCCGTGCCGAACTTGAGATAGCCGGAGCCGGGGACGGAGGGCAGGTGGTAGGCGTCCGGGACGCCGAGGGCGACGCGGGATTCGGCGCCGGAAAAGGTGCGCAGGCCGATGCGGTACGAGAGGTAGGTGTCCAGACCGCGCAGGCGGCCTTCCTCCAGACGCTGGGAGGCCAGCAGGAGATGAACGCCCAGGGAGCGGCCGATTCGGCCGATCTGGATGAACATCTCGATGAAGTCGGGCTTTGCGGTGAGCAGTTCACTGAACTCGTCAATGACGATGACGAGCGAGGAGAGCGGGTCCAGGGGGTGCCCGGCGGCACGGGCCCTTTCGTAGTCGTGGATATTGGCGAAGTTGCCCTTCTGGCGCAGGAGTTCCTGGCGGCGCTGGAGTTCGCCGCGGATGGAGTCGCCCATACGGTCGACCAGCGAGAGGTCGTCGGCGAGGTTGGTGATCACGGCGGCGACGTGCGGGAGGGCGGACATCCCGGCGAATGTGGCGCCGCCCTTGAAGTCCGCCAGTACGAAGTTCAGGGTCTCCGAGGAGTGGGTGACGGACAGCCCCAGGACGAGGGTGCGCAGGAGTTCGGACTTGCCGGAGCCAGTGGCGCCAACGCACAGGCCGTGCGGGCCCATGCCGTTCTGCGCGGCCTCCTTGAGGTCGAGCATGACCGGCCGGCCGGCCTCGTCGACGCCGATGGGGACGCGCAGGCGTTCGGCCTGGGAACGGGGGCGCCAGGTGCGGGCGGTGTCGACCGAGGCGGGGTCGCCCAGGTCGAGCAGATCGGTGAAGTCGAGGTTGGCGAGCAGCGGCTCGTCGTCATCGTCGCCGTCGATCCGCAGCGGGGCGAGCCGGCGGGCGAGGGTGTCGGCACGTTCGAGGGACAGCATGTCGGGAGTGCCCTCGTAGACGGAGACCGCGGATTCCAGGCGTAGGCGGGCGGGGCGGACGTGTACGGACAGACCGCCGCGCGGTTCGTCGAGTTCGCCCGGGACGACCTCGACGACCGTGACGCCCTGGAGGCCCTCGGGGGCGGCGAAGGCTGAGTCCGGGGGAACCATGCCGCCGTCCAGGACGATCACGAGGTGCGGCCGGTCCAGCAGCGGCGGGGCCTCCCGGCTGAAGCGCGGGCGGTCGGCCAGCCGGTCGCCCAGGAGGGTTTCGAGTTCGGCGAGGTCGTCGCCGAAGAGCCGTTTGGTGCCCGCACCGTCCAAGGAGCCGGGCAGCTGGGCGTGCGGCAGCCACTTGGTCCACTCCCACCGGGCGAGGGCACCGGGGGCCGCAACCACGGCGACCATGAGGTCCTGCGGCGAGTGCAGCGTGACGAGTTGGCCGATCAGGGCCCGTGCGGCGCCATGGGCGGACTCCGGGTCGCCGGATACGGTCAGGTGGTAGAAGGCGCGCATCGACACCGCGACCGGCATGTGTGACAGCGAGCCATGGGTCATGAGGAAGCGCTGCATGACACCCGCGGTGAGCGGTTCGAGCTCGTCGACGGGCGCGGTGTCGGGAGCGATGAGGGGGGTGGCGAGCTGCTGGGTGCCCAGGCCGATACGGGCCTGGCCGAAGTCGGCGTCACCGATCCGCCGTTCCCAGATCCGGCTGCCTTCGGCTACCACCGCCCACAGCTGGTCGGGAGCGGGGTGGAGGTAGTGCTGAGCGTTGCGCTGCGCTGCTGCCGTACGGCGGATCCTGCGCCGGGTCTGGGCCAGATACTTGAGATAATCACGGCGACTTTGCGCCATCTCTCCCTGGGTGCCCCGGCGGTAACGGACGACCTGTGCGATCACCATGCCGAGCGTCGAGGCGAGCATCAGCGCACCCATGATGCGCATGAAGTCGGGCATGCCCGGCATGAAGAAGAACACCACCGACGAGCCCATGCCGATCATCGGCAGGAGTTGCATCAGCACGCCCTCCTGCTGGCCACGCGGCAGTTCCGGCGGTGATGCAAGCCGTAACTCCTCCGTGGAGATGACAGGCGGCAGCGCCCGCGGCGGACGCTTGACGACGATCTGGCTCACCGCGCACCAATCCCTCGGCGCGGAAGGGAAATCTCCGTACCGCTCACCCCCCTGGCGACGGCGCCTTCCGCATCGGACGATCCTACTGCCGACTAATGTGGCCAACGGGGAAGGATCATGTGTCACGACCGGCCGGGCGCGGACCCGGGCGGCGAACAGGGGGAAGAATTGCGCATGAGCGTGGGGACCGGTTTCCGCAGGGTGACCGTGGTCGCGCCCGACAGCCGTATCGACGTGGCACTGCCCGAGAACATCGCGGTCTCCGACATCTATCCCGAGGTACTGCGGCTGACCCGTCAGACCCAGCCCGCGGACACGCCGACCGGCTACTACCTGTTCCGGAGCGACGGCACCGCGCTGGACAGCTCCCGCTCGCTCGCCGACCAGCGTGTCGTCGACGGCGAGATGCTGCATCTGCGGCCCTTCGCACAGTCCCTCCCGCCGGCCGTCTTCGACGATGTCTCCGATGCCGTGGCCTCCGCCGTCGCCCGGGACAGGCGTCTGTGGAACGACGGGATGCTGCGAGGCGCCGGCCTGGTGGGGGTGGGCGTGCTGCTGGCCCTCGTGGGAATCGTGCTGTGGTGCGCCGATCCCTTACGTCACGACATGCACAGCCTGCCCGGGGTGATCGCCGCCGTCGCCGGGCTGCTGGTGGCCGCGTTCGCAGGCGTACGGGCCCGCGTCTACCGGGACCAGCCGTCGGCCGTCGCGCTGGGCCTGGGAGCGCTGCCGGCCGTGTGGAGCGCGGGCTCGGGGATCGTCGGCCCCGGCGCCGGCCAAGGGGCCGGACGACTGCAATTCCTGTTGGGCTGCATCGCCGCGCTCGTCGTCTCCGTCGCGCTGGTCGCGCTGTCGCCGAAGGGCGATGCCCCGTTCATTGCGGCCACGTTCGTGACGGCTGTCGGCACCCTCTCCGCCTTCCTCGCCATCGTCACCGAGGCCCCGGCCTCCCGGACCGCGGCCGTCTGCCTCCCGGTGGCCATCGGGCTGATGGCCTTTCTGCCCGCCCTCGCCACACGTCTGGCCAGGCTCCCCATCGGCTACGCCACACCGCGCAGCCTGGCCGAGCGGGAGGCGGGCGCAGGTCCGGGCGCGGCGATGTCCGCCAGGGACCTCGTGGACGTGGACGGCATCGCCGCACAGTCGCGCCGCGGCCATGAACTGCTGCTGGGGCTGCTGGGAGGCTGCTGCGCGGTGGTCATCGCGGCCGCGGCCGTCCTAGGCCTGTCGGAATCGGCATGGGGGCGTCTGCTCACTCTCGCCGCCGGCCTGGCCACACTGCTGCGGGCCCGGCTCTTCCGCTACACCGCGCAGGTTGCCTGCGTGATCATCGCGGGGTTCGGCGCGCTGGCACTGCTCGTCCTGGGGATGGCACTCGCTCCGCCGGCCGGCGCGCTCACCGACTTCGCCACGGGCGACCGTGCCCAGCTCGACATCCGCACCATCT
The DNA here is from genome assembly GCF_053612065.1 of Streptomyces sp. NPDC054765. Taxonomy (NCBI): domain Bacteria; kingdom Bacillati; phylum Actinomycetota; class Actinomycetes; order Kitasatosporales; family Streptomycetaceae; genus Streptomyces; species Streptomyces sp. NPDC054765. Next base: position 29,296 of record NZ_JBSHBP010000006.1, on the reverse strand, counting down.
GGTTGGCGCTCGCCCTGGCAGGCGGTGTGGCGCTGCTGACCCTGGTGGCACTGACCGTGCCGAAGCGGGGGCTCACACCCTTCTGGGGGCGCGCTCTCGATCTCACCGACGGGCTGCTCCTGCTGTCCCTGATGCCGCTGTGTCTGGCGGTCCTGGACCTGTACGGCCGGGCACGCAGCATGACCAGCGGGTGAGGTGCGGACGTCGGCGCCGGCGGTCGGGCCCGGAAGAAAAACGACCGCGCACTCGGGGTAACGGTCTCAGGGGGAACTCAGCACCATGGCATCACGGCGGGACGAGCTCAACGGCTACACCTTCGCCAAGAAGCGACTCGTGGCCGCTTTCCTGCAGCCCTCTCCGGACCGTACGGACGAGGGGGCCCCGAACCCGCTGCGCGCCGTGCTTCCCGGTCTGGTCATCGCCGCGCTCGTGCTCGCGGGCTTCGGTGCCTGGGGCATGTTCCGGCCGCAGGCCCCCAAGGGCTGGAACAAGCCGGGCGAACACGTCCTCCTGGGCAGCCAGTCGGCCACCCTCTACGTCGTGCTCACCACGGACGGCACGTCACAGCTCCACCCCGTCCTCAACATGGCCTCTGCCCGGCTGCTGCTGAACACCGACCGGTTCGACGTCCTCAAGATCGATGAGCATGAGCTCGACAACGGGACCATCCCGCACGGCCCCACCCTCGGCATCCCGTACGCCCCGGACCGTATCCCGGAGGCCCCGGAAGCGCAGAAGAGCAAGCGCTGGGCGGTGTGCGAGCAGCCGGGCAGCAACGGCAAGGCCGTGCAGAAGGCCACGTTCCTCTTCGCCGCCCGCGACGAGCACAAGGTGGAGGGCCCGGGCCGGCTGCGCGGCGGCCAGGTGCTCTACGTCCAGGAGACCGGCGCACAGGGCGCCCGCTATCTGGTCGACCCCCAGGGCACCAAGTACCTCATCGACGGCGGCAACTCCGGCAAGGGCTCCGAACTGCTGCTGCGCGCGCTGGTGGGGAGCCGGCAGCCCCAACAAGTCACCAAGGAATGGCTTGCCACGTTCCACGACGGCATGCCGATCGCCTTCCCCGCCCTTCCACAGTCCGTCGGCCGGCGGGCCGGCATCAAGGGCCTGGGCGCCCACGAGGACCAGGTCGGCATGGTGCTCCGCGCCACAACGGGCTCCGGAGCGCAGCAGTACGTCGTACTGCCCGGCGAGGTCCGACCGGTGTCGGACTTCGTCGCACGGCTGCTTCTCTTCTCCCCGCAGACCGGCCGGCTACAGCAGCGCAACGAGCCCACAGAGGTGGACGCGCAGTCCTTCACCCCGAAGAGCGGGAACCTCTTCGCGGAGAAGAAGTGGCCGCAGTTGGCCGCTGTGCAGGCCAACACCGCTGCGGCGCCGGGCCGGCGGAACACGGTCTGCAACGTGCTGCGCGAGGTCTCCCCGGACGGCGGCACCCAGCTCAGCACCTGGGCCGGAACGGACTATCCCCAGCCGGTCGTCAACGGCGGGACCAGCGCATATGTGACGCCCGGAACCGGCCTGTTCTACCAGCAGATCCAAGCCGGGGACGGGACGTCGGGACTGAACTTCCTTGTGACGGACACCGGCCTGCGGTACGGCGTACAGGCGAACAACGACAGCAGCGCGAAGCCCTCCGGCATCGGTTCGGACGCCAAGGACACCGGGCAGAGCCGCGCCACGCAGCAGCAGGAGACCCACCGGGCGCAAATGCTGCTTGGTTACAAGGACATCAAGCCCGTGCGCGTCCCGGCGAACTGGTCGCAGTTCCTGCCAATGGGCCCTCGGCTGGACACCAACGCCGCACGGCAGCCGCAAGGCTCGTAGGGAAACGGAGTCACCACGGTGCGGAGGAAGGCAACCGCGGCCTGGAGCACGGGCGCGCTGATCGTGGCGATGGCCGCCGCCCCTGCGACGGCGGCAGGACCAGAGGACACCACGCCGGTACCGGAAGGGAACGGCGCCTGCACCTTCCCCATGAAGCAGCAGATCAAGGAGCGGCCGTGGGCCCTGCAGCGGATCCTCTTCGACCGCCTGTGGCAGGACACCAAGGGCCGTGACGCACAAGGCCACCGGGTCCGGGTCGCAGTGATCGACACGGGCGTCGACACCACGAATCCGCAGCTCGCCGACGCCGTCGAGGCCAAAAGCGGCTGGGACTTCCTCGGCAAGAGCAAAGACGCGGACCCCAAGGCGCCGACGAACGGCACCTACGACCCGGTGGGCCACGGCACCAAGGTCGCGGGCATCATCGCGGCCCGCCCGCGCGCCGGCACCGGCTTCGTCGGCCTGGCCCCGGAGGCACTCGTCATCCCCCTCCGCCAGAACGACGAGAAGGGCACCGGAAACGTCGGCACGCTGGCCGCCGCCATCGAGAAGGCCGTGGCCACAGATGCCGACATCATCAACATCTCCCAGGACACGACAGAGCCCGTCCCGGCGGACTCCCGGCTCGCCCAGGCGGTCCGCGAGGCACGGCGGAAGAACATCGTCGTGGTGGCCTCCGCCGGCAACGACGGCTTCGACGGCCGCCTCAAGAAGACCTATCCGGCGTCGTACCCGGGCGTCCTGGCCGTCGCCTCCTCCGACCGCAACAACGAGCGTGCCGCCTTCTCCCAGAGCGGCGACTTCATCGGCGTCGCCGCTCCCGGGGTGGACGTGGTCTCCACCGTCCCCAAAGGCGGCCAGTGCGTCGACAACGGCACCAGCTTCTCGGCTCCCTATGTAGCCGGCATCGCGGCCCTCCTGCGGGCCAAGCACCGCGACTGGAAGGAGTACCAGATCGTCGCCCAGATCGAGCAGACTGCCGAGCGCTCCGTCAACGGCCGCGACAACCTAGTGGGCTGGGGCGTCGTCGACGCGGTACGCGCCCTGACCGAGGACGACCACCCCATCGACCGACCGACCGCGGATGACGGCCCGCCCCGGGCCACTCCCCCGGACCCGGTCACCCTCGCGGACGGCGAGACTCCGCAGAAACGGATGGAGCGATATGCGACATACGGACTGGGGGCCGGGGGCGTCGCGGTGGCGGTCATCGCGGGAGTTGCGGTCATCCGACGGGACGTACGCAGGCAGGCGGCTGCCTCTGCGACGGCAACGGGAGCGGCTGCGCGACAAGTCAATGAGTAGCCGTACTCAGATTCCCGGGGAATAGGGCTACTTGATCTCAAACCCGGCTGCCACTGCGTTCGCCCCGGGCTCTCGGTGAGGGTGCCCGCCATTGGCGAATTCTCAACGGTACCGGCTCAACACTACCGGTCGTTGCCAGAGGTGGTGACTAGAGTGGCTCCTGAATTTCCTGACGTACGGGGGAGCCACGGTGGGGGCTGAGGAGAACACAAGCGTGCAGGTGAGCGGGGCGGCGGCCGGCGCCGGAGGCGGGTCGCTCAACGTCGATCCCGAAGAGCTGAAGAAGCTGAAACAGCGCGTGGACGACCTGCTGGACCAGCTCAAGGGGTCAAATGCGGATCACCGTGCGCTCGGCCAACGCAAGATTGCTCCGTCCTCCTTCGGCCAGGGATTCATCGAGGCGCAGGGCCTCGCGGACACCTACGAAAAAGTGTTGTCCCAACTTGAGGCATTCTCAAAAGTATTCGGCGACCAGATCGAGGCACTGAGCCTCGGAACCGAGTTCATCGGCCGGGACTACGAAGCGGTGGATGCCGACGTACGGAACCGCCTGGCCGCGATCCAACGTCGTACCCAAGGCCTCTACAAGGCACCACAGCCCAAGCACCAGCCCGCCGGCTCCACCGGCCCGGAGCTGGGCGACGGCCGGTCCGCGGGCCCCGACGGCATCTGAGGCAAGGGGGGAACGACATGGCAGAGAACACCGAGCTCTTAGGCGTTTCGGGCTGCACCAACTTCGAGGACGCGTCCCACCAGGCCCTCTACTCCATGGTGGCCGACGGCGACCACATGCACATCGTGGTGATGGGAACGGACCTGGTCGACGCAGGCAATGAGATCGCCAGAATCACCAAAGACCTCGAGGCATACGCCAAACAGGTCCACTGGCAAGGCGAAGGCGCCCAAGCTTTCGACGACTGGACCAGAGCAACCGCCGCGGAAAGCCGCAAACTGGGCCACTACGCCACAAATACCGGCCACGCAATGGTCGATGCCGCAACCGCACTGGGCCAGGCCAAACTGATGCCCAAGCCTCCCGAGCTGAGGAACTTCGCAGAGGCGGAAAGCGGAAAGGTGAGCGGGGTCACCGCCCTCACCAAGGACCCGGCTAGGGAAGAAGCCATCGCCGAGATGAACCGGCTGGCGTCTTACTACCGGACGGCCCAGGAGAAGATCGCGCGGCAGGAGACTCCCAACTTCCGGCCGGCTTCGGGGTTTGTGCCGGAGCCGCCGCTGGAGGACGATCGCGTCAGCAACAGGCAAGTCTTGGACCGGTCGGCCACCAACGGAGGTACGAACGAGCCCGGCAGGGCTGGTGTTGCTTCGTCGTCGGGCAACAGCGGTGTGGAGCGGCACGGAGGGGCGTCCCGGTCGCCGCGCGAACACCTGCAGCACGACCGGCAGGTGGGTACGTCAGTCGACTCCACCGCACCCGTCACTCCCACCCAACCCTCGCCGCCACGCTTGGGCCCCTCCCCCCACCAGCCTGGGGGCTCCGACGGCTTTCCCGGGGTCCCTCCCAGCTCCACGACGTTCCCCGGGGAAACAAAGATCCCCGGCGGTCGCGGAGGGGCAGAACCCAGCTCGCAGAGCCCGATAGGCCGTCGAGCCGCGGCATCAAATAGGCCGGGCAAGTCCACAGGGGATGGCATCGTCGGTGGTACCGCCCAGCGCGGCAACACGTTTCCCGGACGTCCGCATTTGCCGGGAGGAACTGTCATGGGCGAAGAACATGGCATGAACACACCCCGTCCTGCCGGGCCCGGAGCGCTTCCTCCCGCCAAAGGAAGTGGAATGGCGCAGCGAGATGTGGGAAGTTCCGGTCAACGCTTCGCCCCCCAGCGGGGAGAGGCTATGGACAGGACACATGGCCCGGTCATGGGTGAAGAACGCAGTGCGGCGCGTGGTCTCCAGGGGGGCAGTTTTCCAGGTAACACTGGTAACAGCATCAGACCGGACGTGCGCGGCGTCCCGGGGCGCCGTCTGGCCTACGAGCCTGGCGGCAGCGTAGGCGGGTCCGGTGCGCTGGTAGCAGGAAACGAGCAGGGCTCCGCCGTACCTGTCCCGATGAACGGCAAGAACAACTCGGGAAGCGCTGCCACAGGGACGGCTACGGGAATGCCGTCGGCCGCAGGCCGCAAATCGGAGTCGGGACAGGCGGTCGGACGAACCCAGATGCCACGTGGCCGGACGAACGACTTCACGCCGGGCGGCTCAGGATTGTCGCGGGCCACCACCCAGTCCAACGGCGTGCTGCCCATGACAGGGTCCCCCTCGCAACGCAGGAATGCCACCTCCGGTCAGCGGCCGGACTACCTCAGGGAAGACGACGAGACATGGACGGCACAGCACTCGCAAGCGGTGCCGCCGGTGATCGAATAAGCCTGACCCGGTCGCGCAACGGAGGAGGAGGCACCGCACTGTGAGTCGTGCAGCACATCACGTGCAGAGGAAGAGCCGGGCGTCGGTAGCTGCGCTCACCTGCCTCACCACACTGACCGTGGGCTTGCTCGCCCCAACGGCCTCTGCTGCGGACAAGAGGCCGCGCCAGTGGTACCTAGATGCGATGCAGGCAGAGCGCATGTGGCAGACCAGTACTGGAGAAGGCGTTTCCGTGGCCGTGATCGACAGCGGTGTCAACGATTCGGTCGCCGAGCTACGTGGCCAATTAAGCCCCGGCAAGGACTTCTCGGGACAAGGGCGCGGCGCAGACTACGACGATGAGGGCCATGGCACAAGCATGGCAATGATCATTGCCGGCCAGCGCAGCGGAAGCGGCACCTGGGGGCTCGCGCCAGGAGCAAAAATCCTCCCCATCAGGAGCATCAACGGGGACTGGTCTTCCAACATGGCGAAATCCATTCGCTATGCAGCAGACCAGGGCGCGAAGGTTATCAACATCTCCCAAGCCGGGACAGCCGCTGCCGAAACTGAGGCGGCACTGCAGCCGGCGATCGATTACGCGAACAAGAAGGGGAGCTTGATCTTTGCGGGTGTGGGAAACGAAGGAGCGAAGGACAATCTTCCTCGCTATCCCGCCAGTCTTCCCGGAGTTGTCGGCGTCGGCGCCGTCGACAGATCTCTGAAAGTAACCAAGTTCTCGACCCACGGGCCGCAGGTAGCCCTGGCCGCGCCCGGAGTCGGCATTCCCACTCGTTGCACGAAGGAGCTCCTGGGCTGCACAGAAGAGGGCACCAGCGACGCCACCGCCATCGCCTCGGCCTCCGCCGCCCTGATCTGGTCCGCCCACCCCGCCTGGACCAACAACCAGGTCCTGCGGGTCATGATGGAGACCGCCGGCAAGCCGGAGGACGGCAAGGTCCCGAGCGAGTACCTCGGCTACGGCATCGTCCGCCCCCGGAAGGTGCTGCTGGACAAGGAAGGCGATCCCGGCCCCGCCGACATCAACCCGCTGCTTGCCGCCCGCGAAACCGGCGCACCGCCCAAGACCCCGCAGTCGAGGGCAGACAACTCAGCGGCCGGTGCAGCACAGAAGCCGGCCGATCACCCGGACAGCTCACCGGTCTGGCCCCTCACTGCCGGACTGGCCGCAGCAGTCGCGGCCCTGACAGCCGGCGGACTGATCACCGTCCGGCGACGACGGACGTAACGGCGGACGCAACACAGCTCAACGACCAGAACTCTGGTTGCTCACGCCACGAGCAACCAGCGCAGAAACCCGCATCTTTCGAGATACGGCCAACAATCCGAGCTGAACACCAGACCTATCACTCAGCTCTGTAACCCACTCATGGGGGAAGGTGGATCATGGCAGGGAATACCGCACTTACCTATGCGGAGATCGAAAAGCTCAAGAGCGAGATCCAGAGCGGCAGTCAGGCGATGTCGTCCCAGCTGCGGACGCTGATCAACGCCATCTCCGCCGTCGAGTCGGCGTGGACCGGCCAGGGCGCCAGCGCCTTCAAGCAGGCCCAGAACGCCCTCAACGAGGACCACGCCGCCCTGCGCCGCATGCTCGACGGCATCAACGACGCGATCGCCCAGACGGGCACCACCAGCCAGTCCAACGACTCCGAGGTGCTCTCCAGCTTCCGCGGCATCGACGTCAACGGCGGCGCGCCCGGCGGCCAGCTCAACACCGGCTCCGTCAGCGGCATCAGCAACTACTGAGCACCTCCACCTGGAAGCACCAGGTAAAGCGACATCCACCAATCAGCCACCAGCAGTGGGGGAGAAATGGCCGGCGACGAGAACCTTCGGGTGACATACGGCGCGGTAGAGCAGACCGCCGCCGATATCGAGCGTTCCGCCAAGGAGCTGCAGGCCGAGCTCGACAAGATCTGGGGCGCGGTCAAGCGCGTCTCCAACTCCTGGGAAGGCGAGGCCCACCAGGCCTTCCAGGCCGCAGAACGGCAGTGGAACAGCCGCGCGAACCACATCCAGAGCACCCTGCACGAGGTCGCGACCAAGATCCGGTCCGGCAGCGCGGACTATCGGGCGACGGACCGTCGAGCTGCCGGATTCTTCCAGTAGCAGCAGGCTGCCGGCACGACTTGGGGTGGGTACGGTGCGTGCCCACCCCAAGGCCTCATGGTGGTGCACGCTTTGCACCATCGGGAACGCCACAAGGCTGATCGCTTGTGGTGGGCGGGGCAGAGATGGGGCAGCGGCGACATACAGAGGGCACCTGCCTCACCCCCGTTCTGCTCGTGCCCACGACAGTCGCCGCATACCGGTAGCCCTGACAGAAACCGGCGCCGGCAGTTGCCTTGAGCACAGCGAGGGCCCACGTGTATCGGGACCGCCGCCCACGTGAACGTTCGCCCCGCACTCCACATGGCTCATAGGTAGCCGTACTCAGGAGAGGGGTGCGGCATCACCGTAGGCTCTCTGTCATTACACGCAACGATGACGACGGGGGAACAGCGTGTCCTGGGATGAGGAATGGGCCGCGCTCAAGCAGCAGGCGTCGGACAACGCCGGCATGAAGCTCGCCAGTGCGGACGGGCACGGTCGACAGCACGGTTCGGGCGACGGCTGGGGCGACTTGAAATCGACGAAGGCCGCCTGGACTAGAGCAGGCCATGACGTCCAGTCGTTACGCGGGAACATCAAGAAGGCCCTGGCGAAACTGGAAGCGGAGCAGCAGGGCGCCGGCTCCGGCAGCGTAGTGCAGAGCGCTGCGGCACAGCAGGATGTCTACCGCTCCTGGAAGCGGTACTTGGAAGCCCTGAGCGGCCGGTGCGGCGCGATCCAGGATCGGATGGAGAAGGCGGGCGGCGAGCTGTACGAGAACGACGCAGCCGTCAAGAACTCGTTCAGCAAGCTCTCCCACCAGTACGAGGACACCCCCGCAGTCGGTGGCCGGCAGCAGGGGAAGTGAACTGAGCCATGGACTACTCGACGCTCAGGAACCTCAAGACATCCGAGTTCGAGGACGCCGCGGACGGATACCGCGCCGCCAGCCATATGGCGAGCTCCGCCAAGGACGCGCTTGAGCAGCGGATCAACGTCAAGTTACGGGAGTCACTCTCCGGCAAGGCTGCGGAGGCCGCTCTCATGCAACTCCGCGCGCTGGCAAAGGACTTCCACTACACCCAGGTGGAGTGCGGCGTCATCAGCACCGCGCTCAACGCCCTTGCCGTCGACCTGCAGACCGCCAAGAAGAAGCTCGATGCGGCGGTGGCGGATGCGGAGGGCGAGAAATTCACCGTGGAGAAGGACGGGTCCGTCACCTACCCGGCAGCGGGTGACGAGTACCGGGGCAAGACCCCGCCGGGTGGCAGGGCGAACGGTGTCACGGACGAGACAGCCAAGGCGCTCAACCGGCAGGCGGCCCACTTTGATCCCAATCCCAACTTCGCCCGGGCACAGGCCTACGCCGACCGCATCACCGCAGCCCTCGAAGAAGCCACAGCGGCCGACGAGAAATGGGCCCCCAAACTGCGGAATCTCAAAGCTGACGACGATCTGACCGTCTCCGCCGCGGACTGGGTCGACGCCAAGAAGGACACAGGCGGTGTCCGCGACGGCGCCGAGCGCTATCTGGACGGCATCAAGGAACCGCCCAAGCACGGCGACCCGGAGGACAACGTGGAGTGGTGGAAGCACCTGTCCGCGGATGAACGGGACGCCTACATCTCCCTGCATCCCGCGAGCATCGGGGCGATGAACGGCCTGCCCGCCGATGCTCGCGATGAGGCCAACCGGACCGTCCTCGCGGAAACACGTGGTCAGTACGAGATGAGGCTGGCTGCACTCACCAAGGCGGAGCCACCCGAGTTCGAGAGCTTCGGGGCCCGCGGCGACATGAAAATAAGCCAGAAGTGGCTGGATTGGCGCGACAAGAAGGAGAGTCTGGACGGGAAATTGAAGGGAATGCGGGCCATTCAGGACCGTTTCGACCGGACCGGCCAGGATGGACTCCCCGAGGCATACCTCCTGGGGTTCGCCCCTGACGGCGAAGGCAACGGCCGGGTTATTCTCGCCAATGGCAATCCCGATACAGCTGACCACACCGCCATCTACGTCCCCGGCACGACGACGGATATATCGACGATCGGCGAAGATTCCGGCGACACGCCTTCAGACCTCAAGCGGAGTGAGTACCTTTGGGGCGAGAGCAACAAGCTCGCCCCGGGGAAGGAAATCTCCACGATCACCTGGTTCGATTACGACGCCCCGGACAACATCTACCGGGAGGCCATGCAGGACAAGTTCGCGGAAAAGGGTGCACCAAGACTCCACGAATTCCTCGAAGGCAACAGATTGGCCCATCAGTACGCGACCGGCAGCCACGGCCACACCACTGTCATGGGGCACAGCTACGGCAGCACGCTGATCGGCGATACAGCCAAGACCGCAAGCTGGAATGAGACGCCTATACCTGCAGACGATGTCATGGTCGCCGGCAGCCCCGGCATGCAGGCGGCCCACGCCGCGGACCTCGGTATCAACCCAAAGCACATGTGGGCGATGGGCGGTGATTGGGACGACTGGCTCGTCCGGGAGGGTGGTAAGAATGTGGGCCTCGGCGGCAACCGGACCGTCCCCACAGATGCGGAATTCGGCGGAAACATCATGAAGAGCGACGCAGGAGGTCACGGCGCATTCTGGGACAAGGGTTCAGTCAGTTTGAAGAACCAGGCAGCTGTCGTCACCGGAAAATATCACATGGTGGATTATGACTAGGCGGATTCCACGAACAATACAGGCGCTCCTGGCGTGCGCACTGATGGCGGGATGCTCACAAATGAACGAAGACAATCTAAAGGTGCGAGGTGCCGAGGAAATCAAGGAGAGCACCGAGAAGACTTCCAGCGAGATCCTGGATCTCATCGGCCTGAAGGGGAAGGTGACGAAACCGGGGCCGTTCACCATGCCGTGCTCGGGGCAATCAGGAGGCGTGTACAGGGCCCACCACCCATGGAGCCTGTACGGCGTTCCGGTCGACGACATGAAGCAAGCCATGGATCGACTGAGGAAGGGGCTCCCCAAGAAGGGGTGGAAGATCGTCAAGGATGGTTTTGACGGTAGCCCATCAAAAGCTCCGCAGATTGTTGCTAACTCCAAGGGTGAAGAATTCTCCGTCGACATCAGGCTGCATGACGAGCGAAAATACGGAAACGACCCCTCGCTGATCGAAGTCACGGTCGAATCCGCGTGCTTCAAGACCAAGAAGCCCGATTAGCCTCTGGACACTGTCGCCGGGATAGCGGGACAGGAGGTGCAGCGGGTGCCGTCCTGAGCACCCCTGCCTGGTACCGCTTCTTCCCCGGACGGCCACGCATCGACGATGGCCCGTGAAGATGGCGGTCTGTGCTCAAGCCTCAATGCGAGACCAGCGCTGATTGGGTGGCGCTCATGACAAAGCGATCACGGAAAGTGGTCACATCGGAACATGGCGCGGCCTACCGTGGGCAGAATGAGCGAGCAGTTGCCCCCGCAGAAGCCCTGCCCCGACTGCGCCGGCAGAGGCACCGTGGTCTGGGAGACGCCGGCCGGCGATGAGGTCACCACGCAGTGTTCCGGGTGCGGCGGCACCGGAACCGTTCTGGCGTAGAGGAGGCGGAGGCGGCATGGCGGCCTTCAGCAGGAACGGGAAGCCGGTCGGCCTGGACGCGCAGTACGTCGGCAGGCTGCCGTGCGCGACATGCGGGATACGGTCGATGAAACTGCCCGGCCGGCAGGGCGGGTTGTGCATTCCCTGCTATGCGGATGAGTGCGCGGCCGCGGGGCGTCGCGCGGCGACGGCCGGTTCCTGGGTGGCGGCGAGTTTCGTCGGGGACCCGTGCCTCGCCTGCGGATCGCGGTCCGTGGACGCCAACGGCTGGGCGTTCTGGTGCAATTCCTGCGAGATGCAGACGGCGGTGGCCCTGCCCCCGCGGTGAGAGGCTCCTCGGAGCCCCGCGCGGGCGGGGCAGGGTGTCCGGTGTTGCGCGTTGCGCAGACGACTCAGGCGCTGAGCGAGTCATCCTTGACGGCCGCCAGGAAGCGGCTCCAGGCGGCGGCGGGGATGACGAGGGCCGGGCCGTGAGGAGCCGTTTTGGAGTCCCGGACCGGGACCAGGCCGGGGAAGTTGGCGGCAGTCTCGACACACTCGCCGCCGGTGCCGTTGCTGTAGCTGCTCTTGCGCCAGAGCGCGGAGCTCAAATCAAGCTCGGTGCTTGCCATTTCGGTACTCCTCAGCCGCTGCATCGATCATGGCCAGGGACACCTCAGGCGGCAGTGCGGCGGCCCTGAGCAGATCGTACGACTGCCGGTACTGCTTCACGAGCGCCGGGTAGTCGATGAGTTGGCCGCTGTGCAGTCCTTCCGTGTACACCACGGGAGGTGCGTCCGGGAAGGTCATCGTCCGGGTCATGCCCATCATGTACGGGTGAGCAGCTGCGGCTTCCGGCACGATCTGCAGAATGGACCGCGTCGCCCTGACCACATCCGCAATATGCTCCAACAACGCCGCCATCTGCTCTGGTGGAAGAACCCGGCGGCGGATCACATTCTCGTCCAGGATCGCCCAGAACGCTGGTGGCCTCTCCCGCTGGAACAGTTCCGCCCGCTTCAGCCGTGCGGTGACCTTCAGCTCGACGTCGTCGTCCGAGGTCCGAGGCATTGCCGCTCGCGTAAGCGCCCGCGCGTATGGCGCCGTCTGCAAGAGCCCGGGGACGAACATCGGAGCCCAGTCCTCGATCGTCTCCGCGTACGGCTCCATCTCCGCAACATCCGCGAAGTGCTCGGCATGCCCCGATTGCCGAGCCTTGCGCGCATCTTCACACCGCCGCTCGAAAAAGCCGTCCGTCCCGAGCTTTTCGTCGACGTGCTGTGCCAGATCCAGCGGCATCCGCCGCTCACCACGTTCGATCTGGCTAAGGAACGGGACACCCCTGTAGCTCCCGTCCGCCAGATGTTCGAGCGTGAAACCCGCAGCTTCCCTCTTGTAGCGCAGCTCGGCGCCATAGAAGGACGGAACGTTCGCCGAGGCGTCGGGATCTTTACGAGGAGGCATAACTCACCGCCGTTTGTTGCCGGTTGCTCTGCGCAACCCGATTCCCTTCCACGCTACGCCGAGTGACGTCACGCTGTGAGCAGTTCGTCACCATGCGCTCAGGAAGGCGTACGCCCCATGCCCAGCCCCACCCACCACCACGACGACGTGCAGGACTGCATCGAGCTGCTGCGTACCGCGCTCAAGGACAACGGGATCACGCTGCCGTCCCTCGGGATTGACCTGCCGGGGTTTGCCGGCAGTTATGCGGTCCCGCTCGTCGCGCTCGGTAACTGCAATACGGCCACCGCCCGCAAGCTGGCCGAAGCGCTCCGTAAGGCAGCCGCGCGGTGAGCATGTCTTCCGAGCCGCTCACGCTGAAGCTGCTGGCCTTACCCAAGGAAGTGCCCGCGCTGCGGCGCACCGTGCGCGAGCACCTGGGCGACTCGTGCGCCGAGATCCAGCTCTGCGTCAGCGAAATACTCGGCAATGTGATCCGGCACGTCGGGGAGGGCACCCCGGTCGTCGTCCACATCAGCGGCGAGGCCGGCGGTCACACCCGGGTGGAGGTCACCGACCCCGACCCGCGGGCGCTCCCCGTACGGCTGCGGGCGACCGGCGAAGACGAGTGCGGGCGGGGTATGGCGCTGATCGAAGCCGTCTCGCTGCGGTGGGGTGTGCGGCAAGAAATCGGACACAAGACCGTCTGGTGCGAACTCAGCGGGACGTAGCACCGCAACAACGCACGTCAGACCCCGTGCCACCTCCCCCACAGAGGTGACACGGGGGTTCCAGTTTGACGCGCCGAGGGCGCCGTCTCCAGAGCGGGAGTCACCTGCTTTCGTAAAGGCCCGCTATGTCTTTGGCGAAATCGCGGGCGACGGCGGCGCGGCGGAGCTTCAGGGACGGGGTGAGATATCCGGTTTCCTCGCTGAAGTCCACCGGGAGGACGGCGAAGCGGCGGATGGATTCGGCGCGGGAGACCAGTTCGTTGGCGTCGTCGACGGCGCGCTGGATGTCGGCGAGCAGGTGCTCGTCGTGGACCAGCTGCCGGGGCAGGATGTCCTGTTTCTTATGCATCTGGCACCAGTGGGCCAGGCCGTCCGGCTCCAGGGTGATCAGTGCGGTGATGTAGGGGCGGTTGTCGCCGATGACCAGGCACTGGCCGACGAGGGGGTGCGAGCGGAGGCGGTCCTCCAGGGGGACGGGGGCGACGTTCTTGCCGCCCGTGGTCACGATGATCTCCTTCTTGCGGCCGGTGATCGTGAGGTAGCCGTCGGCGTCGAGGGCGCCGAGGTCACCGGTGGCGAGCCAGCCCTGCTCGGTGACGGGGCGGGCCGCGCCGATGGCCGCGTCCCAGTAGCCGGAGAAGATGTGGCCGCCGTGAAGCAGGACCTCGCCGTCGTCGGCGATGCGTACGGCGCTGCCGGGAATCGGCCAGCCGACCGTGCCGATCCGGGGGCGGAGGGGCGGGGTGACGGTGGCGGCGGCGGTGGATTCCGTCAGGCCGTAGCCCTCGAAGATCTCGATGCCGGCACCGGTGTAGAAGGCGGCGAGCCGGTGGCCGAGGGGTGAGCCGCCGGAGAGTACGTAGCGGACCCTGCCGCCGAGGGCGGCGCGGATACGGCGGTAGACGAGCGGTTCGTAGAGCTTGCGGGCGGCTTTGAGGGCGACGCCGGGGCCGGCGCCCGTCCCGTGCTCCTTGGCCTCGACGGCCTCACCGTAGGAGCGGGCGATGCGGGCCGCGCGGTCGAAGGAGGAGGCGCGGCCCATCTTCTCCGCGGTGGCGCGGCCGGTGTTGTAGACCTTCTCCAGGACGTACGGGACGGCGAGGAGGAAGGTCGGCCGGAAGCCTGCCAGGTCGGCGAGCAGGTCGTCGGTCCGGATGCTGGGGGCGTGGCCGAGACGGACCCGGGCGCGCAGACAGCCGACGGCGACCATCCGGCCGAAGACGTGTGAGAGGGGCAGGAAGAGGAGGGTGGCGGCGGGCTCCTCGCTGACCGATGTGAAGACGGGGTGGAGGAGTTCGACGGAGTTGTCGACCTCGGCGAAGAAGTTGGCATGGGTGAGGGCACAGCCCTTGGGGCGGCCGGTGGTGCCGGAGGTGTAGATGAGGGTGGCGAGGTCGTAAGGGCCCACGGCGGCACGGCGCTCGTCCACCACCGAGTCCGGCAGGGCGCGGCCGGTGGCGACGAGCTGGGAGACGGCGCCGGTATCGAACTGCCAGAGGTGGTCGAGGCCGGGGAGTTCGGCGCGCAGACCGCTGATCAGACGGGTCTCGTTGACGTTCTCCACGACACAGGCGCGGGCACCGGAGTCGTGCAGGATCCACTGCGCCTGGCGGGCGGAGGACGTGGGGTAGAGGGGGACGGTGACCAGGCCGGCCGCCCAGGCGGCGAAGTCGATGAGGGTCCACTCGTAGGTCGTACGGGCCATGATCGCGAGCCGGTCGCCGGGGCGGAGGCCGTGCGCGATCAGACCCTTGGCGACCGCCCGCACCTCGACGGCGAATTCCGCGGCGGAGATGTCACGCCAGGTGCCGCTGGGTTGTTTGCGGGCCAGGACGATGTCGGCGGGGGCCTCGATGGCGTTGGTGAAGGGGATGTCACCGAGCGAGCCGCTGTGTACGGGCGGGGCGAGTGGGGGGACGTAGACCCCTCGGACGGTGCCGTTGACCAGGCTCTTTTGTGGCTCTACGAGGGTGGGGGCGAGGGCGCGGGTGGGGATGGGGGCTGGAGCGGGGTGCGGTGCAGGGGTGGCGGAGGCGTTGGCTGGGGCGGCGGGTGATCCGGCGGCTGCACTTTCCTGGCTGAACACGAGCGGGTCCTCGTTTCTCCTGTGGAGTGCGGGGAGCATCGGCGTCGTCGTCGTGTCCGAACATCCGCTGGGACCGGTCGAGTTGCGGCAGCACGGGGACGGCAGTCGCGACCGGTGGCGGACGGCTCGTCCCCGGCGAGGGAATCCGTGGGACTCTTCCTCGACCCAGCTCCTGACCCGACAGTAACCTTACTTTGAAGTAAAAGTACGCGAGGACCAGGAGTTGGCCAATGCCCGATGACCACCTTCGTCTCACCAATTCCTGAGCCGGCCGCCCCCTTGCCCACCGTTGCGGCCGCCACCCCGTTCCGCCGGGTGGAGGCTGACCCGCACACCCCCGGCCTCCCGTACACCCTGGGCCTCCCGCACACCCCCGACCTCCCGCTCGCCGCCCGGCCGATGAGCGCTCGCGCCTTCCCGCTGCCGCCGGCCGGTCCGTTCCGGGTCCGGTGTCCCCTGTTCCGCTCGTGGTGGAGGAATGCACCGGCAAAGCCGGCCGGGAGGCGATGGCACCCGTCCTCGACCGGGCAGCGCGGCGCGGGGAACTCGATCCGTCCCGCCTCCCCGCCCGGGTGGCCGCCCTGCCCTTCGCCCTCGCGGTCGGCGAAGTCCTGATCACCCACCGCACCCCGCCGGAAGCCACCCTCATCGAAGTGGTGGACCAGGTCTTCCTCCCCTTGGTCGCCCACTACTGCGCAGGGCCGACTCCCTAGCTAGGACCTGTCTTCAGTCAGGACCTGTCTTCAGCTAGGGCCTGCCTTCAGCTAGGGCCTGCCTTCAGCTAGGGCCTGCCTTCAGCTAGGGCCTGCCTTCAGCTAGGGCCTGCCTTCACAGTCCTGCCGGGCGCCCACCGTTCGCCGCCCGTCAGCCGGCCGAGGCCCGCCCAGACGAAGTTCATCATCGTGGCCGCCGTGTCCTTCGCCGAGGGATACTCGCGCTCGCCCGAAATCCCCTCGTCCGTACGGACATTGGCCCACTCGGCGAGTGACTCGGCCGCGCCGACCAGGGCATGGGCGAGCCCGGCGACCTCTCGTTCGGCCAGTTCGCCGGCACAGCCCGCTTCCTTTGCAGCCGCACCGATCAACTCCTGGACGAATGCGACGATTTCCGCCCGCATCGCGGCCGCTTCGCGGGCGAACGGCTCACCGTGCGTCCACGCCTGCTGATGGAGTACGGCCCAGCCGTCCGGGTGCTCGGCGGTGTGCGCGAAGAACCCCTTCAGACCGCTCCACAGCTGCTGGTCGGCCGTCCCTTCCGGCTCGACCGCCGCCGTCACGGCCGCCACCAGCGCCGCCGACTCCCGCCGGATCACCATGCTGAACAGGTCTTCCTTCGAATTCAGGTAGAGATAGACCAGCGGTTTGGAGACCCCGGCCGCCTCGGCGATCTCATCCATCGAGGCCGCCCGATAACCACGCCGTGCGAACGTCAGCACCGCGGCGTCCAGCATCTGCTGCTCCCGGACAGCACGCGGCACCCGCTTGCTCTTCACAGCTCCCACCCTGAATGCCCCTCCATCCCGCCCCTTTACTGCAAAGTAAGTTTACGATCTTCGCTCCCTGCCCCTCCCCTCTTGACGCGTTCCTGTTGGCAGCGAGACGATACGTCTCGTTCCGAACCAACGCGATAATCCTGCGACCACTGCAATGCCCCTGCGACCACACCCCTGGAGGGCAGCCCCCATGCAGCAGTTCATCGACGCCGCTCCCGGCATCCGCCTCTGGACCGAGCAGCGCGGCGCCGCCGATGCAGCCCCTTTGCTGCTGATCATGGGCGCCCGCGCAAGCGGAGTCAGCTGGCCGGATCCCCTGGTCGACGCGCTTGCCGCGCACCACCGGGTCATCCGTTACGACCACCGCGACACCGGCCGCTCCACCTGGCCCTTCGAGGAAGCGCCCTATCGGATCGCCGATCTCGCCGCTGACGTGATCGCGGTCCTGGACGGGCTGGGAGTCGGCCGGGCTCATGTCGTCGGCATGTCATTGGGCGGCATGCTGGCCCAGATGGTGCTCGCCGACCACCCCGACCGACTGCTCAGCGCCACTCTCATCGGCACCAGCGCCCTCAGCAGCACCCCGTACACCCGCCCCGACGGCAGCACGGTCCCCGTCGACGAGCTGCCGGGCATCGCGCCCGAGGTCCTGGAGCTATGGGCCCGTCCGGTCGAGGACCATGGCCGGGAGGCCGAGATGCAGCGCCGGATCGAACACTGGCGGGTACTCGCCGGTGACCAACTTCCCTTCGACACCGACTCTTTCCGCACTCTTGAACACCGCGTCATCGAGCACACCGGTCACCACCGCACGAGCACCGCGCACGGGCGTGCGGAGCACGACGGCATGCTCCGTACGGACCGGCTCGCGCGGAACGAGGTGCCGACGCTCGTGATCTGCGCGCCCGCCGAGCCGGTCTTCCCGCCGCCGCACCCCCAGCACCTCGCACAGTGCATCCGTGGCGCGTCCGTCGCCGACATCCCGGGGATGGGCCATGCGCTGCCGCCCGCCGTATGGGAGCCGCTGACCACGGCGATCCTGAGCCATACGGGAGCAACGAAGCACTGACGTCCAAAGCCACCCGTCCGCTCCACACCGCCAAGCTCGCTGCCCCGCACGGCAACCGCCTGCCCACCGGCACGCAGTTGCCGTGCGGGTTCGACGACGGTCACACGAAAGCCGTACCGCTCCAGCCAGTAGGCCATGGCGGTTCCGGCGATGCCCACGCCGGAGACCCGGATCGAGTTGGTGCGCGAGCGGTGCCGTCGGATGTGGAACCGCTACACCGAACGACGGGACGGGACCCCTTCGAGAGCTGCCGCGGCATGGCTCCGGAGCCACTGTGACGGGTAGTCACCGTCCACGCGAGCGTGCCACCGTTGGTCGACCGGCAGGCTCGGCAGCGCGAGCGGAAGCTCATGCGGGCCCGCCGCAGACGCCCCAGAGCGCGGCTGGTCGCCGGCACCGACAGATGCAGGCGCTCCGCCGCCGCGGACACGCTGCCGGTGTCCATGAGCGCGTCGAAGACGCGCAGCAGATTGAGGAGGGTCTCGACCTGCTCGTGAACAACGCCGGCGGCCTCGCACCCGGAGACGACGACCCGAGCCACC
Organism: Streptomyces sp. NPDC054765; assembly: GCF_053612065.1. NCBI lineage: Bacteria > Bacillati > Actinomycetota > Actinomycetes > Kitasatosporales > Streptomycetaceae > Streptomyces > Streptomyces sp. NPDC054765. The sequence goes on along the minus strand of NZ_JBSHBP010000006.1, from coordinate 10,799 downwards.
TCGGCGGATTCGCCACGATCGACGACGCCGCCTGGGTCCGTACCCTTGAACTCAACCTGCTCAGCGCTGTCAGCGTCACCCGGTCCTTCGTGCCGTCCTTGCTGCGCCGCGGCGGAGTGATCGTCAACGTCTCCTCGATCGGGGCCCGGATCGCCCACCCGCCGATCGACTACGGCGTCGCCAAGGCCGGACTGACCAATCTCACCAAGGCGCTCTCCGAGGAGTACGCCTCACACGGGATGCGCGCGGTGACGGTCAGCCCCGGGCCGACGCGCACGAGGAACTGGACGGACGCGGACAGTCTCGCCGGCGCCCTTGCGCGGTCGCGCGGGATCGGGCAGGACGAATTGCTCGCCGGTCTCCCGCAGGACGCGGGCATCAGCATCGGCCGGATCATCGAGCCGGAGGAGGTCGCGGCGACGATCGTGTTCCTCGCCTCTCCGCGGGCGGGTGCCATCACCGGAAGCGACATCCTCGTCGACGGTGGGGTCATCAAGACGGTCTGATGGCCGGGATGAGCTGGTTTCGGATACGAGTTGCGAAAGCAGCGGCGGAGATCCCGCTCGATGACAGATGGCGTCCGCGGCTCGCGTCACAGTAGCGGGGCGCGGTCAGGGTGTGCGCCGTGATCTGGGTACCCCGGCAGGGGGCGCCTCCTGCGCGGGCGGCCCGGTGGGGAGTCTTCGTGCGCCCATCGAGGTCAGTGCGCGCCGCGTTCCCCTGGGAGATCCCGTCAGGAGCAGTAAACCGGCATGGTCCGAGCGTGAGCTGCCGGTGTTCTTCAGGCAATGGCGCACTGAAGGGAAGGACGAGGGCCTCTCACCGGACAACTACCTTGACTTCGAGGGTGGCCTGCGTTTCGTCCTGGCCGCAGCCTGGCTGTTCTGCCCCGAGACTGGGTCCAGCAGGTGCACCCCCAGCACCTGGTGCCGCTCCGCCGGCCCCACCTGCCCACCACCGCCAAGCCGTGCGTCTGTGCCGGCGGCCGGCCCACGGTGCGAGCCGCGGCCGAGCGAATGCCTTCGGCACCAGACATGGATGCGTCCCGCCCTTGCAAAGAAGGTCGGGACGCATCCACGCGGCAAAGTCAGGTCATGCGGCAGCAATCGCCGGAACCTTCTCCTCCACGTCGTCAGCAGTGGCCCCGTTCAGGCCGATGCTCTGCGCGCCGTTGTACGCATCGCGGTCGAGGATCCCCTCACGCGCTGCCACCAGCAACGTGCATACCGATTGTCCAGCAACGTTGGTGGCCGTACGCATCATGTCCAGGATCGGGTCGATGGCCATCAGCAGACCGACGCCCTCCAGGGGCAGGCCCAGCGTGGACAGGGTCAGCGTCAGCATGACCGTCGCGCCGGTCAGACCGGCGGTGGCGGCGGAGCCGATGACGGAGACGAAGGCGATCAGGACGTAGTCGCCGATGCCCAGGGGGACGTCGAATATCTGGGCGATGAAGATCGCGGCGATCGCCGGGTAGATCGAGGCGCAGCCGTCCATCTTGGTCGTCGAGCCGAACGGCACCGCGAAGGAGGCGTATTCACGCGGCACGCCGAGGCGCTCGGTGACCTTCTGGGTGACCGGCATGGTGCCGACCGACGAGCGGGAGACGAAGGCCAGCTGGATGGCCGGCCAGGCGCCGCGGAAGAACTGCAGCGGGTTGACCTTGGCGACGGTCGACAGCAGCAGCGGGTAGACGCCGAACAGCACCAGGGCGCAGCCGGCGTAGATGTCGACGGTGAAGGTCGCGTACTTGCCGATCAGGTTCCAGCCGTACGTCGCGATGGCGTTGCCGATGAGGCCGACGGTGCCGATCGGGGCGAGGCGGATGACCCACCACAGGGCCTTCTGGAGCAGTTCGAGGACGGAGCGGCTGATCGTGAGGACCGGCTCGGCCTTCTCGCCGAGCTGGAGGGCCGCGATGCCGGCGACGGCCGCCATGAAGACGATCTGCAGGACGTTGAGCTCGGTGAACGGCGTGATGATGTCGGTGGGGACGATGCCGGTCAGGAAGTCGATCCAGGAGCCCGCGTGGTCGGGGAGCTTGCCGTCCTTGGGGGTCAGGCCGGTGCCCGCGCCGGGGTGGGTCAGCAGGCCGATGGCCAGGCCGATCGCGACGGCGATCAGCGAGGTGGCCATGAACCACAGCAGCGTGCGGGTGGCGAGCCGGGCGGCGTTGTTGACCTGCCGCAGATTGGTGATCGACACCAGGATCGCGAAGAAGACCAGCGGGGCCACGGCCAGCTTCAGCAGCTGGACGAAGAGGTCGCCGATGTGCTCCAGCGTGGTGGTGAGCCAGCCGATGTCACCGCTCTTGGCGATCCAGCCGAGCAGCACGCCCAGGGCGAGGCCGGCCAGGATCTGCACCCAGAACGGGATCTTGGGTATACGGGAGGACTTGGGGGTCTGGGGGGCCGGTGAAGACTCGGCGGTCTCGGCAGACGTGGACAACGGACACACTCCGGGGACAGATAAGACGTCGGGACGGCGAAAAGAAGCGCCGGGAAGGTGAGCGGCTGCGGAACAGCCGCGAAGGGGGCCTCTCCCGCCCGGAGGGTGAGGGAGAAGATCTCCGGCCACTGAGGAGAGAGGTCAGCGGCGGCAACAGGCCGCGGACATACAGCGGCAGAGATCGACGTGCAGGCGCGCCACGAGCGGAGTGCTCATGGGGAACGGAGGCGCGGCTGCTGTCTTCATGGCACGTACATTAACACTTGAACTTTGAGGAACCCAAAGAAAATCTTTGAGTTCCGGGGAGGCCCGCGCACCGGACCGGTCGTCAACAACGCGACAGGCGCCCGGCCATGGCGCGGAGTCCATGGCGCCGGGCGCCTGTTGTGAAGGAGTGCTGTGAGGCGTCTTACATAAAGGTCCAGGCCCTTCCCGCGGCCCGCCTTTTATGCAGTCCGTCCCCCACCGCGGTCTGTCCCCTGCTATCCGTCCCCTACTGCTGTCCGTCCCCTACTGCAGTTACTGCAGTCCGTCCTCCTGGCTGGCGTTCGCCGCGAGGCGCTCGCGCTGCCGGTCGACCTTGGCGACGAGCTGCTCGGACATCCGGTCCCGCTGCTTGCGCAGCAGCACAAAGCTGAGCGGCGCGGAGATCACGATGGCGAGCATCAGCATCCAGACGGTGTTGGAGGCGCCGACGGCGAGCGGAATGATGTGCGCGTACGCCAGCAGCCACACCACGGCGAACGAGGCGACGAAGAGGCCGATGCGAAGGGTGGTGTAGCGGAGCGTGGCGAAGTTGTGGCTACTCACGGATGGGACCTTCTCCTCAACGGCAACCTAAAGGGTCTGCATCCAGTCAAGCACAGCGCTTCGGGCGATCTTCGCGGCCCCCGCCGCTCACCTCAGGCCAGCTCCAGCCACATGGTGACGTCGTCCCGGAAGTCGCCGTCGGCGACCTTGATCGCGCCGGGGACCCGGCCGGCCTCCTGATACCCGCAGGACGTGTAGAACCGGCTGATGCCGGTGCCGCCGCGGCAGGTGAGACGGATGCCGGAGATGCCGTCGAGGGAGCGGGCGGCGTCGGCCACCGCGGCCATCAGCTGCCGGCCGACCCCCTGGCCCTGGACGGACGGGTGGACCATGACGGTGTAGACCCACAGCCAGTGCTTCATCAGGCGGTGGCGGTTGAGGGACAGAAATGCCGCGGCCAGGACCCGGCCGTCCGCGGCGCGGCCCACCAGCAGGCGGGTATGGCCCTCGGACATGGACGCCAGGTGCCGGAGCAGCTCGGGGCGGATGTCGTCCTCGGTCACCGGCGGCACAAATCCGACGGCGCCGTCGGCGTTGGACACATCGGCCCACAACGCACATATCCCGTCGCGGAGTTCGGGGGTGACGGAAGGGTCCAGGTCGAAACGCACGTTCATGACCCGGACCCTAACTCCCGCCACCGACAGCGGCCCCTGCCTGCTCAGATGCCTGCCCAGATGCCTGCCCAGATGCCCTGTTGGCTCAGATTCCCGCCCAGATGCCCGCCCAGGCGCCTGCTCAGACGCGCATCGGCTGGGGCGATTCGCGGCGGTCGGCGTCCGGGCCCGGGTACTCGCGGATGGCCTCGTAGCGGGTGTTGCGCTCGACGGGGCGGAAGCCGGCGTCGCGGATCAGGTCGAGCAGGTCCTCACGGGTCAGCTTGTTGGGCGTCCCGTAGTTGTCCGCGTCGTGCGTGATCTTGTACTCGACGACCGAGCCGTCCATGTCGTCCGCGCCGTGCTGCAGCGCGAGCTGGGTGGTCTGCAGGCCGTGCATGACCCAGAAGCACTTGACGTGCGGGACGTTGTCGAAGAGGAGGCGGGAGACCGCGAAGGTCTTCAGGGCCTCCGCGCCGGTCGCCATCGTCGTGCGCGCCTGGAGCTTGTTGCGGACCTTGCCGTCCTGCATGTCGACGAAGTCGTGCTGGTAGCGCAGCGGGATGAAGACCTGGAAGCCGCCGGTCTCGTCCTGGAGCTCACGCAGCCGCAGGACGTGGTCGACGCGGTGGCGGGGCTCCTCGATGTGCCCGTACAGCATCGTCGAGGGGGTCTTGAGGCCCTTCTCGTGCGCCAGGCGGTGGATGCGCGACCAGTCTTCCCAGTGGGTGCGGTGGTCGACGATGTGCTGCCGCACCTCCCAGTCGAAGATCTCGGCGCCGCCGCCGGTCAGCGACTCCAAGCCGGCGTCGATCAGCTCGTCGAGGATCTCGGAGGCGGACAGCCCCGAGATGGTCTCGAAGTGGTGGATCTCGGTGGCGGTGAAGGCCTTGAGGGAGACGTCCGGGAGGGCTTCCTTGAGGGCCTTGAGGGAGCGCGGGTAGTAGCGCCACGGCAGGGTCGGGTGCAGACCGTTGACGATGTGCAGCTCGGTGAGGTTGTCGTTCTCCATCGCCTTGGCGAGGCGGACGGCCTCCTCGATGCGCATCGTGTACGCGTCCTTCTCGCCCGGCTTGCGCTGGAAGGAGCAGTAGGCGCACGACGCGGTGCACACATTCGTCATGTTGAGGTGACGGTTGACGTTGAAGTGGACGACGTCGCCGTTCTTGCGCGTGCGCACCTCGTGGGCGAGGCCGCCCAGCCACGCCAGGTCGTCGGACTCGTAGAGGGCGATACCGTCCTCGCGGGTCAGCCGCTCCCCGGCGTGGACCTTCGCCTCCAGCTCACGCTTGAGGCCCACATCCATCGACGCAGCCATCCGGTCGCCTCCCAGTCTCTGCCGTATCGGTGCCGTTTCGGTGCCGGAAACGGGCTTCGCCGAGCCTACTCCCCCGTGGTAGGGACGGACGGGGCCCCCTTCGCACGCCCGCCCGCCGGCGGGTACCGGCCGTCCCCGGCCCCCCTCCGCCCTGGTTCAGCCTCGCCGGCTTCGTCAGCCTCGGCCGGCCTCGCGGGCCCATCCAGCCTCTTCAGCCTCGCGGGCCATCCAGCCTCGTCGGCCTCGTCGTGCTATTCGGCCTCTTCGGGCAGTTCGCCGACGCGGTTCTCCCACTTGGTGGAGAGCACGATCGTGGTGCGCGTACGGGAGACACCCTTGGTGCCGGACAGCCGCCGGATGGTGCGCTCCAGGCCGTCCACGTCGCCCACCCGCACCTTGAGCATGTACGAGTCGTCGCCGGCGATGAACCAGCAGTCCTCGATCTCCTCGAGGTCGCGCAGCCGGCGCGCGACGTCCTCGTGGTCGGCCGCGTCCGACAGCGAGATGCCGACCAGTGCGGTGACGCCGAGGCCGAGCGAGGCGGCGTCGACCGTCGCGCGGTACCCGGTGATCACACCGGCCGCTTCGAGGCGGTTGATCCGGTCCGTGACGCTGGGCCCGGAGAGGCCGACGAGCCGGCCGAGCTCCGCGTACGAGGCCCGGCCGTTCTCGCGAAGTGCCTGGATGAGCTGCCTATCCACCGCGTCCATGCCCTCAAGCCTTCCAATCTTTACGCATTTTCGGGTTCTGCATGTAGAATCTAAGGCATACAGGGCCTTGACCCTGCGAATCTTTCAGACGATCAAAGACGATCAGGAGTTGTCACCGTGTACTCGATCGAGATGGCCTATGCCCGCATGCGTGAGCTGCAGGACCAGGCCAATCGTTCACGTGCCCACCAGGCCGCGGCACCGCGGACCCGCCGCCTCTTCGGCCGCGCCGCCGCAGCGAAGAAGCGCTAGCGAGCGTCCGGGGCCTCCTCCGCTTCCTTGGAGCCGCCCCGCAGCTCCCCCTCCCAGCGCCGGTACAGCCCGTGCGGCACCTCGGCCGCATCGAGCACCCGGCCGGCGACGAAGTCCACCAGATCCTGGATGTGCGTCGCCCCCGCATAGAACGCCGGTGAGGCGGGCAGCACCACGGCGCCCGCCTCGTCCAGCGTCACCAGATGCTTCAGCGTCGGACCGTTCAGCGGAGTCTCGCGCACCGCGACCACCAGCCGCCGCCGCTCCTTGAGCGTCACGCTCGCCACCCGCTGCAGCAGATCCTTCGAGAGCCCGAGCGCCACCCCGGCCACACACGCCGTACTCGCCGGGACGATCAGCATCCCCTTCACCGGATACGAGCCCGACGAGGGCCCGGCCGCCAGATCCCCGGCCGGCCAATACCGCACATCCGCCAGGTCCGCCTCCGTCACCGGAAACGTCAACGGCTCGCCATCGGCCCCGCGCGCCAGCCATTCCCGCAGGTCGGCGCGCCAATGAGCGTCCCGGAACGCAATGCCGGTCTCGTCCAGCAGGGTCAGCCGCGACGCCCGGCTGACGACCAGGTCCACCGCCTCCCCGGCGGCAAGCAATCCGCGCAATACGGACGCGGCATACGGCGTCCCGGACGCGCCGGAGATCCCCACGACCCACGGACGGCGTCGGCCGGGGCCCTGCTTGCTCGTGTTGTTGTGCGGCGGCTCCACGCATCGAGCCTATCCGGCGGAACCACGGACCCCGTCACGGCCGTTCTTACGGGTACGCCCCTTGCGGAGCCCCGCCGAGGGCCACCCCGCCGGGGGACGAGAAGGGACGGCCTCGGATGACCTCACGCGCGAAGCCCGCGATCTGCCTGATGCTGGGCTGGGTCGCGCTGCTCTGGCTGCTGGAAGGCATCGACGTCGCCACCGGCGGCGCCCTGGACAGCTTCGGCATCCAGCCGCGCGAGCCCGCCGAACTGGTCGATGTGGTGCCCGCCGCCTTCCTGCACTTCGGCTTCGGCCATCTCGCCGCGAACACCCTGCCGTTGCTGCTGCTCGGCTTTGTCGCCGCGCTGCGCAGCGGGGTGCGCCGGCTGCTCGCCGTGGCCTTGCTGATCATCCTCGCCAGCGGGCTGGGCGTCTGGTTCACGGCCGCGCCGGGCAGCAACACCGCGGGCGCCTCCGGTGTCGTCTTCGGCCTCTTCGGCTATCTGCTGGTGCGCGGCTTCATCGAGCGCAAGCTCCTCGACATCGGCATCGGCCTGGTCATCGGCGCGCTGTACGGCTCGATCCTGTGGGGCGCGCTGCCGACCGACAGCCAGATCAGCTGGCAGGGGCATCTCTTCGGTCTGATCGGCGGAGTACTGGCGGCCTTCGTCTTCCGGGAGCGCGCTCATGGCGAGGTGACCGGCCCCGCTGTCGGACCCCTCACCTAGCCTCGGAACGTACGGGAGCCGCGGGGGCGCACCACAACACACCGCCTCGCCCCCCACACGCGCGGCGCGCCGGACCCGGACCGTCAGGCCGCGCGACAACTGCCGGCCCCCAGGCCGTCAGTGCCTCAGGCCGTCAGTCCCTCAGGCCACCAGCCGCTCAGGCCGTCAGCCCGCGCACCAGCAGGTCCAGCAGCGCACAGACGAAGAGCGCAATCCCGATGAACCCATTGACCTGGAAGAATGCCCGGTTCAGTCGGCTCAGGTCGTGCGGCTTCACGATCGTGTGCTCGTACAGGAAGGCCGCCGCCACGATCACCAGACCCAGCCAGAAGAACACGCCCGCGCCGGTCGCCACCGCGTACCAGACGAAGAGCCCCGTCGTGACGAGGTGACAGCCGCGCGCCCCCCAGATCGCGGCCGGGATGCCGAACCGGGCCGGCACCGACTTCACACCGGCCTCACGGTCCGTCGCCACGTCCTGGCAGGCGTAGATCAGGTCGAATCCGCCGATCCACACGCCGACCGCGAGGCCGAGGATCACCGCCTCCCACGACCAGGACCCGGTGATCGCGAGCCAGGCGCCGATCGGCCCCATCGCCTGGGCGAGGCCCAGGATCGCCTGCGGGAAGTTCGTGAACCGCTTGCCGTACGGATAGACCACCATCGGCACCACCGCGACGGGCGCGAGCGCCAGGCACAGGGGGTTGAGCAGCGCCGCCGCGCCCAGAAAGACGACGAGCGCGATCAGCGCGCCCGTCCATGCCGACTTCACCGACACTGCGCCGGTGACCAGCTCCCGCTGCGCGGTGCGCGGATTGCGGGCATCGATCTCGCGGTCGATGATCCGGTTCGCGGCCATCGCGAACGTCCGCAGGCCGACCATGGCGACGGTGACGAGCAGCAGCCGGCCCCACTGGAGGTGCCGGTCGTCCTCGTACATCGCGGTCAGCGCGGCGATATAGGCGAAGGGCAGTGCGAAGACCGAGTGCTCGATCATCACGAGGCGCAGAAAGGCCTTGGTGCGGCCCGGCTGCGGAACTGCCGCGGATGCGCTGCTCACGAGAGTCCGTACTCCTTCCAGCGGCGGTCGACCATCGCCGCCGTCCGCGGGTCGGACTCGACCATGTGAGGCCAGCCGCCGTCTCGCGTGTAGCCCTCCTCGGGCCACTTCTCCGTCGCGTCGATGCCCGCCTTGCCGCCCCAGAACTGCTGGTAGGAGGCGTGGTCGAGATGGTCGACGGGACCTTCGACGACCGTGAGGTCGCGGGCGTAGTCGGTGTTGCCCAGCGCCCGCCAGGACACCTCGTGGAGGTTGTGCACATCGCAGTCCGCGTCCACGACCACGATCAGCTTGGTCAGCGACATCATGTGCGCGCCCCAGATGGCGTGCATGACCTTCTGGGCGTGCTTGGGGTACTTCTTGTCGATCGAGACGATCGCGCAGTTGTGGAAACCGCCGGACTCCGGCAGGTGGTAGTCCACGATGTCCGGGACGATGATCTTGAGCAGCGGCAGGAAGAACCGCTCCGTCGCCCGGCCCAGCGGCCCGTCCTCCGTCGGTGGACGCCCCACGACGATCGACTGGAGCAGCGGCCGCTTACGCATCGTCACACAGTCGATGGTCAGCGCCGGGAACGGCTCCTGCGGCGTGTAGAAACCGGTGTGGTCGCCGAACGGGCCCTCGGGCAGCATCTCGCCCGGCTCCAGCCAGCCCTCGATGACGACCTCGGCATGCGCCGGGACCTGAAGCGGCACGGTCTTGCAGTCGACCATCTCGATCCGCTTGCCCTGGAGGAAGCCCGCGAAGAGGTACTCGTCGATGTCACCGGGCAGCGGGGCGGTCGAGGCGTACGTCACGGCCGGCGGGCAGCCGAAGGCGATGGCGACCGGCAGCCTCTCCCCGCGCTTGGCGGCGACCTGGTAGTGGTTGCGGCTGTCCTTGTGGATCTGCCAGTGCATGCCGATGGTGCGCTTGTCGTGGCGCTGCAGGCGGTAGAGGCCCAGGTTGCGCACGCCGGTCTCGGGGTGCTTGGTGTGCGTCAGCCCCAGGTTGAAGAAGGAGCCGCCGTCCTCGGGCCAGGTGAACAGCGCCGGCAGCCGGTCCAGATCGACGTCGTCGCCCTGGAGCACGACCTCCTGGACGGGGGCACTGTCCGCCTTCACCTTCTTCGGCGGCACATGCGTCATGCCCGCGAGCTTGCCGAACGCCTCGCGCACCCCGACGAAGCCCTGCGGCAGCTCCGGCTTGAGCAGTCCGCCGATCTTGTCGCTGATGTCCTCGTACGCCTTGAGGCCGAGCGCCTTCAGCAGCCGGCGGTCGGTGCCGTAGACATTCATGGCGAGCGGCATCGCCGAGCCCTTGACGTTCTCGAAGAGCAGCGCCGGGCCACCGGACTTCTGCACCCGGTCCACGATCTCGCCGACTTCCAGATACGGGTCGACCTCGGCCTTGATGCGCTTGAGGTCGCCTTCCCGCTCCAGCGCGCGCAGGAACGAGCGAAGATCGTCGTAAGCCATGCCGTCCAGTATCGGGTACGCACTACCCTGGACGGGTCACCGGGCCCCGCCGCGGGCCCGCCGTCGCGTGCAGGGGGCCCGTTCCGCAATGCTCAGGTATCTGCCGTTCCTCCTGGTGCTGGCACTGTGGATCTACGCATTCATCGACTGCCTGAACACCCCCGAATCCCAGGTGCGCGGTCTGCCCAAGGTCGTCTGGGTGCTGGTCATCCTGCTCTTCGGTGAAGTGCTGGTCGGCCCGGTCGCCTGGCTGTTCGCGGGCAAGCAGCGGCGTCCGGTCACCGGCGACGGCTCCCCCGCGCAAGGGCACCGCAACCACCGCACGAAGTTCGTCGCGCCGGACGACAACCCCGAGTTCCTCCGCTCCCTCCAGGACGGGAACAAGGACGGGAACAAGGACGGGAACAAGAAGGACGAGGCGCTCCTCAAGGACTGGGAGGCCGATCTGCGCCGCCGCGAGGAGGAACTGCGGCGCAAAGAAGGCAAACCAGGCGAAGCGAACGGCCCGGACGACACCCAGCCGCCCGCCAAGGGCTAGGGCCTGTGTGTGGTTGTGATCAATCAGTTGCCTGCAGGAGGTCATTGACCCAGATCATCGAGGCGCGGAGGTGGAGGCCGGCGAGGTAGCTCTCGGGCGTCTTGTCATATCGAGTCGCGATGCCCCGCCAAGCCTTCAGCTTGTTGATCAGGCGCTCGACGGTGTTCCGCTCCTT
>NZ_JBSHBP010000005.1:0-214649 GCF_053612065.1 Streptomyces sp. NPDC054765 | reverse complement strand
TACCGGCCCGGTACGCCGGTCCGGCGCCGTCCTGCCGATGCCTTTGCGCCCGGCCGGGGGGATCTCATGCCGCGGGCACCGGCTGCTGTGTCGTGAACTTCGCGCGGAGGGTGGCGCTGTAACGGCGCAGGAGCAGGATGGCGGTGGCGGCGAGGCCGGTGAGCAGGCCGAGCCAGATGCCGAGCGTGTGGAGGCCCGCGGTGTAGCCCAGGAGCCAGGCGGCGGGGAGGCCGATGGCCCAGTAGCCGATGAGGGTGATGCGGAAGCCGCTCTTGGTGTCGTCGAGGCCGCGCAGCAGGCCGACGCCGATGTTCTGTGCGCAGTCGAAGAACTGCAGCACCATGATCACCAGGAGGAGGTGGGTGGCGATCGAGACTGCCTGCGCGTCGTGGGCGCTGCTGGTGTCGAAGAAGGGGCTGAGCACGAGGTCGGGCAGCGTGACGTAGACGATGCCGACGACAACCATGACGGCACCGGCGCAGGCCAGGGCGGTGTTCTTGATACGCAGGGCGGCTTCGGGCCGGTCGAGGGCGAGTTCGCGGCTGACGTTGAGGGACGCGGCGTGCGAGAGGCCGACGGCGACCTGGAAGACGATGTAGACGAGTTGGTTGACGGCGGTGTGCGCGGCCAGGGCAGCGCTGCCGAAGGAGCCGGCCATCAGGGCCGTGACGGAGAAGAAGCCGGCTTCGGAGCCGTAGGTCGCCGCGATGGGTATGCCGAGCTGGACCAGGCGTCGGACGGCGGTGCGGTCGGCCTTGGTGACGTTGAGGCTGAGGAGGGGGCCGAGGACCGGGTCCTTCTTTGCCGACAGGTAGAGGGCGAGGAAGGACAGCAGATAGACCAGGGAGGTCGCCACGCCGACGCCGGGCAGACCCAGCTTCGGCAGGCCCCAGGTGCCGTGGATGAGTGCCCAGTTGATGCCGGCATTGACGGCGACGGAGGCGACGGTGATCTGCAGCAGTGCCTGCGGGCGGCGCATGCCGACGGTGAACTGGCGGATGGCCTGGAACCAGAGGCAGGGCAGCAGGCCGGGGGCGAGGGCCAGCAGCATGGTCTGTGCACGGTCGACGATGTCGGCCTGCTGGCCCAGGAAGGTCAGGGCCTGGCCGATGAGGAGCATGAGCACGGCTCCGGCGATGCCGGCGAGGGTGGCCACGGCGAGGCCGGCGCGGACAATCGTGCGCACCTCGTGGTCGCTGTCCTGCTCGGCGCCGTCCGGCGCCTCGTTCTCCCGGGTTCCTTCGGCGCGTGCGGAGGCGGCGGCTATCTGGTTGCCGACGGAGGTGACCAGCCCGACGCCCATGGTGCGCAGCTGGTTGAAGAGGACGATGGCCAGCCCGCCCGCCGCGAGGTCGGCCGTGCCGAGCATGCCCATCATCACGGTGTCGGTGGTGGTCAGCGCCACTTGCGCGAGCTGTGTGAGGACGAGGGGGACGGCGAGGGTGGCCAGGGCGCGACTGTCGCGGAGGAGGGTGGTCAGTGGCATGGCGGCTATCAAATCCTGCGGAGTTTGGTGATCTTCTCGTCGATCTCGCGCTCGATGGCGGGGTCGATGAGGTTGCGGGCGTTCATCCAGTCGTCGTTGAAGACGGTGTCCATGTACTTCTCGCCGCCGTCGTTGACCAGGGCGACCATAGTGGTGCCCGGCGGGAGGGACGGCAGCCGGGTCAGGGCCTCGTGGACGACGCCGCCGGCCGAACCGCCGATCAGCAGACCCGTGCGGGCCACCGCGCGAGCGGTGGCGAAGGCCTCGACATCGCCGACCTTGACGCCTTCGTCGATCAGGCCGAAGTCGACGAGCGCACCGATCTCGGCGCCTTCGGGGGTGCCGGTTCCCGACTGGTAGTAGTCGTGGGCCGGGCCGCCGAAGGCGATGGAGCCCTTGGGCTCGACGCCGATGGTGGTGACATCGGGGAGGAGTTTGCGCAGTTCGCGGGTGGTGCCGCAGAGGGCGCCGCCGGTTCCGACCGCGCCGATGAGGACGTCGATGTCGCCGCCGAGGGCCTGGTGGAGTTCATGGGCGACGGGGAAGTAACCGACGCCGTTGGCGGGGTTGTTGTGCTGCTCGGTGAAGAAGGTGTTGTCCTGGCCGCGGGCCATGTCCTCGGCGAGCTCCTCGCGGGCGGCGGTCGCCAGTTCCTCGGTGCCGTCGTCGACGACGTAGACGAGTTCGGTGCCCAGGGCCTTCATGCCGCGCAGTTTGTCGGCGGCGGCGTGGTTGTCGACGACGGCGGTGAAGGTGTAGCCGCGCTCGGCCGCGATGACGGCCAGGCCCAGTCCGGTGTTGCCGGAGGTGGATTCGATGATGCGGCCGCCGGGCCGCAGTTCGCCGGCTTCCTCGGCGGCGTCGACCATGGCGCGGGCCATGCGGATCTTGGCGGTGCCGGTGGGGTTGTACATCTCCAGTTTGAGCAGGAGGCGGCTGCCGGTTTCGGTACGGCAGAGCTCCAGCAGCGGGGTGTAGCCGATGAGGTCGGATATGCGGGAGACCACGGCGGGGCGCGCGAGGGCCTCGTTCATGGGCAAGCTCCTGGGCGGGTCGAAGGGTCAGCAGGCGGGCCGGCGGTCAAGGCGCCAGCGCGGGCGGTCGCCCAGACGGTCCAGCACGACCTTGGGCGGCAACGGCAGGTCGTGGAAGGGGGATTCGTTGGAGTCCATCTGGTAGCCGGCGGTGTTCGGGTAGACCAGCAGATCGCCGACGCGGGGGCGGGCGGGGAAGGGCACCTTGCGCCAGGTGACCATGTCCGACTCCAGACAGGACGCGCCCCCCACACAGGCGGGGTGCACCTCACTGCCGTGCACACGACCGGACGGTGTCACCAGGTGTGGGTCGGGGAGGTATTCGCTGTTGAACCACTGCTCGGACAGGCTGAGGCTGGTGCCGTCGACGGTGACGATCCGGTAGCCGTCGCGTTCCTTGACGCCCTGGACGCAGAAGACGGATGCGCCCGCTCCGTCCAGCAGGGCGCGGCCGGGCTCCATCATCAGCAGTGTGCCGGTTTCCCTGAGCCGCGTGGCCAGGGTGGCCTGTCCCCCTTCGGGGACGGTGGCCAGGATGGTGCGCAGTGCGCCGGCTCCGGCCACGGGGGAGTGGTAGGGGTAGAAGTCGCCGCTCTGGAACGCCTTGCGGGCGTGGTAGTGCTCGGGGCGCTGGCCGGCGAGGAAGGCGTGCCAGTGGCCGGCGGAGCTGTAGTCGACCGCGAAGCCGCCGCCGATGCTGATCCGGTCGGCCTGCAGCCCCAGCACCCGGGCCTTCAGGCACAGGTCGACGAGTTCGCCGGCGAGGTCGGCGCGCGGCTGGGTGGCGTAGCCGGAAAGATGGAAGCTGAAGCCCTCCATCCGTACGGCGTCCCCGGCGCGCACACACCGGTCCAGCGCGGTCTCGGTCTCGGCGGCGGTCAGCCCGAAGCGGCTGTGGGGCTGGGCGGGCGGCAGCCGGCGCAGCAGCACCCGGGCCGGGTGTACCGCGCCGGTCAGCGCGAGGGTGACCAGCAGGTCGAGTTCGTCCAGCGCGTCCACGGCGATCAGACAGCCCTGGAGGAGTGCCAGGCGCAGCAGTTCGTCGCTCTTGGCGGGGCCGGTGACGACGAGGTTCTCGCCGCGCACCCCGTGTCCGAGGGCTTCGCGCAGTTCCCCGGCGCTGGCCACGTCGACGCCGGCCTGGCGGGCTGCGCAGCGTTCCATCCATACGGCTGCCTTGTTGGCCTTCTTCGCGTAGTACACCCGCCCCTCCACACCGGCGTCGCTCAGCGCGGTGCGGAAGGCGGCGAGGTTGGCGTCGAAGCGTTGCGGCAGCAGGAAGTGGAAGGGGCCGCCGAAGGCGTAGGACAGCTCGTGCAGCAGACCGCTGTCCAGTACACGGTCGGTGTCCGGGTCGGGGTGGGCGGGGAGGGTCGGCACGTCGGTGGCCGGGAGGCCGGTCACTGCCACAGCGGCACCTGCACTCCCAGGCCCTGGTCGAGGGCGAGTTGGGCGAAGCGGTGACCGAGCGCGATGTCGGTGACGACGAGTCCGCTGTTGTAGGCGAAGATTCGTTCCTTCGCCGACCGGCGGCCCGCGGTGATACCGGCGATGACGGGCGGGAACTCGGTGTCGACGGCGGGGAAGTTGCCTTCCTCGTCGGCCATGTCGGTGCCGGTGACCTTCATCTGTGCCTCGCTGGTGGCCACGACCCGGTCGGCGCGATGAAGGGTGGAGGGGGCCAGCCCGTGGCCCACGAGGAGGGAGAGCGCGCCGGGCTTGAGCCAGCCCGCCTCCACCGCCGCCGGGGTGTGGCCGCCGGCGGTGGCGACGATGATGTCGGCATCCGACGCGGCTGCCCGCAGATCGGTGACCAGCTCCACGTCCCGCTCGGGGAAGTGGGTGCGCAACTCCTCGCGTACCGCGGCGATTCCCTCGGGATGGGTGCCGAAGAGCAGCAGACGGTCGAGGTCCGGCAGGGTCGTCAGCAGGAAGGGGAGCGCCAGGCGGCCCTGGGTCCCGGTGCCGATGACCAGGGCGCTGCGGGCGCCGGGCCGGGCGCATTCGCGGGCGAGCAGGGCGGAGACGGCCGGGGTGCGCAGCGAGCCGATGCGGCCGCAGTCCATCATCGCGACGGGCAGGCCGGTCACGTCGTCGTAGAGGGTGAGCGCGGTGTAGTAGTGCTGCTCCTCGCGGCCCTTGTCGAGACCGTGCTTGTACGAGGTCTTGATCGCGACGACGTTGCGGGTGCCGTCCCGGCCGAGCATCGCGTAGGAGACCGAGTGCCCGTCCTCGGGCTTGACGGTGAGCTTGCGGGGGTTGTCCGACTTCCCGGCATGGAGGGTGCGGTAGGCGCCTTCGACGGTGGCGACGACATCGGCCAGGGAGATGTCGATCCCGGCGAGATCTGACGTCGACAGGACACGCAGCGTCTTGTCGTCGGCGGGTATGGAGTGGGCTGCGTCGGCCACGGTGGTCTCGGTCATTTCGTCCTCGGCGGTGGTGGGGGCGGTCAGGCGGCGTGGGCTTCGATGGCGGCCTGACCGTAGCCGTGCTCGTCCTGTTCGGCCAGGGGGCGTGTGCGGCGCGCGGGGACACGGACGGAGGCACGCTTGAGCCACCGGTCGGTGCCGTCGTATCGGGCCCGGAAGGGCACGCGGCCGTGGACGACGAGGTCGTTGTCGACGATCAGCACCTCGCCGGGGCTCAGGCTCACGGCGCCCGAGACGCGGGCGAGTTCGGCCTCCAGCCGCTCGTAGGCGGCCCGGTGGGCGGGGGAGGCGTCGTCGAGCGGTGTGTAGGCGGGGTCGAAGCGGAGCGTGAGTCCGTCCGCGGCGTGGAAGAGGGTGGGGACGCCGGCCGGCTCGCCCCCCTCGAAGCCCTGCGCTTCGGTGTAGGCGTCATCGGGGAGGATCGGCAGCCGCGGCCGGGTCAGCAGGGCGATGTCGGCCTCGTCGAGCCGGACGTTGCGGATGCTGGCCGCGGTGGTGGCGATGTTGTCGTGATTGCGCATGCAGCCGAGCATCAGCAGATGGGCGCGTCCGGGGTGGAAGGCGTCCTCGGTGTGCGGGCTGAGCAGGACGGTGCTGCTGGCGCCGGTCTGCTCGGTCTCATGGCCGGGGGCGGGGACGATGTTGTGCACGAAGCGGCCGTCCTGCTGGCCCTCCCAGGCAATGGGGTTGCCCATGACGGTGGCGAGCAGCAGCAGGACGAGGTCGTGGACGGCGGCGCTGTCACCGGCGGTGGCCCAGCCGGCGGGCGTGGGGCCTATCTCGGTGTCGTCGACCTCCAGGCCGCGCAGGACGAACAGGCCGTCGTCGGTGTCGACGGGGCGCAGCTCGTGGCGGATCGGCTCGCTCAGGCCGCCGGCGATTTCGGCGACGCGGGCGAGGAGTCCGGGGGAGGTGGCGGAGGTGCCGAATTCGGCGAGGATCTTCTCGGCGGCCTGACGCAGTTCGCCCACGCTGGTGGCATCGAGCTGACGGACGGGTGCGGCTCCCGTGCTCATGTCGAGGTAATCCGTTTCCATTGAAGGCGGGGTGAGGTCCGGTGCGGCGCTGCGCATCCACGGCGCGGCACGCTCAACGGACAAGCACGGGGTCATGGCGGGGTGTTGCTCCGTGCCGGTGTCCGGCGGACGATGATGAAGGTACCTGCGACTCTTAGGTAAGGCAAACCTAACTAATTTTTCGAACCGTGTGTCCGGCTTCAGGGAACTCCGCCCTGTAAAGGGCTGGTTGACGTCGAACGGTTGAGGTGCCCGGCGCCGCGCGCCCTTGCGGAATCGGTTTCCATTAGGGTAGGCAAACCTAAGCATCCGGAACCGAGTGGAGCGAGGCAACGTGAACGTCAACAGGCGACAGGTGCTGTGGGCCGGCGGCGGCATAGGCGCGGCCGCGCTGCTGGCCGCCTGCGGAGGCGGCAATGACGCGGCCTCCTCCGGATCCGGCGGGAAGCCGAGAAAGGGCGGCACTCTCCGTATCGGTGCGCTCGGCCGCTCCTCGGCCATCACCCGTGACCCGCACGGCAACCAGGGCAACGAGAGCGACTACCTCATCATCGCCCTCGTCTACGACACCCTCACCGCACCGGGCCTCAAGGACAACACCGTCGGGCGCCTCGCCTCCTCCTGGAAGCCGTCGAAGGACCTCAAGACCTGGCGCTTCACCCTCGCCAAGGGCGCGGTCTTCCACGACGGCACCCCGGTGACCGCGGATGACGTGGTCTGGTCGCTGCGCCGCCTGCGCAACACCCCCGCGGGAGCGGCCCGTCTGCCCGGCATCAAGGCTGCGAACATCACCGCCGAGGGCAAGGACACCGTCGTCCTCGTCTCCGACTTCGCCAACGCCGAACTGCCCATGCTCACCCGCCTGTCGACCTTCATCCTCAAGAAGGACACCCCCGACAAGGCCATCGCCAAGGCACCCGGCACCGGCCCCTTCAAGCTCGACTGGTACCGCGGCGGCAATGCCCGTCTGCTGCGCAACGAGCACTGGCACGGCGGCCCGGTCCACCTCGACGCCATCGAGGTGACCATGTTCGAAAGCCCCCAGGCGATGGCGAACGCCATGATGTCCGGTCAGATCGACGTCGCCTCCAACGCCGGAGCCGTCGCCGCCCGGACCGCGGAGGCCCGTCAGGACATCCAGGTCATCCGGCGCCCCAACGACATGGCCATGCCGATCGTGATGCGTACCTCCAGCGGACCGTTCGCCGACCCCGGCGTCCGTGAGGCGATGAAGCTCGTCGTGGACCGCAAGGCGATGATCAAGCAGGTCCTGTCCGGGTACGGCACCGTCGCCAACGACATCCTGGGCACCGCCGACC
Organism: Streptomyces sp. NPDC054765; assembly: GCF_053612065.1. Classification (NCBI taxonomy): domain Bacteria; kingdom Bacillati; phylum Actinomycetota; class Actinomycetes; order Kitasatosporales; family Streptomycetaceae; genus Streptomyces; species Streptomyces sp. NPDC054765. The sequence goes on along the minus strand of NZ_JBSHBP010000005.1, from coordinate 207,362 downwards.
CCGACTACGCCAAGGGCATCCCGCAGCGCCACCGCGACCTGACCAAGGCCAAGAAGCTGCTCAAGGAAGCCAAGTTCGACTTCTCCCGGACCTACGAGCTGGTCACCACCGAGGACATCTCCGGGCTCGCCGAGTCCGCGACGCTGTTCGCCTCCCAGGCCCGCGAGGCCGGCATCAAGGTCAAGGTCGTCAAACAGGAGTCCGGCACCTTCTACCAGAAGACCTGGCTCAAGGGTGACTTCTACACCAACTACTGGGGCACCAACGACTCCGTGGTCTTCTTCGCGTCCAAGACCATGACCACCGGAGCCGGCCAGAACGAAGCCGACTGGTCCGACAAGGACTTCGACGCCGCCTACCACAAGGTCATCGCCACCGCCGACCCCAAGGCCCGCGCCGCCGCCCTGCGCGACCTGCAGCAGATCGAGTACGACAAGTCCGGCTACCTGCTGTGGGGCATGGCCGACGGCATCGACCTGGCCGCGCCCAAGGTCCATGGCCTGCCCAGGCTTCCCGGCTACGGCCGCGTCCAGCTCGAAAACGTCTGGCTGGCCCGGTGACCGGCACCACCGCGCCTTCGGCCGAGGCCGCCACGCAGCCCGTGGCGGCCTCGGCCGCGCACCACGTCGGCAGGGCGGCATTGCGGCTCGCCACGGTGCTGGGCAAACGCCTGCTGATGCTGGTGGTGCTGCTCGCCGTGGTGTTCGCCGCGATCGAACTGCTGCCCGGCGACGCGGCCTCGGCCACCTCCGAACGCGGCGAGGGCGCCGCCGGTATCGCCGCCCGCCGGCATCTGCTCGGGCTGGACCGGCCGGTGTGGGAACGCTTCTGGGACTGGATCACCGCCCTGCCCACCGGCGACCTCGGCACCTCCGCCCGCGGCGAACGCGTCAGCGACCTGCTTGCCGCCCCGCTGCCCAACACCATCGTGCTGGGGACCACCGCCTTCGTCCTCACCGTCCTCGCGGCCCTCGCCCTCGGGGTCTGGGCCGCCGCCCGCCCCCGCGGCGTCGTCGACCGCGTGGTGGACCTCACCTCCACCGCCGCCTTCGCCCTGCCCGAATTCGTGGTCTCCATCGGCCTGTTGCTGGTGCTGTCCCTGTGGACCGGCTGGCTGCCGGCCGCCACCGTCACCGGCGGGGACGGCGCTCCGGCGACCTGGACCATGCTCGTCATGCCGGTGCTGGCCCTCACCGTCCCGCAGACCGGCTGGAACACCCGTATCGTCCGCGCCGCCCTCGCCGACCAGGCCGCGACCCCGCACGTGGAGGCCGCCGTCCTCGACGGGCTGTCCACCCGGCGCGTCCTGCTGCGCCACGCCCTGCCGGGTGCCTGGCCGGCCATCGCCACCGGCATGGCCACCTCCACCGGCATGCTGCTCGGCGGCACCGTCGTCGTGGAAACCCTCTTCAACTACCCGGGCATCGGCACGGTGCTGGCCGGTGCCGTCGCCGACCGCGACACCCCCGTCATCGCCGCCGTCGTCGCCTGCGCGGCCGCCTTGATCACCGTCATCCTCCTCCTGGCCGACCTCGTCCGGGCCCGCACCCTGGGAGGCCGCCCATGACCGCCGCCACCGCAGTCCCCGAGCAGCGGGCCGCGCGCCGCCGCCGGCCACGGACCCTGCTGCCCGTCCTCCCCGCCGTCCTGCTCGTTCTCGCAGCGGTCCTGGGACCGCTGCTGGCCGCGCACCCCGTCGACAAGCCCGTCACCGCTCCCTACGGCGCGGCGGGCACGGACGCGGCCCTGGGCGGCGACCAACTCGGCCGCGATGTCCTCAGCCGTCTGCTGCACGGCGGCAGCGCACTGATCGGCAGCGCGCTGATCGTGGCCGTCGTCGTCACGCTCCTGGCCACGCTCCTGGGATGCTTCGCCGTCCTCAGCCCCCGGCTCGGACGCCTCGTCGAACGCACCGCGGACACCGCCATCCTGCTGCCCCCGGTCCTGGGCATCATGCTCCTCGCACTGGCCTGGCCCGGTGGCGGGCGGCTCGCGATCACCCTGGCCGCCATCGTCCTGGGCACCCCGTACGCGGTGCGGATCGTCGCCGGCGCGGCCGCGCCGCTGGCCACCAGCGGATTCATCGAAGCGGCCGCCGCGAGCGGCGAACGCCTCGGGCATCTGGCGCTGCGGGAGATCCTGCCCAACCTCCGCGCCACCGTCCTGGCGCTGTTCGGCCTGCGCTTCGTCGACGCCGTCTACGTCATCTCCATGGCCGGCTTCCTCCAGCTCGGCCCCCAACCACCCGAAGCGGACTGGGCACTGATGATCCGCGAGAACGGCCCCGGCATCCTCCTCAACCCCTGGGCCGTCGTCGCCCCCGGCCTCGCCATCGGCCTGCTCGCCATCAGTGTCAACCTCGCCGCCAACGCGCTGGCGCCCGCCACCGCCCGGAGGGCCGCCCTGCGATGACCACCACCGGCCGCCCCGCGCCCACACCTCAGGACACCTCCTTGGCCACGACCGACACCCCGCCGCCCGTCACGGTCACCGACCTCGCCATCGGCCTCCCGGACGGCCCGCCCCTGCTGCCGACCATCAGCCTCGGCCTGCGGACCGGTGAGATCACCGCGCTCACCGGCCCCTCGGGCTCCGGCAAGACCACCCTGCTCCGCGCCCTCGTCGGAGCCCTCCCGCCGGGAGCCCGTGTCACCTCCGGCTCCGTCGAGGTTCTCGGCCAGGACGTCTTCACCCTCGCACCCGCCGCCCTGCGGTCCCTGCGCCGCCACCGCATCGCCTACGTCGGGCAGGACCCCGGCTCCGCCCTCAACCCCCGGATGACCGCCGGGCAGCTGATCGCCGAAGTCGCCACCGACCCCACGCCGCGGGCCGTCGCCGCGCTGCTGACCGAGTGCCGACTGCCCGACGATCTCGCCCACCACCGCCCCGGGGCACTGTCCGGCGGGCAGCAACGGCGGCTCGCGCTGGCCCGTGCCCTGGCCCGGCGCCCCGATGTGCTCCTGCTGGACGAGCCCACCGCCGGCCTCGACCCGGCCTTGCGCGACGAGATCGTCGCCCTGCTGCGCCGGCTCGCCACGCACCGCGGCATCGCCGTCGTCCTGGCCTGCCACGACCCCCACGTCGTCGAGGCCTGCGCGGACACCGTCATCAGCCTGCACGCCGCCGTCACGACCCAGGCGGTCCCCGCTGCCCCGCTCCGGAAGGCCGGCCACCCTCCCCGCACCCCCGGCACCCCGCCCGCGGCCGGGGACGGCCTGCGCGCCGCGGGGCTGCGGGTCGCCTTCACCCACAAAGGCCACACCCACCAGGCCCTGAAGGAGGCGGACTTCCACGCCCCGCCCGGTTCGGCCACCGGCCTCATCGGCGCTTCCGGATCCGGCAAGACCACTCTCCTGCGGACCCTGGCCGGCCTCCAGAAACCCGATGCCGGCACCCTCACCTGGAACGGGCAGCCGCTGTCCGCCCATGCCCGCAGGCGCAACCGCGACCAGCAACGGCGCATCCAGCTCATCCCGCAAAACCCGCTGGGCGCCCTCAACCCCGCCCGCACCATCGGCGCGTCCCTCACCCGCCCCCTGCAACTCCACCGCACCGTCAGCAGGTCCGAGATGCCGGCCCGGGTCGGCGAACTCCTCGACGACGTCGGCCTCCCCGGCGACTTCGCCGGCCGCTACCCCCATGAGCTGTCCGGTGGCCAGCGCCAACGCGCCTCCATCGCCCGCGCCCTGGCCACCGAGCCCGACCTGCTGCTCTGCGACGAGGTCACCTCGGCGCTCGACCCGGCGACGGCCACCGCCGTCATGGAACTCCTCACCCGACTGCGCGCCGAACGCCGGCTGGCCCTCGTCCTCGTCAGCCACGAACTCGACCTCGTCACCGCCTACACCGACAGCCTCCACCTGCTCCGCGAAGGACACGTACACCTGGCGGGCGCCGGCGATCGCAGAGCCGCCCAGCGGGTGTGACGGAGCCGCGCCGCGAGCCGGAGGAGCGGTCAACCCACGGGAATCGGGAGCGGTCAACCCACGGGAAGGGAGAGGTCAGCCCGCGGGAAGCGTGACGGTGAAGCGTGCGCCGGGCCCGCCGTCGGCCAGGGTGATGTCGCCGCCTGCCGCGCGGGCCAGGCGCCGGGCGAGCGCCAGACCGAGCCCCGCGCCGTCGTGGCCGTCCTCGGGCCGCGCACGACGGCCGGGTTCGAAGAGCGAGCCGATGAACTCCTCGGGCACACCGGGCCCGTCGTCGCTGACCTGCACCGTGACCGCACCGCCCGCCGCCGTACAGCTGAGGGTGATCGAGTGCTCGGCGTACCGCAGGGCGTTGTCCAGCAGCGGCATCAGGATCCGCTCGGCGACGGTGGGCGAGACACCGATGTCCACCGCCTCGCCGACCACACCGACCGCGGGGGCACCGGGGTGCGCGGTGGCGAGGCGCGCGGCCAGTTGGTGCGCCAGGTCGGGGAACCGGCAGCGCCCGGGGGTCTGCGAGCTGCGGGTACGGACCTCGGAGAGCAGGGTGTCGCAGATCTGCTGCATGGTGGCGGCGGCGCCCGCGATGGCCTCGTGGGAGGCCGCCTGTTCGTCCGCACCGCGCGGACGGCTGGTCAGCCAGTCGGCTTCCGCGGTGATCCGCGCCAGCGGCGTCCGCAGCTCGTGGGACAGTTCGGCGGCCTGCTGCTGCTCATGACGCAACACGGCCGCGAGCCGGTCCAGCAGGGCGTCGAGACTGGCCGCGAAGGAAGCGAGCTCGGCGGGGCGGCCGACGGCCCCAAAACGCTCCGGCGCTCCCGCCGCGCTCCACCGCGCGGCCTGGTCACTCATTGCGGCGACGGGCCGCAGGGCCCGGCGCACCACGAGCCGGGTCAGCAGATAGACGGTGCCCAGCAGCAGCACCGCCAGCGCGATGGATCCGGCCAAGGCGGCCTCGGCCGTACTGCGATACGGGTCGAGGTTCACGGACGAGACCACGGTGCCCGCCTGCCGGCGGCCGTCGGGGGCCTTGACCGGGAAGGCATAGAGCCGGGTCGCACCGGGCCCGCCGGTCTCGGCGAACGCCTCGCCGTGGCCCGCCAGCCGATCCGCCTGCCGTTGCAGACCGGCAGGCACACCGGGCGGCTTCTCGATCGCGCGAGCGCCCTGGAAGATCCACACACCGGTGTCCAGCGCCTGGTCCTGCGCGGGCTCATGGACGACCAGCCGCCCGTCGGGCCGTGCCTCCACGGTGCCCGCCACCGCCTCCGCCCGGGTGCGCAGCACATCGTCGGCCTGCTCGTGCAGCCGCTTGTCGAGGGCCAGATTGAACACCGCCGTCAGCACGGCGACCCACAGCGCGCCGGTGGCCAGCGCCATCAGCGCCAGCCGGCCGCGCAGAGTGCGGGGGGCGGGGAAGCGTTGCGCGAAGAGGCGATTCATGAGAAGCGGTAGCCGACGCCGCGCGTGGTGCTGATGCCGTGCGGGCTGTCCGCCTCGCGCAGCTTGCGCCGCAGCCGCGCCAGATACTGGTCCAGGGTGTTGTCACTGACCTGCGCCCCCTCCGGCCAGCCCGCCCGCACCAGCGCCTTGCGCCGTACCACGGCCCCCGGGTCCGCCATGAGACAGGCCAGCAGGCGGAACTCCGTAGGGGTCAGCGGGACCGCCAGGCCGTGCACCGTCAGCTCGTGCCGTACCGGGTCCAGACGCAGCGCGCCGGCGCTGTCGGCGAGTGTGTTGTCGCTGCCCCCGCGGCGCAGGACCGCCCGGATCCGGGCCGCCAGCTCACTCAGATGGAACGGTTTGGGAAGGTAGTCGTCGCCGCCCGAGGCGAAGCCGGCGAGCCGGTCGGTGAGATTGCCGCGAGCGGTCAGGAAGATCACCGGGGCCGTGATGCCCGCGCCGCGCATCGCCTGGCAGACATCCCGCCCGTCGGAGTCCGGCAGCCCGATATCGAGCACCACCGCATCCACCGCCGCATCGACGCTGCGCAGTGCCGCGGCACCGTCAGCGGCCGTCACGACGTCGAATTCCTCCTCGCGCAGGCCGCGCGCGAGGACATCGCGCAGGCCGTGGTCGTCCTCGACGATCAGAATGCGGGCAGCGGTCACCCCGCCAGTATTACCCCGGCCCGCCCCGCTCCCGTGAACGAGGACGGGGGCACCGGGGGACGCGTTCAGGTTCCGTTCAGGTCCGGCCCGGCCTCGCGCGGTGGTGCTCCGGGGCTGCGCCGGTCAGAATCGCGGTCGCGACAACCTCGAAGAGGCGACCGGCGCGTGGCGCGAGCGAGGGTTGATCGCCGAGCCAGGCGAGCATGGCTATCAGCGCAAACACATCGGCGCCATCGATATCGCTCCGCGCCGTGCCCGCGGCCTGGGCACGGGTGAGGAGCCGCGCACCGGCTGCGCGCAGGGCGACGCACGAAGCGTGGAGAGCGGATTCGGTGTCCTCGATGGCGGCTGCCATCAGCACGGTCACGCCCCGATATTCGGTTGTCCACGCGACGCCCTCGCGTAGCCACGAAACAAGAGCGTCTTCGGGCGAGCTCGACGTCTCGAGCTCGCCTGCCTTTACCGTCAGTTCGTCGAAGCTCGTGCGGAGCAGGGCATCGAGCAGCGCCTCGCGCGTCGGGAAGTGCCGCAGCAGCGTCGCCAGCCCGACATCGGCCCTGCGCGCGATGTCGCGCAGTGACACGTCGACGCCTTGCTCGGTGATGGCAGTGCCCGCTACTGCGAGCAGGTGGTCGCGGTTCTTCCTGGCGTCGGCCCGCATCTGTCCCTCTTGACTATCCGGTTCAGTGGTCCATATATTCGGATCAGTGGTCCACTTATGTGGATCGCTGATCCGAATAAGCGTATCCCGCAGCACGGGCAGGAGAAGATGATGCCGACACACACGATGAGGGCAGTCCGGCTCCATGAGCACGGCGGCCCTGAGGTTCTGCGGTACGACGAGGTGCCGATTCCCGGGCCGGGGCCGGGTGAGGTGCTCGTTCGCGTACACGCGGTCGGCATCAATCCCCCCGACTGGTACCTGCGCGACGGCATGTCCAACCTGCCTCCGGAGACGAGGCCGAAGTTCGACTTGCCCGTGATTCCGGGGACGGACCTGTCGGGCGTCGTCGAGGCTGTCGCCGCGGATGTGGACGGCTTCTCCGTCGGCGATGAAGTCTTCGGTCTCCTTCGCTTCCCCAGCTTCGATGGCAGCACATATGCCGAGTACGTGGCCGCGCCCGCGTCGGACCTCGCACTCAAGCCGGCCGGCATCGATCACGTTCACGCCGCCGGGGCCCCCATGGCCGGGCTCACCGCGTGGCAGTTCCTGATCGAGCTCGGACATGATCACCCGTCGCCCTTCCAGGCGGCGCAGCATCGCCCGGTGCCACTCGACGCCCACGCGACGGTGCTCATCAACGGTGCCGCGGGTGGGGTGGGACACTTCGCGCTACAGCTGGCGAAGTGGAAGGGCGCACGTGTCATCGCGGTGGCATCGGGCGCGCATGAATCGTTCCTGCGCGAGCTCGGCGCCGACCAGTTCATCGACTACACCAAGAGTCGCCCCGAGGAACTCGTACACGACGTCGACCTCGTTCTCGACGCCGTCGGCGGCCCCGACAGCAAGCGCTTGCTGCGCACGCTCAAGCGCGGCGGCTCCCAGTTCCCCGTATTCTTCGGCGAATTCGACGAAGAAGAGACCGCCAAGCTGGATGTCACGGTCACGGGCACCCAGGTCCGCTCGAACGGCGCGCAGCTCGCCGAACTGGGACGCTTGCTCGATGCGGGCACGGTCCGCGTCGCGATCGACAGCACGTTTACGCTCGCGGACGCCCAAGCAGCGCACGAACGCGCCGCCCGTGGGCACATCCAGGGCAAGATCGTACTCACGGTCGCATAGGAACGAGTCGTTTCACCCACGCGTCCGGCGCTCGTCCTCGGGGTACCGGTGGCCATCGAGACGCTGCGCGGGACGCGCCCGAACGGGCGCCGCTCGCCCCCGGGGCATCGGACGCGGCGATCAGCACCGCCTCACGTGCCGGGCGCTGTCGCGGACGAGTTGCCCGGTCGGCGCACCGGCACGCTCCGTGATGCTCCTGTGCGTCAGGAGATCCTTCGGTGCCGGTATACGTCGGCCCGGGAGGGCGCAGTGCGCGTCGGAGCCCGGGTCACGGTGTGCCCGCCGCCGGGGAGGCGGCGGGCGGCGGCCACCGCAGGGAGGGCCCCGGCCGCGGTGCGGGCTCGCGGACAGGCAGGCCTACGTCCGCGGCTGTCCGCGCAGCAGCTCCTCCAGCAGCTTCTCGTCCTCGGCCCGCAGCTCGGAGACGAACCGGGCCAGGACCGCCGCGCGGTCGCCGCCCTGCTCCAGCAGGTCGTGCATACCGGCTGCGGCGTGTCCGGCCTCGTCGCGCACCGGGGAGTAGAGGTAGCCGCGACCGGCCCGCTCGCGGGCCACCAGCCCCTTGTCGTGGAGCCTGGACAGGATGGTCAGCACGGTGGTGTAGGCGGGGTCCCCGGTGACCTGTTCGCGTACGACGCCCGCGCCGGCCGGCTCGCCGACCGCCCAGAGTGCCGCCAGCACTTCGCCCTCCAGCTCGCCCCGCGCCCGCCGGCCCGCCGCCGGGCCCCCTTGCCTGCCCACGTTTCGCAGCCCTTCATCGTCCGGTGTGCCGACGTCTCGGCGGAGCGGCACCACTCCGCGTCGGACCTCCAAACTACTACGGCGCGTAGAGGGATGGCCGGACACCGTGCTCACGGAGCGGACCGACGTCGAGGCCGCGTCCCCGGCAGGCGTCCAGCAGCCAGGGGAGCGCGGCCAGGGTCTTGCGCCAGGAACCGGTGGCGGAGGTGATGTCGGAGTCGTGCAGCAGGATCGTGGCGCCGCCGTTCAGGTCACGGACGACCGTGTCGTAGACGCTGCCGGGAGTCGCCCGCGCCCGCCAGTCCTCGCCCCAGGCGGTCCACAGGACGGGGGACAGGCCGAGCCGGCGGCACGCCAGATAGGTGCCGGTGGTCAGCACGCCGTACGGCGGGCGGAACAGCCGTGGCCGGATGCCGCTGAGGTCGGCCACGGTGTCACGGGCGCGCGCGAGATCCTCGTAGGTCTCCCGCGGGCCCCGCAGGAGCAGCGGCCGGTGCGCCCAGCCGTGGACGCCGATTTCATGCCCGGCGGCCGTCATCTCCTTCACCAGAGCGGGCGAGCGTGCCGCCATGGAACCGAGCAGGAAGAAGGTGGCCCGCAGTCCCCGGGTCTCCAGAAGGCGCAGGAAGTGCGGGGTGGAGAGCGGGTCGGGGCCGTCATCGAAGGTGAGCGCGACATGGCCGGGCCTGCCCCGTCCGGACAGCCGGGGCAGCAAGCGGTTGCGCAGCGGCCCGAACGTCGTGATCACCGGTGAGGCGTGCAGGGCCGCGAGCACGGGAAGTGCCGCGGCCCCGGCGCGCACGAAGGTACGGGCGGCGGTCATCGCCGGTCCTCCTCCAGAAAGTGGGTGAGTGCGGCGAACCGCGTCGGGGTGTCGGCGTACGCCTCGGCGAGCGGGGCGGCGATGCCCAGCGTGACGGTGGCGGTGACGGCGATGGCCGCCGCCACCGCCGGGACACCGCGCCGGGCAGGTCCCCGCCCGGTGGGGCGCGCCCGGACCCGGCCCGTGGCACACGGAGCGGCAGCCGTCCGGCCCGCGACAGCGGCGATGACCTCTGCCGGGCCGGGCCGGGCACCGAACAGGGCGAGGCCGCGGTCGCGCTGCTGCCGGCCGAGCGGGCCGTCGAGGAGGGCGGTGAGCACCGGCTCCAGATCGGCGGATTCCCGTATCCAGTAGGCGAGTTGGGCGTCGTGCAGCGCCGCGGCGTTCGTCTGCCCGTGCCCGGGGATGCAGCGGTAGCCGGCGACCGGCAGGCCGCCGGCGAACGCCTCCAGTGAGCTGAGGCCGCCCGCGTTCTGGACCAGCACATCGGCGGCGGCCATCAGCGCCGGCATGTCCGCGACCCACCCGTACACATGTGCCAGGCCGGCCCGGCGCAGGCGGGCGACCAGCGCATGGTTGTGTCCGCAGACCACCACGGGCACCGCCGCGCCGGTGGCCTGGATTTCGGCGGCCACCCGCTCCACGGGGCCGACCCCCCAGGAGCCCGCGACCAGCAACGCGAGCGGTGCCTGCGGGGGAAGCCCGAACCGGATGCGTGCCGCCGCACGCCGCTCCTCGGTGGCAGGGGTGAACCGCGTGGCGGCGACCGGCCCGGTCACGGTCACTTGGGCGGCGCCGTGTTCCCGGGCCTGTCCGGCGGGTATCGCATGGGCGGCGAGGTGGATGTCGATACCGGGTGCGACCCAGAGCGCATGGACCGAGAAGTCGGTGAGATAGGTGAGGGCGGGCACGGACAGCAGGCCGCGCAGGCGCAGTGCACCCAGTACCTGACTTGCTCCCGGGTAGGTGGAGACCACCGCGCAGGTGTCCGCGGGAAGGGCGCGCAGCGTGCGCCGCTCGGCGCTGCGCAACAGCGCGCGTACCGCTGCACCGGGGCGCCGGCGGTGCTCGGTGGCGCCGTAGATCCGCTGGTAGGCGACCGGGGCCCAGGCCAGCATGCGGCGATAGCACCCCGCCAGCAGCTTGCCCGAACGGGCCGGGAGCAGATCCAGGAAATCATGGCGGTCCACGAGGAATCCCTCGGACTCCAGGCGCCGGGCCAGCTCATCGGCCGCCCCGTCGTGACCGGCGCCCACACTCGCGGAGATGATCACGATGCGCCGGGCGGCGGGGCGACGCGGACCGGCGCACGGGGGCGGCGTATGAGCCCGTGTATCCGCAGGGTTGGCACGGTAGGACACAGCCGCTCAGCTCCTCATTGGCATGGGCGTGAAAGGCGCGGCCTCGTCGGCAGGTTGCCCGCGGGGTGCGCCGGGGTGCTGCCACCCGGAACAGCCCGTTCCGCAGTCGGCGGACAGGCTTTCGCCAGAAACTACTACATGATGTAGAACTCGGGAACCTTGCCCTGCCGAGCTTGCCGCCACAGGGGTGGCGGCCGGGGTTCCGGAGATGAATCACGCAAGACGCTTCGGCAAAGCCGCCGGACGGCCGGGGGCTGGGGGCTGGGGAGAACTGCCGGAGCCGAGCGTCGGGCGGGCGAGGGGGCCGAGGGTGCCGGGCGGGTGAGGAGGCCGGGAGTGCCGGCGGATGTGCGGATGTGCGGATGTGGGGCCGGGCAGGGCGGGGCGCGGCAACCCGTGGTGTGACCGTGGCGCGCTGGTGCTCCATGCGCGTTGAACGCCGGCGGTCGGCCGTCGGCGGTCGGCGGTCGCGGGGAAGAGCGCTACGGATCCGGCGCCTCGGTGCGAGGTGCCAAGGTCTCAGCGCACCACGGTGCGAGAGGGCTGAGGCGTAAGAGTGCTGAGGCGTATGCGCGCTATGGCGAAGAGCGCTACGGCGTGAGGGCGTTCCCCAGGAAGTGGAGGAAGTCGCTGGTCGCGTCGGCGGCTCCGAGGGCGGGGAGGATCGCCGAGGCGAGTACCGCGACGACCAGCAGCCGGGCGCGGGGGAGGGGCGCGGCCTGGAGGGCGGCGACGCGTCGGGTGACGGCCAGTTGGGAGAGGTGAAGTGCGGAGGAGAGGCGGCTGCGGTGGGAGAGCAGCGCGGCACGGGCGACCGCCCGCGCCGTGGTCTCACGTCCGGCGCCGGTCTCGGCCGCGTCCTCGTCCGCCCATCGCTCCAGCAGATAGGTGACGGTCTCCCGTAGGGGTACGAGCACCGGCAGAACGGCCGCGGCGAGGTCCGCGACCAGTCGGAGCCGGTCGTGCCGGTGGCGCAGATGGGCGCGCTCGTGTGCGAGCAGGACCCGGCGCTCGTGCGCATCCAGGCCCGCGAGCATCGCCGATGTGACCACGATCCGGCCCGCTGTGCCGGGCAGCGCGAACGCCTGAGGGGTGGCGGAGGTGACGACGATGAGTTCACTGTCCGCGGGGTGCGTCTCACGCAGTCGCTTCAGGGTGCGCAGGGTGGCGCGACGGGTGCGCAGGACCCGGTGGGCCCGGTAGGCGCCGAACACGAGCAGGGCGATGGCGAGTACGGCGATGACCTCGGGGACGGGCTCGGGGATGTGCAGCCGGTTCTCCTGCTCCTCCGCTATCACCGGCGGGGCGTCGTCCAGGAGCGTGCCGCCCAGCAGCATCAGCGCCCACACCGAGGCCGCCGCCGTCACCCCACCGGTGATGACCAGGGCCCGCGCCGCGTAGGCGGGAGCGAGGACCCGGCCCACCCCGGGGCCCGCGACAGCCAGCAGCACCGCGAGCACCAAGGGGACATACACATCGACCCTCATGCGCCGCTGCCCCCGCCGAGAAGATCCCGCAGCGCCCGTTCCTCGGCCGGACTGAGCCCGGTCACGAACTGCTGGAGCGCGGCGATGGGGTCGGGGCCGCGGTCCAGGGCCTGATGCATCACCTCGGCCGTCAGCTGCGCCGCGTTCTTGGCCGGGCGGTACGCCCCCCGGCGGCCGTCGGCGTCGCGTACGACCAGGCCCTTGTCGTACAGGCGCTTGAGGATGGTGTGCACCGTGTTGTAGGCGAGACCGCCGATGTCCGTCTGGACCTCGGTGGGGGTCATCGGCAGCTCGGACGCCCACAGCGCAGCGAGGACCTCGCTCTCCAGCTCACCGGAGCTGCGGCGTTCGCCTTCGCCGCGGGAGTTACTGGCAACCATGACCCCCACCTTACGGTGTGTGTAGGGGCGCTCAGGCGACGAGGAGTTCGGCACCGTGCTTGGCGTCGAGCAGGTCGGCGAAGAGCCGCTCCCATCGGGGCCGGAGCAGGTCCATGTCGTAGCGGCGGGCGGCGACGGCGGCCTGTCCGCCCATTTTCCCGCGCAACTGCTCGTCCTCGATCAACCGGTTCATGGCCGCGGCGAGGCCGCCGGTGTCGTCCGGGGGTACCAGGAACCCGTCCTCACCGTCGGTGATGATCTCCCGCGGCCCCTGCGGGCAGTCGTAGCTGATCACCGGCACGCCATGGCTCATCGCCTCGGCAAGGACCATCCCGAAACCTTCGTGCCGTGAGCTGAGGACGAACAGCGAGGCCTTGGCGAGTTCCTCGTCCAGCTGCGTCGTGGTGCCCATCAAGTAGACGTGGTTGTACAGGTGGCGGGCGTGGATGAGGTCGCGCAGCCGCTGCTTCTCGGGCCCCGAACCGAAGATCCGCAGCTGCCAGTCGGGGTGGTCGCGGGCCACCTCGGCGAAGGCAGTGATCATCTGGTCGAATCCCTTGGACTTGACCAGTCGCCCGGCGGCGACCACTACGGGCCGGCTCAGGGGGGAACGCGGGGCCACGGTGTCCTGGAGCGGGTTGGGTATACGGGCAATCTGCACATCCGACACGGTCAGCGCCGAGCGGTAGGCGCGCTCATCGGCTTCGGTGAGCACCGTGACCGCGTCCAGTTGCGGGTAGGACTCCCGGATGGCGTCGGCGAGGGCGGGTTTGTGCTGCGCGAAGTGCAGATGCTCCTGCCCCACCCGTGCCACGGTCTCCGGCGCATACTGCGCGATCAGCAGGTTCAAGGCCGGCCGGGTCCCGACCACTATTCCGTCCTCCAGCGACTGGAGATAGCGCACGATGCGGCGGTCGGTGAGCCGGTTGAACCGGTGGTAGCGCACTTCCGTCTCCGGCACCAGGCGACTCGGCCCCCGCATGGCCAGTGACTCCCAGCGCCGGCGCCAGGAGGGCACGGCAGCGGATATGTCGACCAGTGGGCGCAGCTGTACCCGCTGGTCGAGGGCGAACGCCGGAGTCTCCCGGCGGCGCCAGACGCTGGTGATTTCCACCTCGTGGCCCGCGGCGGCCAGCGCGTTGGCCTGGCTGAACACCGTCCGTACGGTGCCGCCGACGGTATAGGCGTTGAGCAGCAGGAAGCGGATTTTCATGACACCTCCCGACGGCAGACGACCGACAGGTTGTCCTTCACCGTGTAATAGGGCTCGATCCACATCCCCGCCACGGCCTGGGCCGGGTAGACGAAGATTTTCTTCTTCCCCACGATGTCGTCCAGATGACGCCCCAGCCGCAGCGCCTCCGCACGCCCGGGAAGCTTCAGATACAGATCCCAGGTCTGGTCGGTGCCCGAGCAGGCGGCGGCCAGCTCATCGAGGCCGATGGACACCTCGAACCGATTGCCCGTCCCGGTGGTCGGCAGACACAGTTCGCTGCCTCTGGACTCCCGGGAGTGGACGACCAGGGTCCCGTCCTCCTGCGAGCCCCCGCCCGCCACCATTCCGCGGATGAGGATCCGGCCGTCGCGCGGCCAGACTTCCTCCACCTCCGCCTGCGCGGGTATGAAGACGGCAGTCGCTCCGTCCACCAAAAGCACCTCCCACAGTCCGCCCTACGGGCCGTAGGGCCCCTAAACCCTACATGCCGTAGTGGAGGGAGGTGAGAGAGGTCGATCACTGCCGGAGAGCGCACCGGGCGAGGTGGCCGAGGCGGGAGGGGCACAGGACCGCCCACGTGGGGAGCCGGGTGCGACGGGTAGGACGGCGGGGTGGGTGCGATGAGCGCTATGGGTGCTATGAGGGGGGTGGGTGGGATGGATAGGGCGGGGAGATGGATAGGGCGGGGGAGATGGATGGGACGGGGGAGATGGGTGCGATGGGTGGGACGGGTGTCGGGTGTCGGGTGTCGGGCAGGACGGTCACGGCGCGGCGGTGTCGGCGGCCTGGGGGAAACGGCTGACGGTGTCCGACTCCGAGACCCCGGCCCGCTCGAAGACGGCGATCGGCCGGATGGCCGAGGGCGCCCGTACCAAGGCCCGCAGCCGGGGGCAGGTGTGTGAGGGCTTCGTGCTGGAGACCGTCCACCGGGACGCCTGGTTCTGCGGTGCCGTGCCGGCAGGGTGCCGAAACCGGAAGCCGTCGTCCGCGTGTGATCACCGGACGGCGATCACACGCGGTGGCGACTTACCGTCGTCAGTGACGGCCTTGGTGAGGGCGCGGGGCGCCGGCCGCTTCTGGTGCAGGAGTGCGCCGTCTCCTGCCCGGGGTGACCGTGTTCAGCCGCTGCCGGCTCTCACCGGAAGGACGACCGGCCCGCACCTCACCTCGCCTCACTTCACTTCACTTCACTTTGCCTCACCTCGCCTTATCCCATCCCCGCCGAAGCTGATCGAACCGGCCGGTGGTCGGCTCGTCCTTTCTCGTAGACCGTCAGGCCTTGGGCCAAGTGGAGTGGAACCAGGAGGAGTTCAACGATGAGGGCCTTCCAGGCGTAGACGAGGTTGACGGCCTTGGTTGCGTAGACGCAGGGGATGTTCCACAGGATGCCGGGCAAGGGGAGTTTGCGGCGGTGGGCGGCGTAGAGGAGTGGGGGCATTGTCAGGAGGAGTTCGGCTCCGGCCCACCAGGCGAAGGCGAGCGCGGGTGGCTGGTCGGTGGTTGCGGTGATGATGAATGGTGTGGCCCACCAGAGTGGTGCGGTGAGGATCTCCAGGAGGGCGAGCAGTACCCAGAGCGCGAGCAGGGGTTTGTGGGTGAGCAGGCGTCCGAGGTGGAGGCGGACGTTTTGGCAGAAGCCGGCCATCCAGCGCCAGACCTGCTTGCGGAGGTAGGTGAGGTCTTCCGGGTCGGCGGCCAGGGCCACGGCGTTGGAGACGTAGACCGCGCGTCGGCCGGCGATCTGCTGGGACCAGGTGTAGTCCATGTCCTCGACGATGGTCCGTTCGGGGAAGCCGCCGAAGGCCGTCAGGTCGTCGCGCCGGAAGACGGAGCAGCAGCCCGAGCAGACCATGGGGCTGTTGGCGCGGGCCTGGATGGGGCGGTGCCAGTGGAAGCCGAAGAGGTATTCGGTGGAGCGGCCGCGTTCCCAGAGAGTGCGGGTGTGGCGGGTGCGGACCGTGCCTGCGGCGACTGAGACGTCGGGGTCGTCGAAGACGGGCAGGACGGTTTCGATGTAGTCCGGTGCGAGGACGGTGTCCGCGTCGACGGCCAGGACGAGGTCGGTGGTGCACTGTGGGAGGGCGAAGTTCTGTGCTCTGGCTTTGCTGCCGAGATTGTGCGGCGGTCGCAGTACGGTGACGCCGTGTAAGGCCGCCACTTCGCCGGTGCGGTCCGTGGAGGCGTCGTCCACGACCAGGATGCGGTCAGGCCGGACCGTTTGACGTGCGAGGGACTCCAGTGTGGCGGGCAGTCCCTCCTCCTCGTTGTGCGCGGGCACGATGACGGTGATGGTGTGCAACTCGGTCTCCCCTTGTCTTGCGGATGGCGCCGGCTACGACCGTGAACAGTCCGATCACGCCGTAGACGATGGTGCTGATGCCGATGAACGGCAGTCCTCCGTGCATGTCACCGACGGTAGGGGTGAATGCCCCGTCCGCGTTTCCGGAGGCCCCCTCCTGTGGATAACTCGGCTGCACTGCCCTCGAGTTACCGGTTCGCGTGGACGGCTTGAACCGGCAGCGCGCAGCCCCGGCAGACGATGAGGACGAGGGTGAGCCGTGCGACACCACCACGAAGTCCCTGTGGGTCGCATCATTTGGTCCCGTTAAAGATGCGCAGGTCAGGATGGCGATGAGACTGAGGTGTATGGCAGAACAATCCCGAACTCGGGTTCGGTCGTCCACGGCTGCCCGAAAAAGCAAGAAAGCGCCGGAGAACGACCCCGGGACGGTGGCTCGCCGGGCCGCTGAATTGCTGCAGAGCCTGATCAGCCACCGTACGGAAGGCGTTTCGGCGGTGCGGCGCACCGACGACGGCTGGTGCGTCGAGGTGGATGTGCTGGAGCTGGCGCGGATCCCGGACACCACGAGCCTCCTCGCGACATACGAGGTGAAGCTCGACGACGACGGCGAGCTGCTCGAGTACTACCGGACCCACCGCTACCGACGAGGTGCGGCCGACCAGTGAACGCGCCGCGCTGACCAGCTGAAAGGGCACCCCAGATGGCCACGACGACTTATTCAGGACTGTCCGGCGAGGTAATTCCCTGCCCGCCCAGAGCGGGAACGCTGTACGACGTCATGGAACTCATCCTGGACCGGGGGATGGTCATCGATGTGTTCATACGGGTGTCCCTGGTCGGCATCGAGATCCTCAAGATCGATGCCCGCATCGTGGTCGCCAGCGTCGATACCTACCTGCGTTTCGCCGAAGCGTGCAATCGACTGGATCTGGAGCGCGATTCGGGCAGCGTGACCGTCCCGGAACTCTTCAGCGGCCAGGCCGCCAAGAGCATCGGAAAGCGCAAGGTCAAGAAAGCCGCCACATCAATTGGCGAGACGGTCCGCTCGGCGGTGGGCGGGGACGACGACTCGGAGGACGAATCCGAGGAGGAAGCGCAGCCGTCAAGGCGCCGGCGCAGCAGTTCCGCCCGGTCCGGAGCCGCCTCCCGCCGACGACGCTCAGAGGAGGAGTAACCAGTGACGGACGACGGCATCTATGTCTACGGCATCGTCCGGGCCGGCCACCCGTTGCCCGCGGACCGGGGCGGAGTGGGGGATCCCCCGGGGACCGTGGAGAGCATCGGCGAGGGGCGCCTTGCCGCGGTCGTGAGCCAGGCGCCGCCGAAGCTGCGTGCCCGTCGCCGCGACCTCATGGCGCACCAGGAACTCTTGCTGGCCCTGGCCGAGGACGGACCGGTGCTGCCCATGCGGTTCGGCATGGTCGCGCCGGACGAGACCGTGGTCCGCCGCCAGCTTTCGGACGCCGAGGAGCGCCATCTGGCCGCCCTGGAAGACCTCGCGGGGCGGGTCGAGATCAACGTCAAAGCGATGCCGGCCGACGACTCGCTCGCCGCGCTCGTCAAAGGGGACGCCACCATCCGCGGGCTCCGCGAGGCGGTACGCCGGCGCCCGAGCTACGAGGCGAATATGCGTCTCGGGGAAGCGGTGGCAACCGCGCTGTCGCGCCGGGCCGCCGAGGCAGGGCACGAAATCGTGCACGAGCTGACGCCCCGGGCCCGTGCCGTCGCCGCCGGGCCGGAGGTTTCCGGGTGCCAGGTCAATATGTCCTTCCTGGTGGACCGGAGGGACAGCGACGGCTTCGCCGCGGAGGCGGAGCGTCTCGCCCGGCACCGCAGCGATCGCGTCGCACTGAGGGTGGCGGGCCCGCTGCCCTGCTACAGCTTCCTCGAACCGCGCGCGCTCGCGGGCAGAGCCGGAGGATGACATGGGGCTGATCAGCGGTGTGCTCACCCTGCCGCTCGCGCCCGTGCGAGGCGTGGTCTGGGTGGCGGATCAACTTGCCCAGGCGGCCGACCGTGAGCTGCACGACCCGTCCGTGATCCGCGCCCGGCTCGCCGCCCTGAACCATGAATTCGAGTCCGGCCACCTCAGCAAGGAGGCGTTCGAACGCGAAGAGGAGCAGCTGCTCGACCTGTTGTACGAGAGCTGAGCGGCAGCTGAGGAGTGGTGTCACACGCTGACCGGCCATCGAACCGGACGCTGGCCGGCCGACGAACCGGAGCCCCTCGCGCAACCGCCCCGGCCGGCGGTCACCCGCCCGGCCGTAGTGGACGCCGACCCGCTCCACGGCGTCGCCCCCCTCCCGACGCCGGCCGGGCCGCACCGGTCAGCTCGTCGCCGAAGAACGGCGCCGCCGCCGGACCTGAGCCGATGAAGAACGCGACCATGACGAAGAGGAATGGGTGACCACGTGACCGACGTCGATGAGAGAGGGGACGCTCGTCCCGCCAACGGTCCGACCACCTCGAACCTCGCCGACATTCTGGAACGCGTCCTTGACAAGGGGATCGTCATCGCCGGTGACATCAAGATCGACCTCCTCGACATCGAGCTGCTCACCATCAGGCTGCGCCTGTTCGTCGCGTCGGTGGAGACGGCCAGGAAGGCCGGCATCGACTGGTGGGAGACCGATCCCGCGCTCAGCTCCAAGGCAGCACAGAACGAGTTGCGGGAGGAGAACCGCCGGTTGCGCGAGCGCATGGAAGCGCTGGAGTCCGCCGATGGCGGTGACTCGCCGGCTCCCCGGACGAAGGACACGGCGGGGGCGGGGACATGACGACGGAGCAGCCGGGCACCCCGCAGGGTGCCACCGCGACCTATGTCTACGCCGTCTGCCGGCAGCTTGATCCCGCCGCCCTCACCGCACTCACCGGCCTCGCCGGCGGCTTTCCCGTGCGCGGTCTGGACTTCGGGCCGCTCACGGCGGTCATCCAGCACGTACCCGCTGCCGAGTTCACCGAGGATGCATGGCAGCAGCGGTTGTCGGACCGGGCGGAACTCGAGCGCTGTGCACGGGCCCACCACGAGGTGGTGACCGCGGCCGCCGCCTGCGGGCCCACGGTGCCGTTGGCGCTGGCCACTCTCTACCGGGGCGACGAGCGGGCGCGGCAGGCCCTCGAAGCGGACGCGGACCGCTTCGCCGCCGTACTGGAACGCATTGAAGGCCACGCCGAATGGGGGGTGAAGGTCTACCTTTCCGCGGCAGCCCCCACACCTTCCGCGGCCACACCCCCGGAACCTCTCGGCGGCGGCCGTGCGGAAGGAGGGGCGGGCCGTGCCTACCTGGAACGGAAGCGGGGCCTGCACCGGGCGCGCGAGCATCACCACGACCGTGCGCTGCAGACCGCCGAAGACATCGATACCGCCCTGAGCCGCCTCGCCACGGCGACCCGCCGGCTGCGCCCGCACACCCCGGAGATGACGGGGGAGAAGCACCGCCTGCAGGTCCTCAACGCCGCCTACCTGGTGACGTCCGTGCGCGAAAGGAGACTGCTCCACGCCGTGGAGGACCTGCGCCACCGCACCGGAGCAGAGGTCGAGGTATCAGGCCCCTGGGTCCCGTACTCATTCGTCGGAGAGGTGTGAATCGTGTCCGCTCCGTATCCCGTCCCCTGGGAAACACCGGGCCCGCTCTCGGGCCCCATCGGCGTCCCGTTGGTCGACCTTCTGGACCGCGTCCTGTCCACCGGCGTTGTCATCAGCGGGGACCTGGTCATCGCCATCGCGGACGTGCCCTTGGTGCGGCTCTCCCTGCACGCGCTGTTGTCGTCAGTCAGCGAACGGGTGCCCGCACCGTGGTCGGATTCGGGCCCGTTGTGACGGAACGCACCGGTCCGCGCGAGGGCAGATTCGACGTCGACCGTGAACAAATGGGCCGCGACCTGGTGTCGCTGGTACTCACCGTGGTGGAACTCCTGCGGCAGTTGATGGAACGGCAGGCGATCCGCCGGGTGGAACAGGGGGACCTGAGCGACGACCAGGTGGAACAGATCGGGGAGACACTCATGCACCTCGAAGCGCGCATGACCGAACTGTGCGATCAGCACGGCCTGCGTCTCGAAGACCTCAACCTCGACCTCGGGCCGCTGGGTTCCCTCCTGCCGCGGAATTGAGGGCCGTCAGCGGACGGCCCTGGCCTGCCGCAGGGACCGGTACGCCCGCCGGTGGGGGCGGGCCGGCTGATCGTTCAGCCTGTCGGCATACCGACGCGCGCGTCCTCCACGGTCTGTCGTAGCCGGGCGACAGTGGCCGCCAGCTGGTCGAGCGACTGTGCTGTCAACGGGTCGGCGAGCCAGGTGCGCAACTCGCTCTCGAAGGTCGGTGTGGCGGCGTCGAGCAGTTGCCGGCCCGCCGCCGTCAGGGCGAGCAGCGACGAGCGGCGGTTCTGCGGGTTCGGGCGGCGGCTCACCCACCCCGCGGCCGCCAGCCGGTCGACCGCTTTGCTGGTTGCGCCCACGGTAATGGCGATCTCGTGGGCGAGGTCGTTCACCCGGCAGCTGTCGCGGCTGCCGATGATCCGCAGGAACTCGAACTGGCCGGCAGTCAGGCCGTGCTCGGTCCGCAGCCGCTCGCCGAGGACGTTGTAGAGCCGCGTCTCGTACCGGACGAGGTCGGCGAATACCTGCACGTGATCAGTCATATGGACGCTCCGGCTTCTCGGGAAGTATCTTCCATGGAATGTAGTCTCTCAAGGCTACCGCCGACGGGCCATGAGCCCGCGGCCACCCGATCTGGAGGACAGTATGAGCAAGGAACAGCGCGCGACCGTTGACGCCCTACTGCGGTCGGCGGCGTTCGATGCCGGTCGGACACCGGATGAGCTGCGCACGGCTTTCGTTGCGATGATGGCCGGCAGCCCGGAGCCGCTCGGAGTCGCCCTCACCCCGACTGCCCTCGGTGGCCGCCCGGCACTGGAGATCGAGCCGGAGGACGGGGTGACCAGCGGGACGGTCCTCTACTTCCACGGCGGGGCCTGGGTGTTCGGCTCGCCCGCCACGGCACAGCACCTCACCGCGGCGCTCGTTCGGCGTACCGGGGCTCGGGCCGTCTCGCTCGACTACCGGCTCGCACCGGAGCACCCGTTCCCGGCCGCGATCCACGACGGCGTCGCGGCCTACCGTGACCTGCTGGAGCACGGCGTGCCGGCCGAGCAGATCGTGCTGGCCGGGGACTCGGCCGGCGGCGGACTGAGCATCATGACCGTACTTGCCGCGCGGGACGCCGGCCTGCCGAACCCGGCCGGGGTGGTCGCGTTCTCGCCAGGGCTGGACCAGACCCGCAGTGGGGAGAGCATGACGACCAAGGAGGGGATTGACCCGCTGTTCACCCGCCAGTCCCTGAAGCGTCTGGGCACGCACTACCTGGCCGGCCAGGACCCGCGGCAGCCGTTGCTGAGCCCGGCGGTGTGCGCCGACCTCAGCGGGCTGCCACCGCTCCTGCTGCAGGCCGGGTCGAACGAGGTACTGCTTGACGACTCGACCCGCCTCGCGACCCGGGCGGCCGCAGCCGGTGTGGACGTGATCCTCGACGTCACCGCTGACGTCCCGCACGTCTTCCAGTCGTTCACCGGATCGCTCGACGAAGCGGATGCGGCACTGGACCGGGCCGGTCGCTTCATACTCGACCGCTGGGCGCCGGCCCCAGCCGCACTCTGACGGCCGCACTCCCGGACACCGTGCGGCCGAGCCGCACAGCGCACCGGTCATTTCCGCGGCGTGCTGTGCGGCTCGGCCGGGCGGGCAAGCAGGTCAAGGCGGCCGGTGCGACGGGCTGTTCGGCCGGGGCCGCGCACGCTGCCGCCCGGCTCAGCCGCCCCCGCGCCGGGGGACGAGGGGGCATCGCGCGGGCAGCCGTTCCCGGGCGGATCGCCAGTCCGTGCGGGCGGACGTCTAGTCGGTGCGGGACATCCCCGCGATATGGGCGCGGTAGGCGGCAATCTCTTCCTCGGTGAGCGCCAGGCGGCCGGGGCCGGGCTGGTCGGCCGGGAGCTTGGTTGCCTGGACCGCGGCCTCGTAGAGGGGGCCGGGCAGGTTCAGCAGCAGTTGCCCCTGCTCGGCGGTCTCGATCACCATCCAGGAGTCCGCGTTCTCGTCGTGAACATCGGTGACCCCGATGGTGCTGATGGCGGTCACGGTCAAAACCGGAGGGATATCGCTCATGTCACCTCCCTATCAGCCATGGCCTGCTTCGGCGAATCGCTCCCGGTGACGTGAGCGCCGGTATGCGGGCGCCGAGGCGTCGGGAGGGTTCCCGCCAGGCGTAACGGGACGGAGGGGCCGTACGGGGGAGGAGGCCGGTGGGGAAGAGCGACGCGGAGCTCTGTGGCGGACAGAGCCGGAGGCCGGGGCCGCTTCGTGTCCGGCCCCGACTTCCGCGACGGGTTTCCGTAGCGGCTCCGGATGCAGCACCTGCTCATGGTGGGTGGGACCACACGATCGTGTGGTCCCACCCACCATGAGCAGCATCCCGGCGTCAGTCCTTGAGGGTGTCCTTGCCCTTTTCCTTTGCATCGCGCAGGTTTCCCTTGGACTCGCGCACCACACCGTCTGCTTCGAGCCGCTCATTGCCGACCGTGCGGCCAATTTCCTTTTCCGCCTTCCCGGTCGTCTGCCCGGTCTTGGCCTTCGCCTTCTCAACGGCGCTCATGAGGCGGTCCTTTCGTCGGCGTCATCATTCCGCTGCCCGCAGGACTCTGCGGGAAACGGGGGAGTTTCCCGTGAGGGGCGGTCCCGGTCCGCGCGACGGGCCGAAGCTGAGCGCGTGCCTGCGGAGGCGGGAAAAGGGGCTCACGACACCCTCGTACCGGTCCCGAACCATTTCCCTCCGGGCGGTTTCTGACGTGGGGTCACGAAAGATGGCATCACCGGATGCGGGATCGCAAGAGGCGTCCGGAATGCACATGAGTGGGTGCGGCAACACGATTGTTGCCGCACCCACTCAGTGCTGTCGACAGGGGAGTCGTCGGAACCCGCCGGCGCCGATGCCGGGTCGTCGCCGTCCGGCGGAACAGCTCGGTTCCGTTGTCAGGCCCTCGTCTCAGCCGGCCATGGCTCCGCCGCCGGTGTGCACACCGCCGACCGGCCAGCGGTGGTGGTGCCTGTGGTGACCGTGCCTGCAGTGGTGGTGCCTGCGGTGGCCGTACCGGTGGTCATCGTCCCCCCTCGGGTAACGGCCGTGGTCGTCGTTGTGTGCCGAGGTCGCGCTGACCGTGGCGCTGTCCTCGGCCGCGGACGAGGCGATCGCGGAGGGGGCGGTCACCGCGAAAACCGCGGTGATGACGGCTGAGGCGAACAGGGTGCGGGCAGTGCGCATGGGCATGTTCCTTTCGGCCTGCGGCGAAGGACGACACAGCGTCGGCCTTCTGAGTCGCAGTAGCGACATATGACCCACAGTCAGCCGTCTTGTCACGGCGCACCGCTTGAAGACATGGGAAAAATGCGCTTTATGGGTGGCATGAGCGAGAAGTTGACTCTTAGGGGGAACGGCGCGCCGAAGCGGAGTTTTAACCCTGTCCGCCCTGCCGGCTGCTCCACGACTCTCGTTTCATCGGCGCGTCGCGGAAGGCCTCCGTCCCGCTGGAGCGGCGGCCGGCGGCGCGGCGGCAGCCGGGGCGCGATGTCCGGTAGGGCAGGGGTGTCGCGGCGGGGGTCCGTCGGTGCCCTTCGCCGGTCGGCCGGGGGCGGATTCGGCGGTGACGGAGAGGGGAGCCGCTCGGGCCTCGTACTCCGCCGGGCCGCCATGCGACCGCCCGTGGGTACGGAAAAGGGTCGTCACCCAACGGGGGGCAACGCTCACTGACAGTTAGCGAGGTCGGCTCGCCCTGGTGAATGGCATTGCCCGGACGCGAAAGCTCAAGATTCCCTCAATTTTGCGCGGAATGCCGATGCGGGGATGAGTGAGGGCCCGGTCGCGGCCTGCCATCCGGCCTGCTCGTGGAGGCACTCCTTCGCACATTCCGCGGAATGTCCATAGCGGCGAGCCGAGAATTAGGTATGCATTTCTTCAAGAAATATAACTATTTAGCCAACGGCTCTTTGCAGGGCCAGAAATGCTCCCTACTCTGAGGCAAATTTTCAGCCAGCCCTGTCTTGAAAGGCCTCCTATGGCAAGCGTTGACGAGATCGCTCCCCAGAGGACGAGCTCATCCGGTTCCCTCCGCAGGGATGTGGGACTGATCGGCCTGATGTGGGCGTCGGTCGGCTCCATCATCGGATCCGGTTGGCTGTACGGAGCACAGAAGGCCGTAGTGGTGGCGGGTCCGGCCGCGCTGATCTCCTGGATCATCGGGGCGATCGCGGTGGTGCTGCTGGCACTGGTGCACGCCGAGCTCGGCGGTCTGTTCCCGGTGGCCGGTGGTACGGCGCGGTATCCGCACTACGCCTTCGGTGGTCTGGCCGGTATGTCCTTCGGCTGGTTCTCCTGGCTCCAGGCGGCGACGGTGGCCCCGATCGAGGTCGAGGCCATGATCGGGTACGCCGGTCACTGGTCATGGGCCCAGGGGTTCCAGCATGCGAACGGGACCCTCACGACGAGCGGCTTCATCGTCGCGCTCGTCCTGATGGCGGTCTTCGTCGCGGTGAACTTCCTCGGTGTGAAGGTGCTGGCGCACACCAACAGCGCGGCGACCTGGTGGAAGATCGCCGTACCCCTCGGGGCGATCTTCATCATCGCGGCGACCAATTTCCATCCGCACAACTTCACCTCGCAGGGCTTCGCCCCCTTCGGCGCCAAGGGCGTGCTCAGCGCCATCAGCACCAGCGGCATCATCTTCGCGCTGCTCGGCTTCGAACAGGCCATCCAGCTCGCAGGCGAGAGCCGTAACCCCAAGCGCGACCTGCCGCGCGCCACGATCGGCTCGGTCGTGATCGGCGCGGTGATCTACATCCTTCTTCAAGTGGTCTACATCGGCGCACTGCCGCTGGCCTCCTTCGCGCACGGGTGGGCCAAGCTGGACTACGCGGGCATCAGCGGCCCGTGGGCCGGTCTGGCCACCGTGGTGGGCCTGGGGTGGCTGGGCTGGGTCCTGTACGCCGACGCGATCATCTCCCCCGGTGGCACCGGCCTGATCTACACCACCTCGACCTCGCGCATCTCCTACGGCCTGAGCAAGAACGGCTACGCGCCCCGGCTGTTCGAGAAGACCGATGCCCGCGGTGTGCCGTGGTTCGGCCTGATCATCTCGTTCGTGACCGGCGTGATCTGCTTCCTGCCCTTCCCGAGCTGGCAGGAGCTGGTCTCCTTCATCACCTCGGCGAGCGTGCTGATGTACGCGGGCGCACCGCTGGCGTTCGGCGTCTTCCGCAACCGGCTGCCGCACCACGAGCGCCCGTACCGCCTCCCCGGCGGCGGCGTGATCTCCCCGGTGTCCTTCGCGGTCGCGAGCCTGATCATCTACTGGGCCGGCTGGAACACCCTGGAGCGGCTCGGCGGGGCGATCGTCATCGGGTATGTGCTGCTCGGCAGCTACGCCTGGTACGCGACGAAGAAGCGGCTTCCGAACGCTCCGCGACTGGACTGGAAGGCCGCGCAGTGGCTTCCGGCGTACCTGATCGGCATGGGCCTCATCGCCTGGCAGGGCGGCTTCGGCGGCCAGGGCAACCTCCCGCTGTGGTGGGACATGGCGCTGATCACGGTGTTCTCGCTGGGGATCTACTACTGGGCCCGCGCCACCGCCGTTTCGGCCGAGGCGATCGAGCAGAACATCGAGGAGGTCGCGGTCGTGGACGAGGGCGGCCACTGACCCGCACCCTGACCTGATGCCCAGCAAGGCGATGGGTCCGGCCGGACATCCGGCCGGACCCATCGCCTTTCCCTGCCGTACGACCCCGTGCGGGGAGCGTGCGGGCTCCGCCGCTGTGTGCCCCCGGGACTTCGGCAGGTGCCGGCCGGCGGTGCCCCTGCCTTGTGTGGTTGCCCGCTGAGCCGCTCGTTCCTCGCCCGGGTGTCAGCGTCGACCCTGGCGACGACGGTTCCGTGTGAAGTCGCCCTCGGCTGAGCCGACTTGCGGGACGTGATCCGGGCGGGTTCAGCCGGCCGGAGCGCCGGCGGATCCGCGCGGAATCCTGATGCGTGACGGTCTGTCACCGGGGTAGGGGAGGAGGGGGCCGGGGCGGGCCACGGCGGCGGTCAACCTCGCGGCAGCGCCCCGGCCCGTATCGCGAAAAGACCAGGGGGCACTGCAGGAGCTCCTGTCGTGACTGCGGTGGCCGTCCGGTGGGCCGGGCCCGGCGGCGCCTCGGGGGAGCGGAGCACACCTGACCCGCTTCCCGCGCCACACGAGAAGCGCTACAGCAGGTCCAGAGCCGCGCGTACCGCGGTGTTCAGGTCCGCGCCCCGCAGATCGAGGTGCAGGGCCGAATCGAGGACGTACCGTGGCTGCGACCGCCAGCCGCGGGTGTGCAGACGGATGTGATGCCGGGTGGTGTGATGGTGCAGGCCGCACAGGAAGTGCAGTCCCGTCACGTCCATGAACGGCACGTTCTGCATGTCCAGGACCACACTCGACAGCGTCGCGGGCAGTGTGGTGAGGACGCGGTCGCACACGGGCTCCCCGGCGCGGTCGATCTCACCGCAGGCCATGAGCAGTACGGTGTCATCCAGATACTGGGTGCTGATGCTGAAAGGAATAACGCCCTCAAAGAGTTGGGGTGGCAGCCACGAGCAGCCGCAACGCTGCGGGTACACGGCAGGCATCGCGTCGGCGTCGGGTCCGGAGTTCGCGGTCGCCACGGCAGCAGCTGCCGGGGACACATCCTGCCTCTGGGAGCGCCGGGTGAGTGAGACTCACGAGCCGAACCAGGCTGTTCCGTCGCTTCACTGTCCCATACTCCGCCGCCCCTGCGTAACCATGGCCAGGGCTCCGGCCGGTTGCTCCGGGAGTGACGACGGCCGGTGCGGGCGGCGCGTCGGCGTCCCGGTGCCCTGAGACGTGCGGGGCGGGAGCGCACCCTGTGCGAGACCACGGCTCCAGGAGTCGTCCGGCCCTGCGCCGTGACCCCGTGCGCCGTGTTCAGCCGCCTTGCGCTGCCCACGTGTCAGTCCAACCCGGGTGTCCGTTACCGTCGTTGAGCACGGCGGGCCGGCAACGTAGCGGCGGAGCACGGTCATTCGGTGCCCGCCCCCATGCCACCGGTCGGGTCGTCCGGCAGGTGTGCCGGCGCGCCGGGTGCCCTCGGCGCTTCGGGCCGCGGGTCTGTGCCTTCCGTGGTGAGGCCGTGGACCGCCGCGAGCCGAGAGCGACGGGCTCGTGGCGTGGGCATATTCGGCGTGTCCGCCCCGGGTGTTCGCGCGTCGGGAAGGAATACGTCATCTCTTTCCGCGTATGCGGCGGAGCAATTACCCCGGCGTCGACATCGGCCGCAAGGCATGGAATCCAGCCAATTAGCCGACCGTCGAAAGCAAGCCATGAAGCGAGTGGCCGACCTGGCCGACCAACAACCGTGGATGCAGGCCACGGTGGCTGATGACGACCGTGGCAACCGCCTGGCCTGCTCGACCTCGATGCCGGACGCCGCCGAGGTGAGCGCCTCGAGGCGCACCGCGCCGGCCGCCGCCCTGGGCCGGATCTGCTCTGGAGGCTTGCTCTCCCCGCAGTGGTTTGCCAAGGTCTGCTACTTGTCGGCCAACGGTGGTGGCATCATCGTGCGGCGGGGAGGGCGGACACCCTTGGAGGGGCTCCTCAGCTCTCCGGGAAACGCTCAATACCCACTTCCCCGCGCTCGACTCGAACGGACAGTCGAAAATCCCTCGCCTCACGAGCAACAGGTGTTACTTGCGGCCCGCGAGCGAGTGAAGGCAAATGGGTTTAAAAATCACTCTCCGTCAGACTGCAGGGGGTTGCTATTATATGACGGGGAGTGAAGACTGTCGGTCAGGCTGGACTGGCGTGAAAGCGCTCGGAGACGTGGATCGCTGACAACATCAAAATGTACCTGCCGGTAATGTTTACGTTTCTCTCTTTCCTTTTTCGGGCGCCGGCGGCTCGTGCGCGGATCGTCCACCTTTGCTGGGCGCGGGGATTCCTGTGCACGCGTCATGTGCGAGGGGGTTTTCAGTGGGGGATGTGTGGTAACGAGATGGTCAACGGCGGCTTCGCTGCCGTATGCCCGTGCAACGGTGAATGGCCGAGGAGGGGTTCCGCGGGCTTGTTCGCCGAGTAGTGAGGCGGACCCGGCGGCGTGTTCTCCGCGGCATTCGGCAAGGGGCGGGAGGGGGGCTCGTCATGTGGAATTGCGCGTCCGGCTCTGTCCGTAAGGGGCCGGCGGCCGGCCTGCGACGGTGTCCCGGCCGACCATCACGGCTGCTTTTCTGCTGCTGTCGCCGTTGACCGTCGGCGCCCGGAATCCAGGCGCCGCCCAAGCCGATCGCGGCACAGCGACGGCCGGCGCTGCCGCGCCCGCGGCCGACAGGAAGTGCAGATTCAGGGGGCTGCGCTGTCGACTCTCCGTGGGGCCCGGCCGCTGACCGTATCGGCATTCCTATAACCGGCGTTCATGTTCCCGTATCTCGATGAGGGGCGTGCCGTCGGGGGATTTGGGATGCCCTTTTGGGGATCACGACCACATCGTGACAAGCATGCGCCGGAACACGGGTTTCTTCAATTCGCGCACAGGAAGTACAAAATTAATCAGAAGGCAGTCAACGTCACGAAAGGGCTGTGATAGTAACCCTGTTGCGTCACACGGCGATCCGTCTTTTCGAGGGGTACGGCCGCCGACCAGACCAGCGCATCACTGCCGGGGAGGAACGAAGCCTCCCGGAACCGCACTTCAAGGAGTACCGGTGACCAGCAACGAAGTGAAAGAGGCACCTTTCGTCCTCGACGATCTGGTCGGCCGGTGGAGTAATTTGCGTGCGGCCGACGCCGTACGCCATGACGAGGAGCAGAACCTCTGGCAGGTTCTGGACTACCGGAGCGTGGCCACCGTCCTCGCCGACCCGGCGACCTACTCCTCGGACTTCTCCGGGCTGACCCCCACCCAGCCGGACTTCGAGACCTTCCGCCAGGGCAACTTCGTCGGCATGGACCCGCCGGAGCACCGCAAGCTGCGCACCCTCGTCAGCCAGGCGTTCACCCCCCGCGTCGTCGCCGGACTGGAGCCGAGGATCCACGCCATCACCGCGGAGCTGCTCGACGCCGTCGAGGACCGTGACCACTTCGACGTGGTGGACGCACTGGCCTACCCGCTGCCCATCCTTGTGATCGCCGAGCTGCTCGGCGTGCCGGCCGGTGACCGCGGGCTGTTCCAGGAGTGGGCAGCCACGCTCTTCGGCGGGGACGAGCTGGGCGACGCGCTGGACATGAGCGATATCGAGCGCGCGCTGGACTCCATCGCGCCCACCGTGCGCGAGATGAACGGCTACATCCTCGACCACATCCGCCACCACCGGAAACACCCCGGTGACGGCCTGACCAGCAGACTGCTGCAGGCCGAAGTGGACGGCGTACGCCTGGCGGACCAGGAGATCGTCGGTTTTGTCGCCCTGCTGCTGGTCGCCGGGCACATCACCACCACCGCCCTGCTGGGCAACGCCGTGCTCAGCTTCGACCAGTACCCCGAGGCCGCCGCCCTGGTACGCGCGGACCCTGGCAGGCTGCCCGACGCCATCGAGGAAGTGCTGCGCTGGCTGCCGCCCTTCCCCGAACTCGGGCGCCGTACCACCCGCGAGGTCGAACTCGGCGGCAGGACCGTGCCCGCCGACTCCATCCTGATGGCCAACCTCGCCGCCGCCAACCGCGACCCGGCACGGTTCACCGATCCCGGCACGTTCCACGTGATGCGCAGCCCCAACCCGCATCTGACCTTCGGCCACGGCATCCACTTCTGCTTCGGCGCCCCCCTGGCCAGGCTGGAGGCGCACCTCGCGCTGCGCCAACTGCTGGACCGGTTCTCCGGCATCACCGTCCCGAGCCGCCGCGAGGTCGAGTTCCACAACCCTGCCGTCATCGTCAGCCCGAGCCGTCTGCCGTTGGAGGTGCAGAGGCCGTAGCGCCGTTCGCACAGGAGGCGCGCCCGGCTCCACGGGCCGGGCGCGTGTGAGGAGAACGGTCGCCGAGTGCCCTCGGCGACCAGGCCCAGGGGCTGGTCCGCCCCTGCCGTGAACCGTTGGTTGCCCGGCAGGCAGGCGCGTCATCCCCCGTGAGTTTCGAGTTCCGGGAGTTCCTTTCTCATGCCGCATGCTTCGAGTGCTCCGGTCGCGAGCCGGCAGCCGACACACATACGACGCGCCTTACAAGAGCGGCTGGACACGCTCGCGCGTACCCACGGCGTGCCGGGGGCCCAACTCGCCGTGCGGACCGACTCGGTCACGTACACGGTCCAGACGGGCGAGGCGGACGTCTCCACGGGCGAGATGTTCACCGTGGACACGGCGGTGCCGCTGGGCTCCGTCACCAAGCCCTACACGGCCGCGATTGTCATGCTCCTGGCCGACGACGGCGACCTCGCGCTGACCGACCTGGTCGGTACGCACCTACCCGAGCTGCGGCGGGCACCGCACCTGACCGTACGGCAGCTGCTCAGCCACACCGGGGGGCTGCCGACCGGGCCCGACTCGGACGACGCGGCCGCGCTGACCCCCGTGCGCTATCTGTCCGCGCACTGCTCCGGCCGGGACTCGGTGTGCGCGCCCGGCAGCGGTTTCTCCTACTCCAACGCCGGATATGTCGCTGCCGGACGGCTGGTCGAAGCCGTGACGGGCATGCCGTGGCGGGACGCCGTGTGCGCGCTGCTCCTGGAACCCCTGGGCACCCGTCCCGCCTTCCTCGGCGATGCCGCGCCGACGCGTCCGGTGGCCCGCGGCCACTCCGTGCACCCGGCCTCCGGGCGGGTGGTTGCGGTGCAGCAGACCCTGGCGCCGGTGGAGGCCCCGGCGGGTGCCCTGCTGGCGAGCGCGCTCGACCTGGTCGCACTGGGCCGGGTCCTGATCGGACGCGGCCCCCGCGCGGTGCTGACGCCGGAGGCCGCCGAGGAGATGCGCCGCCCCGTACCGGGTGCCGCGCCGGGCGTCCTGGCCGACGCATGGGGCCTGGGCCTCGCGCTCTTCCAGCAGGGCACCCAGCAGTGGTGCGGCCACGACGGCAACGCCCAGGGCACCTCCTGCCATCTGCGGGCCGAACCGGACAGCGGCACGGTCGTCGCCTTCACCAGCAACGCCAACAACGGCACCGCCCTGTGGCACGAACTCGCCGAGGACATCGCCCGGATCACCGGAGTGCAGGTTCCGTCGGCCGCGCGCCCGCTCGACGAACGGGGCCGCGCCGTCGCACTTCCCCAGTGCGCCGGGACCTACCACAACGGAACCGTCGAGTACCGGGTCACGGCGGACGCGGAAGGCTCCCTGGCGCTGACCGTGAACGGTGACACACCGGCGCCCCTGGTCTGTTACCCGGACCTGACCTGCGACCTGGTGGATCCCGCGTCCGGCCGCCGCGTTCCCGGCGGACGCTTCGTGCGCGATCCGGACAGCGGCGCCATCGACCGCCTCCAGATCTCCGGTCGCACGGCCCGCCGTACCGTCACCGTCTGACCGGGCCCCGCCGCGGACGAACCCGGTGCGACTCCCCGCTCCCTCGCACCCGGCTCGCCCGTACCCACCCGCCTGCGGCGCCCGGCACCGCTCGTCCGGGCTGCCCGATGTCCTGCTGCACGCCCCGTCCCCGCTGAGAAGGACCGACCTCCATGACGGACCAGCACGAGAGTTCAGCACCGCAGTCCGCATCGCCGCAGGCCCGGACAGTTCCCCCGGCCTCTGACGCCGGCCCGGTCCGTCCGGTGCCCGGGGCGTCGCTCGGCGACCTGTTCGCCGCCTGGGTGGCTCGTACCCCGCACGCCCCGGCGGTCACGGACGGCCGGCGGACCTGGTCCTTCGGCGAGGTCGACGCCCTCGCCAACCGCCTCGCGCACGACCTCATCGCACGCGGGGTGGGGCCGGAGCGGACGGTGGCTCTGGTGCTGCCCCGCTCGGTCGAACTCGTCATCGCGGAACTCGCGGTGGCCAAGGCGGGCGGTGCGTTCCTGCCGGTCGATCCGGCCTACCCCGCCGAACGCCGCACCCTGATGCTGTCCGACGCCAAGCCCGCGGCGGTCCTCGACGATCCGGGGCAGACCCGGCCACCGACGGGGCCGGACCATGCTCCGCAGGACAGCGACCGGGTCACCCCGCTGTACGCCGAGCACCCCGCGTACGTCATCTACACCTCGGGATCCACCGGAACCCCCAAGGGGGTGACGGTGACCCACACGGGCCTGGGCGCCTTCGCCGCGGCGGCCGCCGCGCAGTACGACGTCCGGCCCGGCGACCGCGTTCTGCAGTTCTCGTCCCCGAGCTTCGACGCCTCCGTCCTGGAGCTGTGCATCTCCCTGCTGTCGGGGGCGACCCTGGTCGTTCCGCCCGACGGGCCGTGGCTGGGTGACGAACTCACCGCCGTCCTGCGGGACCACCGCATCACCCACGCGCTGATCCCGCCGGCCGCGCTCGCCACCGTGCCCGCCCCGTCGGACGGCCACGCCCTGCCCGGCCTGCGGACCCTGATCGTGGGAGCCGAGGCCTGCCCGGCCGAGCTGGTCGACCGCTGGGCCGCGGGGCGCCGGCTGGTCAACTCCTACGGCCCCACCGAAGCCACCGTGGTCGCTTCCTGGACCGGACCGCTGGCCGTCGGCGGCGGCACCCCGTCGATCGGCAGACCACTGCCGCACACCGAGGTCCATGTGCTGGACGCGGCGATGCGGCCGGTGCCGGCCGGGACCGGCGGCGAGCTGTACGTGGGCGGGACCGGGGTGGCACGCGGCTATCTCCATCGCCCGGGTCTGACCGCCGCGCGTTTCGTGGCCGACCCGTACGGGCCGCCCGGAAGCAGGCTCTACCGCACCGGAGACCTGGCCCGCCGGAACGCGGGCGGCGAACTGGAATTCCTCGGACGGGCCGACCGGCAGGTCAAGGTCCGGGGCTTCCGCATCGAACTCGGGGAAATCGAGGCGGCGTTGGCCCGCCACCCCCGGGTCGGGGAAGCCGTGGTCATCGTGCGGGAGGACGAGCCCGGACGGCAGCGGCTCGTCGCCTATGTGACACCGGGCGACCCCCTCGGGCCGCCGCAGTCCGGTGAGCTGCGCGCCACGGTCTCCCGCAGCCTGCCGGCCCATATGGTTCCGTCCGCCGTCGTCGTGCTCGACGCGTTCCCGCTGACCGCGCACCACAAGATCGACCGGCGTGCGCTGCCCGCGCCCGAGCCCGCACGTGCCCCGGACGGGGGCCACATCGCGCCCCGGACACCCGCCGAGCACACCCTCGCCGGCATCTGGTCGGACGTCCTGTCGGTGAGCCCCCCCGGCACCGGGGACGACTTCTTCGGCCTCGGGGGCGACTCCGTCCTCGCCGTGCGGGTGCTGTCCCGCGTCCGAGAGGAACTCGGCGCCCAACTGTCCGTCCGTGACCTGTTCACCGCCCGGACGATCGCCGCGCTGGTGCCGCTGCTGGACGACCCGGCGGCCGCGGATCCGACGACACCGGTCACCCCGGTCCCGCGCGACCGCGCGCTGCCGCTGTCCGGCGCGCAGCAACGGCTGTGGTTCCTCGACGACCTGACGGCCGGCGGCACCGAGTACAACACCGGCGTCGGGGTGCGGCTGGGCGGCCCGCTGGACGCCGGCGCGCTGCGCCGCGCCCTGGACCGGCTCGCCGCGCGCCATGACTCGCTGCGCACCACCTTCACCACGGTGGACGGGCGTGGTGTGCAACGGGTCGACGGCACCGCCTCGCTGCCCCTGCGCACCGTCGACCTCGGCGCCCTCCCGGCCGGCCGCCGTGCCGCGGAGGCCGAGCGCCTGCTCGCCGAGGAGCTGGAGAGCCCCTACGACCTGCGCGAGGGCCCGCTCACCCGGGCCCTGCTGATCCGGCTCGCCGACGACGAGCACCTGCTGCTGCTGGCCCAGCACCACATCGTCACCGACGGCTGGTCGGTCGGTGTGCTGGTCCGTGAACTGGCCGCGCTCTACGCCTCCGAGGCGGACGGCAGCCCGGACGGTCTCGCAGAACCGATCCTGCAATATCCCGATTTCGCTGTGTGGGAGCGCGAGCACCCCACACCCGCCCAGCACGCCGACGACCTGGCCTACTGGAGGCGGCACCTGACCGGGATGGCGCAGCTGGACCTGCCCACGGACCGGCCCCGGCCGCCGGTGCGCACCACGGCCGGCGCGGTACACCGCCACGACCTGCCGGCGGACCTGGCCGACCGCCTCGGCAGGCTCGCCCGGTCCAAGGGCACGACCCTGTTCACCCTGTTCGCCGGGGCGGCCTCGGTGCTGCTCTCCCGCTACACCGGTCAGCGCGACATCGCGCTCGGCACCGTCACCAACGGACGCACCCAGCGCGAACTGGAGGAGGTGACCGGCTTTTTCGTCAACACCCTGGTGTTGCGCAGCGACGTCGACGGCACCGCCACCGTCGACCGGTTCCTGGACACCATGCGGGCCACCCTGCTGGACGCCTTCAGCCACGACAGCGTGCCGTTCGACCGGGTCGTCGAGGAGCTGTCCCCGCAGCGTGACCCCAGCCGCACCCCGCTGGTGCAGGTCCTCGTGGTCCAGCAGACCGCCATGGTGCACCCCCGGGAAGCCGGCGGCGTACGCATCGAGGAGCATCCGCTGCCGCGCCCGGCCGCGCGGTTCGACCTGGTGCTGGAGTTCCTGCCGCGCAGCGACGGGTCCTTCGGGCTGACCGTCGAGTACAACACCGACCTGTTCGACGCCGCGACCGTGGCGCGGATGAGCCGTCAGCTGCACCTTCTGCTGGACGGCATGGCGGACGGCCCGCACCGGACCGTGGCCGAACTGCCGCTGCTGACGGACGACGAGCGGCGCACCATGCTCGACGCCTGGAACGCCCCGCAGCAGGACGGCCCGGACACCACCCTGCCCGAACTCTTCCAGGCGCAGACCGC
The DNA here is from genome assembly GCF_053612065.1 of Streptomyces sp. NPDC054765. Classification (NCBI taxonomy): domain Bacteria; kingdom Bacillati; phylum Actinomycetota; class Actinomycetes; order Kitasatosporales; family Streptomycetaceae; genus Streptomyces; species Streptomyces sp. NPDC054765. The sequence goes on along the minus strand of NZ_JBSHBP010000005.1, from coordinate 172,291 downwards.
CCGCACGCCCGGCCGGACCGCCGTGGTCTGCGGGACGACACAGCTCACCTACGACGAGGTGAACCGGCGCGCCAACCGCCTCGCCCGGCTGCTGGCCGGCCGTGGGGTGGGCCCCGAGACCCTGGTGGCGCTGGCCCTGCCGCGCTCGGCCGACCTGGTCCCCGTCCTGTGGGCGGTGCTCAAGGCGGGCGCCGGGTATCTGCCGGTGGATCCCGGCTATCCGGCCGAGCGCATCCGGTTCATGCTCGCCGACGCCGGTCCGGCCCTCGTCCTGACCACCCGGGACACGGCCGGCTGCCTGCCCGAGGGCACCGAACGGCTGGTACTGGACGAGATGGAGACCACGGCCCGGCCGGCCGGCCACGCGGAGGACGACCTCACCGACGCCGAACGGGTCCGGCCGCTGGATCCGGGCCACCCCGCCTACGTCATCTACACCTCCGGCTCGACCGGCCGTCCCAAGGGCGTCGTGGTCACCCACCGCAGCGTGGCCGACCTGGCGGTCTGGGCGGGAGCGCAGTTCGGGCGGCAGCGGCTGACCCATGTGGTGGCCTCCACCTCGCTCAACTTCGACGTGTCCGTCTTCGAACTCCTCTGCCCCCTGCTGTCCGGCGGCAGCATCGAAGTCGTGGCCGACCTGCCGGCCCTCGCCGACCTGCCGGGCGCCGCCCCGCGGCAGGCCGGCCTCATCAGCGGGGTGCCGTCGGTGATCTCCCGGATGCTCACCCGGGACGCCGGCACCGTCACGGCCGACACGGTGGTCCTGGCGGGCGAGGCGCTGCCCGCCCGGACCGTACGGGAGATCCGGGAGACGATGCCGTCCTCCCAGGTCGCCAACATCTACGGCCCGACCGAGGCCACGGTCTACGCCACGGCATGGTTCGCCGGCGACGGCACGCCCGAGCAGGCGCCGCCCATCGGCCGGCCCGTCGCCCGGACCCGCTGCTACGTCCTGGACGGCATGCTGCGTCCGCAACCACCGGGCGTGACGGGTGAGTTGTACCTCGGCGGCGGGGGCCTGGCCCGGGGGTACCTCAGGCGTCCCGGTCTGACCGCCGCCCGGTTCCTCGCCGACCCCTTCGCGGGCCCCGGCAGCCGGATGTACCGCACCGGCGACCTGGTGCGGTGGACCACCGGCGGCGAGCTGGAGTACGTGGGCCGGGCCGACCAGCAGGTCAAGGTGCGGGGCTTCCGCATCGAGCTGGGCGAGGTCGAGGAGGCGCTGCTGCGCTGTGCGGGGGTGGCCCAGGCGGCCGCCGCCACCCGGGAGAGCAACGGCCACAAGCGCCTGATCGGCTATGTCGTCCCGGTGCCCGGCGCGGAACTCACCCCGGGCGCGATCCGCCGCCGGCTCGGCCGCAGCGTGCCCGACTACATGGTGCCCGCCTCGGTCGTCGTCCTGGACGCGATGCCGCTCCACCCCAACGGCAAGCTGGACCGCGGCCGGCTGCCCGCCCCGGACTGGACGGCCGCCGGCACGACGGACTACGTGGCGCCGCGCACCGCCACCGAACGGGCGCTCGCCCGCGTCTGGGCCGATGTCCTGCGGGTCGAGCGCGTCGGGGCGGACGACAACTTCTTCTCGCTCGGCGGCGACTCGATCCTCAGCATCCAGGTCGTCGCCCAGGCACGGCAGGCGGGCCTGGCCGTCACCTCGCGCGACGTCTACCACCACCAGACCGTCGCCGCCCTCGCGCAGTGCCTGGACGCCGCCGGACAGCCGGCCGACGGCCCGGCTCCCGAGGCGGCAGCCACCGGCACGGCCCCGCTGACGCCCATTCAGCACTGGCTGTTCGAGGACGACGCCGAGCGGGCCGGCCACTTCGGCCAGACGATGTCCGTCGAGCTGGCCGGCGAACCGGACGTCACGGCGCTGGAGGCCGCCCTGCACGAGGTGGTCGCCCACCATGACGCCTTGCGCTCGCGCTTCGTACCGGACGGCAACGGCCGGTGGCACCAGCACATCGACAGCGAGGCGTCCGGCGTCACGCTGCACCGTCACACCGGTCCCGAGGACGACGCGCCGCACCTCGGCCCGTTCGACCTGCGTCACGGCCCCCTGCTGCGTGCCGTGCTCCACGACCGGGGCGCCGGCCTGCCGCGGATCCTGCACCTGGCCGTCCACCACCTGGTGGTCGACGGCGTCTCCTGGCGGCTCCTGCTGGAGGACCTGGACCGGGCCTACCGCGCACAGCGCGGGGAAGCGGGTACCGCGCTGCCGCCGAAGTCCTCCCCGCTGCGGCACTGGGCACGCCGGCTGACCGGGCACGCCGAAGCCGGCGGCTTCCAGGACGAGACGGACTACTGGACGACGCCGGCCCGCACCTGCGACCCGGTGCTGCCGAGTGACCTCGCCGGCGCCAACACCTATGCGTCGGCCCGTTCGGTGACCGTACGCCTCACCCCGGGGGACACCGGCGTCCTGCTGCACACCCTGCCCGGGGCCTTCCGCACCCAGGTCAACGACGTGCTGCTGAGCGCGCTGGGCCGGGTGCTGCACGAGTGGACCGGACACGACCGGGTCCCGGTGGACCTGGAGGGCCACGGCCGGGAGGAACTCTTCACGGATGTGGACCTGAGCCGTACCGTCGGCTGGTTCACCACCCGCTACCCGGTGGCCCTCAGCGTGGCCCCGGACGCGGACTGGGGCACCGTACTGAAGTCGGTCAAGGAGCAGCTGCGCGCCGTGCCCCGCCGCGGTCTCGGCTACGGCGTCCAGCGGTACCTGGTCCGCCCGGAAGGCCTGCCGAACGCCCCGGCCGCCGGCATCAGCTTCAACTACCTCGGCCAGTTCGGCCTGCCCGGCGGTGACGGCAGCCTCTACCGCGGTCCGTACCGCGCACTGGCGCTGGACGCCGATCCCGCGGCGCAGCGGCCGCACGCGCTGGAGGTCGTCGGGCGGCTGGACGGCGACGCGCTGGAGTTCACCTGGTTCTACTCGGCGAACCTCCACCATGAGGCCACCGTCACCCGGCTGGCCGGGGAATTCGCCCGCGCCCTGGGCGGCATCGCCCGGCACGGCGCCCGGCCCGGGGCCGGCGGACGCACCCCGTCCGACTTCCCGCTGGCCGCGCTCGACCAGCCGGCCGTGGACCGGCTGGTGGGCGACGCCGCCACCGTCGAGGACATCCATCCGCTCACCCCCACCCAGGCCGGCATGCTCTTCCACCGGCTCTCCCAGGACGACCAGAGCGTCTACTTCCAGCAGCTCACCTTCATCCTGGACGGCGTGCCCGACCCGCAGGCCCTGGCCGCGGCCTGGCAGCAGGTGACGGACCGCACCCCGGTGCTGCGCGGCCGCGTCGTATGGCAGGACGTGCCCGAACCGCTGCTGGTGGTCGAACGCGGCGTCACCGTGCCGGTCACCCGGCTGGACTGGCGCGCGCTGCCGGACGGCGAGCGCCGGGCCCGGCTGCGGGAACTGCTCGACCGCGACCGGCGGCACGGGATCGACCTCGAAACCGCCCCGCTGCTGCGCCTGGTCCTGGCCCGGCTGTCCGACACCGAGGTGCAGGTGGTGTGGTCCTTCCACCACCTGGTGCTGGACGGCTGGAGTCTGTTCCAGGTGCTCTCCGACGTCTTCCGGTGCCACGCCGCGCTGCGCGACGCGGCGGCCGGGGACGGTGCGACGCCGCCGGACCCCGGCCTGCCCGGCCGCCGGCCCTTCCGCGACTACGTGGCCTGGCTGCGGGACCGCGACTGGGCGGAGGCCGAACGGCACTGGCAGACCAGGCTCGACGGCCTGAGCGAGCCGACCGCACTGCCCTACGACCGCGAGCCCAGGGAGACCCACCGCGCGGAGTCCACCGAGGCGGTACGCGTCACCCTGTCCGCCGCCACCTCCGGCCGGCTGGAGGAGCTGGCCAAGGGCGCGGGCCTGACCATGAACACGCTGGTGCAGGGGGCCTGGGCGCTGCTGCTGGCCCGCCAGACGGGGCGGCCGGACGTCGTCTTCGGCACCACCGTGTCCGGACGCCCGCCGGAACTGCCGGGCGTCGAGGCCATGAACGGCCTGTTCATCGCGACCGTACCGACCCGGCTGACGGTCCCCGCCGACGGCACCCTGACGGCCTGGCTGCGCCGGGTGCAGGAGATCCAGACCGACGACCGGCGCTTCGACTTCGTCCCGCTCGCCCGGCTGAAGGCGTTCAGCGACCTGCCCGAGCGGGTCGGGCTCTTCGACAGCATCGTGGTGTTCGAGAACTACCCGGTCGGCGGCGACCTCGCCGCCGCGCACGGACTGCGGCTGAGCGGCCTCGACGGCATCGAGACCACCAACTATCCGCTGAGCCTGGTCGCCTACCCCGGCCCGGAGCTGGCCCTGCGCCTCGGCTATGACCCGGCACTGTTCGACACCGCCACCGTCGAGCGGATGGGCGAGTACCTCACGGTGCTGCTGGACGGCATGGCCGCCGACGCCCACCGGCCGCCCGCACGGCTGCCGGTGCTCGGCGCGGCGCGCCGGCGCCAGGTGGTCGAGGAGTGGAACGACACCACCGCCGCACTGCCCGAGGGCACCGTGGCGGAGCTGTTCGCCGCCCAGGCCCGGCGCACCCCCGATGCCACGGCCCTGGACGCCGGGGACACCCGGCTGACGTACCGGGAACTTGACGCCCGTACCGATGAGTTGGCCCGCCGGCTGACCGGGCTCGGGGTACGTCCGGAGTCCCCGGCCGGGGTCCTCATGGACCGCTCGGCCGCACTGGTCATCGCCCAGCTGGCCATCGTCAAGGCGGGCGGAGTGTACGTCCCGCTGGACGGCCGCGCCCCGCGGGAGCGGCTGCGGCAGGTGCTCGCGGAGACCACGGCGCAACTCGTGCTCACCGACGCCGCCTGGGAGGAAGCCGCCCGTGAGGTGGCACCCGGCGGGCACACCCTGCTGGTGACGGACCCGGCGGCATCCCCCGTGCCGTCCGGCGCCGACGGCGCCCCCGCTCCGGAGGGGGCGGGCACGCCGGCCCTGCACCCCGACAACGTGCTCTACCTGATGTTCACTTCCGGCTCCACCGGGCGCCCCAAGGGGGTCGCGGTGCGCCACCGGGACGTCGTGGCGCTCGTCTTCGACCGCGCCTTCGACGGACACGACCGGGTCCTGGTGCACTCCCCGCAGGCCTTCGACGCGGCCACCTACGAACTGTGGGTGCCGCTGCTGCGCGGCGGCACGGCCGTGCTGGCACCGCCGGCCGACGTGGACGCCGCCACGGTGCGCCGGGCGGTCTGCGAACAGGGCGTCAGCTGCCTGTGGCTGACCGCCGGGCTGTTCCGTCTGCTGGCCCAGGAGGACCCCGAGTGCCTGCGGGGCGCCCGGGAGGTGTGGACCGGCGGCGAGGCCGTGCCGGGCGCCGCGGTGCGCCGCGTCCTCGACGCCTGCCCCGGCCTGACCGTGGTCGACGGCTACGGCCCCACCGAGACGACCACCTTCGCGACCCGGCGGCCCTTCCGCTCCGGTGACCCGCTGCCCGCCGCCCTGCCCATCGGACGCCCCCTGGACAACACCCGCGTCCACGTCCTGGACGCTGCGCTGCAGCCCCAGCCGCCGGGCATCCCGGGCGAGCTGTACCTCGCCGGTGCCGGACTCGCCCGCGGCTACGCCGGCAGCCCCGGTGCGACCGCCGAACGCTACCTGGCCGACCCGTTCGGACCGCCCGGGACCCGGATGTACCGCACCGGCGACATCGTGCGCTGGAGCGCCGACGGCGAACTCCACTTCGTGGGGCGTGCCGACGACCAGATCAAGATCCGGGGTTTCCGGGTCGAACCGGCCGAGATCGAGGCCGTGCTCACCCGCCATACCGCGGTCGCCGAAGCGGTGCTGACCGTCCGCGAGGACGGCGGCCGCAAGCTCCTGGCCGCCTATCTCGTGCCCGCCCCGGACGCCGCGGTGCCGCCGGCGGCGGAGCTGCGTGCCTTCCTCGCCGCCGAGCTGCCCGACTACATGCTCCCCGCCGCGTTCGTGACCCTGGACGCGCTGCCCCTCACGGGCAACGGAAAGGTGGACCGGCGCAGGCTGCCGGCCCCCGACCGGACGGCCGCCACCGCCGGCGAGCACCTCGCCCCGCGTACCGAGGCCGAGCGGATCCTCGCGGAGATCTGGTGCGCCCTGCTGGGCGTCGAACGGGTCGGGGTCGAGGACAACTTCTTCATGCTGGGCGGCGATTCGATCCTCAGCATCCAGGTCGTCTCGCGCGCCCGCCGGGCCGGGCTGACCCTCACCCCCCGGGACCTGTTCCGGCACCCCACCGTCGCCGCCCTGGCGGCCGCCACCGGCGCCGAGGCCCCCGTGGCCGGCACCGGCCCGGTCACCGGGGACGTCGCCCTCACCCCGATCCAGCACTGGTTCCTCGACGCCCGGCCGCAACGTCCCGGCTACTTCAACCAGTCCGTCGTCATCGAACTGGCCGAGGACCCCGATCCGCAGGCGCTGCAACGCGCCCTGCACGCCCTGTGGGACCACCACGACGCCCTGCGGGCCCGCTTCGAACAGCGGGCGGACGGGACCTGGCGCCAGCACTGCCCGGCTCCGGACGCGACAGAGCCGCAGCTGCTGCACGTCCACGACCTGACCGGCCGGGACGACGCGGAGTGCGCCGCCGCGACGGAGGCCGCCATGGCCGAGGCGCACGCCGGCTTCCGGCTGGCGGACGGGCCCCTGCTCGCCGCCCGGCTGTTCACCGGCGCGCGGAACCGGCCACCGCGGCTGTTCCTGACCGTGCACCACCTGGTGGTCGACGGGGTCTCCTGGCGGGTGCTGCTGGAGGACCTGGAGAGCGGCTATCAGCAGGCGCGCACCGGCGGGCCGGTGAGCCCGCCCGCCCGGACCACATCCGTACAGGAGTGGGCCCGGCGGCTGCACGCCCACACCGCGTCCGGCGGGTTCGACGGCGAGCGCGCGCACTGGAGCGAGGTGGCCGAACACTGCGCGGCGCCGCTGCCCGTCGACGCCGAAGGGTCCAACACCATCGCCGACCTGCGCTCGGTCACCGTCCGGCTGGACCGGCAGCGGACCGGCGACCTGCTGCAGAAGGTGCCCGGCGTCTACCGGACCCGGATCAACGACGTGCTGCTCACGGCGCTCGGCCGGGTGCTGGCCGACTGGACCGGACAGCGCACCGTCGCCGTCGGCCTGGAGGGACACGGCCGCGAGGACCACCTCTTCGACGACATCGACCTGTCCCGCACCGTCGGCTGGTTCACCACCCTGTTCCCCGTCGCCCTGGACGTCCCGGCCGGGGACTGGGCCGCGGCGCTCAAGTCCGTCAAGGAACAGCTGCGCGCGGTCCCCGGCCGGGGGCTCGGCCACGGTGCGCTGCGGCACCTCGGGCCAGGGACCGGCGCAGCCGCCGCTGCGCCCCAGCCCCGGATCAGCTTCAACTACCTCGGCCGGTTCGACTGGTCCGGCGACGGCGGACTGATCCGTGCCGTGCGCGGCGGACTCGACGGCGCCGCCGCTCCCGAGTCCGGCCGGCCGCACCTGCTGGACGTGGTGGGCCGGGTCGAGGAGCGGTGCCTCGAACTCACCTGGTACTACAGCCGTGGAGTGCACCGGGAGGAGACGGTCACCGCGCTGGCCACCGGCATGCTCACGGCGCTGGAGGACATCGTCGCCCACTGTGCGGGCCCGGACGCCGGCGGCCGCACCCCCTCCGACTTCCCGCTCGCCCGCCTCGACCAGGCGGCCGTGGACCGGGTCGCCGGGGACGGCCGCGCGGTGGAGGACCTCTACCCGCTGACCCCGATGCAGGCGGGCATGCTCTTCCACAGCCTGATGGACCCGGCCTCCCACACCTACTTCAACCAGGTCCAGCTGGTGCTCTCCGGCGTCACCGACCCCGTCGCCCTCGCCACCGCCTGGCAGCAGACCGCCGACGCCAACCCGATGCTGCGCACCCGCCTGGTGTGGGAGGAGACCGCCGAACCGCTACAGGTCGTCCAGGCACGGGCCACTGTGCCCGTCACCCACCACGACTGGTCCCGGCGGCCCGCGGACGAGAGCGGGCGCGCGCTGACCACCCTGCTCGCCGAGGACCGGGAGGCCGGTCTCGACCTCGCCGGCGCCCCGCTGATGCGGCTGGCCCTGATCAAGCTGTCCGGGGACCGGGTCCGGCTCATCTGGACCTTCCATCACATTCTGCTCGACGGCTGGAGCGCGGCCCAGGTCTTCGACGAGGTCTGCGAACGGTACGCGGCGCTCACCGGCCGCCGCCGTCCCGAGGTCCCCGCCCGCCGGCCCTTCGGCAGCTATCTGGGCTGGCTGGCGGAGCAGGACACCACCCGCGCCGAGCGGCACTGGCGCACCGCGCTGGCCGGATTCACCTCGCCGACCGAACTCCCGCGGGACCGCAGGCCCCTGGAGGCCCACCGCGCCTCGTCCTCGGGATCGGTGCACGTCACCCTGGACGAGGCGGACTCCACCCGCCTGCGGGAGACCGCGCAGCGCTCCGGACTCACCATGAACACGGTCCTGCAGGGCGCCTGGGGCCTGCTGCTGTCCCGCTACAGCAACAGCGACGACGTGGTCTTCGGCACGACGGTCTCCGGGCGGCCCGCCGCGCTGCCCGGGGTGGAGTCCATGGTCGGACTGTTCATCAACACCCTGCCCACCCGGGTACGGGTCGACCCGAACCGCGGACTGCTGGACTGGCTGCGCGACCTGCAGACGGCCCAGTCGGAGTCCCGGCGCTTCGACTTCGTCTCCCTGACCGAGCTCCAGAACTGGAGCGAAATCCCGCGCGGGACCGGTCTGTTCGACAGCATCGTGGTCTTCGAGAACTACCCCTTCGACAGCGACGCCCTGGCCCGGCACGGCCTGGGCATCCAGCAGGAACGCGACCTGGAGCCGACCAACTTCCCGCTGAGCGTGATCGTCGCCCCCGGCGAACGCCTCACCGTGGCCCTGGACTACGACCCGGCGGCCTTCGACGCCGCGACGGTCGAGCGGCTGGGCGCCTGTCTGCGCGTCCTGCTGACGGAGATGGCCGCCGGTCCGGACCGCCGGCTGGGGGACCTGCCGCTGCTCACCGAGGAGGAACGCGGGCGTGTCCTGCGGGACTTCGGCGGGGCGGCCGCCCCGCAGCCGCGGCGCGTGCTGCCCGAGGTGTTCGAGGGGCAGGCGGTCCGCACCCCGCACGCCACGGCCGTGCTGTCCGGGGACGACCGCCTCACCTACCGGGAGCTGAACGAACGCGCCAACCGGCTCGCCCGGCTGCTGATCGCCTCGGGCGCGGGCCCGGAACGGTTCGTCGCTCTCGCGCTGCCGCGCACCGCCGACCTGATCGTGGCCCTGCTGGCCGTGCTCAAGAGCGGCGCCGGCTATCTGCCGGTCGACCCCACATACCCCGCCGAGCGCATCTCTTTCCTGTTCGAGGACATCGGACCGGACCTCGTGCTCACCACCGCGGCACTGGCCGGCCGGCTGCCCGAAGGGCCCGCCACCCGGATCGTGCTGGACGATCCCGCGTCGGCGGACCGGCTCGCCGGGCGGTCCGCCGCCGACATCGGCGACGGCGAGCGGAGCGGGCCGCTGCTGCCCGCCCACCCCGCCTACGTCATCCACACCTCGGGATCGACCGGCCTGCCCAAGGGCGTGGTGGCGACCCACGGTTCGGTGGTCTCCCTGGCCGACTGGGCGGCCGGCGAGTTCGGCGGCCGGGGACTGTCCCACGTCGTGGCGTCGACCTCGCTCAACTTCGATGTGTCGGTCTTCGAGATCTTCTGCCCGCTGCTCGCCGGCGGCTGCGTCGAGGTCGTGAGCGACCTGCTGGCCCTCGCCGAACGCTCCGCCCCCTGGACCGCGAGCCTGCTCAGCGCGGTCCCCTCCGCCCTCGGCCGGCTCCTCACCGAGGACACCGTCCATGTCACCGCGGACAACGTGGTGCTGGCCGGTGAGGGCCTCGCCGCCCGCACCGTCCGCGAGGTCCGCGCCGCCGTCCCCGGCTGCCGGGTCGCGAACATCTACGGCCCCACCGAGGCCACCGTCTACGCCACCGCCTGGTCGTGCGACCCCGCGGACCCGGACCGCACCCCGCCGATCGGCAGCCCGGTCGCCGGCGCCCGCGCCTATGTGCTGGATCCGTACCTGCGGCCGGTCCCGGTCGGGGTACCCGGTGAGCTCTACCTCGCCGGCACCGGTGTGGCGCGCGGGTACTTCGCGCGGCCCGGACTGACCGCCCGGCGCTTCCTGGCGGACCCGTTCGGCCCCGCGGGTGAGCGGATGTACCGCACCGGCGACCTCGTACGCTGGGACGCCGAGGGGCAGTTGGAGTACCTCGGCCGCAGCGACGACCAGGTCAAGGTGCGCGGCTTCCGCATCGAACTGGGCGAGGTGGAGGCCGCCCTCGCCCGGCACCCCGAGGTGGCCGAGGCCGCCGCCCGGGTCGTCGAGAGCGACGGCCACAAGCGGCTGGTGGGCTACGTCGTCGCACGGGGCGCGGCGGGCGCCGACCCCGCCGCGCTGCGCGCCTTCCTCGCACAGAGCCTGCCCGACCATCTGGTCCCCGCGGTCGTCGTCCCCCTGGAGCGGCTGCCGCTGGGAGCGACCGGCAAACTCGACCGGCGCGCCCTGCCGGCGCCCGACTGGGCCGCCCCGGCCGCCGGTTACGTCGCACCGCGCACGGACACCGAGAAGGCGCTCGCCCGGATCTGGGCCGAGGTGCTGGGCGTGCAGCAGGTGGGCGCCGAGGACAACTACTTCGCGCTCGGCGGGGACTCCATCCTCAGCATCCAGATCGTCTCCGCGGCCCGCCGTGCGGGCATCGCGCTGACCCCGCGCCATCTGTTCGTCCACCAGACCGTGGCCGCCCTGGCCGCGGCCGCCGAGGAGCTCCCGGCCGCGGTGTCCACCGCCGAACAGGGCCCGGTGGTGGGCGAGGTGCCGCTCACCCCCGTCCAGCACTGGCTGTTCGACACCGTCCCGGACCGCCCCGGGCACTTCACCCAGTCGCTGTCCTTCCAGCTGGCCGCCGAGGTCGACGAGGGCGCGCTGCGCGCCGCCCTGGCCGCGGTGCTGGAGCACCACGACGCCCTGCGCACGGTGTACGAGACCACCGGCGACGGCCACTGGCGCCAGTACAGCGCGGCACCCGGCGCGGCACCCGCCCTGGAGGTGCACGACCTGTCCCGCCGGGCGCCGCAGGACCGCGCCGCGCAGCTGCGCACGCTGACCAGGGACCTGTGCGCCGGCTTCGACCTGGCGGCCGGGCCGCTGCTGAAGACCGCGCTGTGCCACCTCGGCGACCAGGACCGCCCGGTGCTGCTGCTGGCGGCCCACCACCTGGTCGTCGACGCGGTGTCCTGGCGCATCCTGCTGGAGGACCTCGACACCGCCTACCGCCGGGTGCGGGCTGGCGGCCGGGCCGGTCTCGGCCCCAAGACCACCTCCTTCCGCACCTGGGCGCAGCGGCTGCACGACCACACCGCCGCCGGCGGCTTCGACGGCGAACTCGCCCACTGGAACGAGCCGGACGGCCGGTCGGCCCTGCCCACCGACCGGGCCGGCCGCAACACCGCGGACTCCGAGGACACGGTGACCGTGCGCCTGGACACCGAGGAGACCCGCAAGCTCCTCCAGGACGTGCCGGACGTCTACCGGACCCGGGTCAACGACGTCCTGCTGTGCGCCCTGGGCCGGGTGCTGGCCCGCTGGACCGGGCACGACCGGGTACGGATCGGGCTGGAGGGCCACGGCCGTGAGGAGATCTTCGACGACGTCGACCTCTCCCGCACCGTCGGCTGGTTCACCACCATGTTCCCGGTCGCACTGGACCTGCCGCCCCACGCGGACATCGCCACCGCGCTGAAGTCCGCCAAGGAGGGCCTGCGGGCGCTGCCGCACCACGGACTGGGACACGGCGCGCTGCGCCACCTGCGCACCCCGGCGGCCACCGGGCTCCCGGCAGACCCGCAGATCACCTTCAACTACCTCGGCCAGCAGGACTGGAGCGCCACCGGGGGCGACGGCCTGCTGCACGCCCCGTTCGGCGCGCTGGAGGGCGACATGGACCGGGCGGCCGGCCGGCCGCATCTGATCGACGTCGTCGGCATGGTGACGGAGAAACGGCTGGAGTTCACCTGGTCCTACTCCACGAACCTGCACCTGCGCACCACCGTGACCGGGCTGGCCGAGGAGATGACCGCCGAACTGCGGGAGATCGTGCGGCACTGCGCACAACCGGGGGCCGGCGGCCGCACGCCCGCCGACTTCCCGCTGGTCCGCCTCGACCAGGAGACGGTCGACCGGCTCGTCGGCGACGGCCGGGACGTCACCGACGTCTACCCGCTCACCCCCACCCAGACGGGACTGGTCTTCCACGGGCTCGACGAGCCCGACCAGGGGCTGTACGTGGAACAGGCCACCTTCGTCCTGGACGGCGTCACCGACTCCCGGCTGCTGGCCGCCGCCTGGCAGCACGTCGTCGACCGCACCCCCGTGCTGCGCAGCGCGGTGGTCCTGCACGAGGTGCCGGTACCCCTCCAGACCGTCCACCGCTCCGTCACCCTGCCCGTCACCGAACTCGACTGGAGCGGCCTGGCGCCGGACGAGCGCGACGCCGCACTGGCGCGGCTGCTCGCCGACGACCGGGACCGCGGGCTCGCCCTCGACCGGGCACCGCTGCTACGGCTCACCCTCATCCGGCTGTCCCCGGCCGAGGTACGGGTCGTGTGGACCTTCCACCACGTCCTGCTCGACGGGTGGAGCGTCTTCCAGGTCCTCTCGGACGTCTTCTCCTGCCATGCGGCGCTCACCCGGGGCGCCGAGCCCCGGCTGCCGGACCGCAGGCCGTTCGCGGACTACGCCGCCTGGCTCGCCGCCCACGACACGGCCCCGGCCGAACAGCACTGGCGCCAGGCGCTGGCGGGCCTGACCGCGGCCACCCCGCTGCCCTACGACCGCCGCCCGGCCCCGGGCGCCCCCACCCGCGCCGGCACCTGGCTCTCGCAGCGGCTCGGCGAGCGGGAGAGCGCCGCCCTCCAGGACTTCGCCCGGCGCCACCACCTCACCCTCAACACCGTCGTCCAGGGGGTATGGGGGCTGCTGCTGTCGCGCTGGAGCCACGAGCGCGAGGTGTGCTTCGGCACGACGGTCTCCGGCCGGCCCGCTGACCTGCCCGGCGCCGACTCCATCACCGGCCTGTTCATCAACACCCTGCCGGTGCGGTGCGACGTGGACGGCGGCGCGGCTCCGGCCGACTGGCTGCGCGGTCTGCAGTCCGCGCAGGCGAACGCGCGCGGCTTTGAGCACGTACCGCTGTCCGATCTGCGCAACTGGAGCGAACTGCCCGCCGGGGCCACGCTCTTCGACAGCCTGGTGGTCTTCGAGAACTACCCGATCAACGACAGCGCGGCCACCGCACACGGCTTGCGGGTACGGGACCTGCACGCCCTGGAGGCCACCAACTACCCGCTCACCGTGGTGATCTCGCCCGGCGCCCGGCTGAGCGTCGAACTCGGCTACGACCCGCGCTACTTCGAGGAGTCCACCGCCCAGGCCCTGGCCGCCCAACTGGTGCACACCCTGGGCGCCCTGGCAGCACCCGGCGGCGCGGCGACCGTGGACGCGATCGACATCCTGCCGCCGGACGCGCGCGAGCGGCTGACCGCGCGGCCCGCCGGTGACGAGGTACCGGCGGCCACCCTGGCCGCGCTCGTCGAGGCGGCCGTCGACCGGTGGCCGGACGCCCCCGCCCTGACCGCACCGGAGGTGCAGCTCTCCTTCGCACAGCTGGAGGCGCGCGCCAACCGCCTCGCGCACCACCTCCTCACCCGGGGAACGGGGCCCGGCGACCTCGTCGCGCTGCTCCTGCCCAGATCGGCCGACATGGTCGTCGCCCAGCTCGCGACGGCCAAGACGGGCGCCGCCTACCTGCCGGTGGACCCCGGGTACCCGGCCGAGCGGATCGCACTGATGCTGCGCGACGCGGCCCCGGCACTCACGCTGGACGCCGCCGAGGTCCGCGACCTGCTGTCCGCCGGGGACGACGGCACACCCGGCCACCGTCCCACCGACGAGGACCGGGTCCGCCCGCTCGACCTCGACGACCCGGCCTATGTGATCTACACCTCCGGCTCCACCGGCACCCCCAAGGGCGTGGTCGTCACCCACCGCGGCCTGGCGGGCTTCGCCGCCGCCGAGGCCGGTCACTACCACGTGCGGCCGGGTGACCGCGTACTGGCCTTCGCCACCCCCAGCTTCGATGCCTCGGTGCTGGAGCTGTGCATGGCCCTGCCCGCCGGTGCCCGCCTCGTGGTACCGCCGCCCGGTCCGCTGCTCGGCGAGCAGCTGGCCGAGGTGCTGCGCGAGGAGCGCATCACCCACACGCTGCTGCCGCCCGCCGCGCTCGCCACGGTGCCGCCCGCCACCGCGGGGACACTGCCGGACCTGCGCACGCTCATCGTCGGCGCGGACGCCTGCGGCGCCGACCTGGCCGGCCGCTGGGCCCCGCACCACCGGATGATCAACTCCTATGGCCCCACCGAGGCCACGGTGGTCGCCACCTGGTCCGGCCCGCTGCTGCCCGACGGCACCGCGCCCCCCATCGGACGCCCGCGGCCGGGCAGCCGGGTGTACGTGCTCGACGGGCGCCTGCGGCCGGTCGCCGACGGCGTCCCCGGCGAACTGTGGATCAGCGGAACGTCCCTGGCCCGCGGCTATCTCCACCGGCCGGGACTGACCGCCACCCGGTTCACCGCAGACCCCTACGGCGCACCGGGCGACCGGATGTACCGCACCGGCGACCTGGTCCGCCGCGATGCCCGTGGCGAGCTGCACTACCTGGGCCGCGGCGACCACCAGATGAAACTGCACGGCCACCGCATCGAGGCCGGCGAGGTCGAGGCGGCCCTGGTGGGCCACCCGGCCGTGCGGGACGCCGTGGTCGCCGTACGGGAGGACGAGCCCGGAACGCCGCGACTGGTGGCCCATCTGCTCGCCGTACCGGACACCGAGGTCCCCTCCGGCGCCGAGCTGCGCGCGTTCGCCGCCCGGACGCTGCCCGTCCACATGGTCCCCTCGGCCTTCGTCGTCCTGGAGTGCTTCCCGCTCACCGAGAACGGCAAGACCGACCGCGCCGCCCTGCCCGCACCCGGGCCGGAGCTGCCCGAGCCCGCCGCACATGTCGCCCCGCGCACCCCCACCGAAGAGTTCCTCGCGGACGTCTGGTCACAGGCCCTGGAAGTGACCGTGGGCGTCGAGGACGACTTCTTCGCCCTGGGCGGCGACTCGCTGCGCAGCCTGCTCATCGCCTCCCGGGTCAACGACACCTTCGGGGTGGCCCTCACACCCCGCGACGTGCTCACCGCCCGCACGG
Source organism: Streptomyces sp. NPDC054765 (assembly GCF_053612065.1). Taxonomy (NCBI): domain Bacteria; kingdom Bacillati; phylum Actinomycetota; class Actinomycetes; order Kitasatosporales; family Streptomycetaceae; genus Streptomyces; species Streptomyces sp. NPDC054765. Next base: position 156,989 of record NZ_JBSHBP010000005.1, on the reverse strand, counting down.
TCGCCGCCCTGGCGGATCTGGTGGAGGAGCACGTCCTGCGCGAACTCGAAGACGCCGCACGCGGCACCAGCGACCACAACGAACGGTGAGGAACGACGACATGACGTCTTCGCATTCGAAGAAGGACCGTGCCGCGGCCCTGCCGAAGGAGTTGCAGGAAGCGCTGCGCCGCCGCCTTGCGGGGCAGGCCCCGCCGGCCGCCACGGCCCGCCAGGGCATCCCGCGCGCGGACCGGTCACAGCCGCTGCCGCTCTCCTTCGCCCAGCAGCGGCTGTGGTTCCTCGAACAGCTCCGCCCCGGCGACTCCCGCTACCACAGCGCGGTCGCGCTGCGGCTGACCGGCACCCTGGACCGGGCCGCGCTGTCCCGGGCGCTGGACGCCGCGCCGGCTCGCCACGAGTCGCTGCGGACCACGTTCGACGACATCGACGGGCGGCCCGTGCAGACCGTGCACCCGGCCGCCCCCGTACCGCTGCCGGTACGCGATCTGCGGGACGCGGACGGCCCCGCGGCCGGTGCGGAGGACCGGGGCCGGTCCGTCCCGGGCCCGGCGGCGCTGGACGACGTGCTGCTGACGGAGTACTCCCGCCCGTTCGACCTGCGCACCGGTCCGCTGCTGCGGGCCCTGCTGATACGCCTGGCCGACGACGAGCACGTCCTGCTGCTCACCGCGCACCACATCGTCACCGACGGCTGGTCCATGGGTGTGCTGCTGGACGAACTGTGCACGCTCTACGACGCGTTGGCGCACGGTGAGACGCCCGCGCCCGCCCCGGCGCCGGCGCAGTACCCGGACGTCGCCGTCTGGCAGCGCGAGCGGCTCTTTGGAGCCCTGCTGGAGGAGCAGCTCGCCTACTGGACCAAGCAGCTGGACGGGGCGGTGCCGCTGGAGCTGCCGCTCGACCGCCCCCGCAGCGGGGAGGAGTCCGGCGGCGGCGCGGTCCACGAGTTCCGTGTCCCGGCGGCCACGGCCGCCCGGCTGCGGGAGGTGGCGGCGCAGCAGCACACCACCCTGTTCGCCGCGCTGATCGCCGCCTGCCAGGCGCTGTTCGCCCGCTGGTCGGGACAGGACGACATCACCGTCGGCTCGCTGACCCCCGGACGCGGACGCACCGAACTGGAGCGCGCGGTCGGCCTCTTCGTCCATACGGTCGCGCTCCGCGCCCCCGTCGACACCGCACGCTCCTACCGCGAGCTGCTGGACGCCTCCGCCACCGCCGTCCTCGATGCCTTCGCCCACGACGACACCCCCTTCGAGCGGCTGGTGGACGCCGTGGGGGCCGTACGGGAAGCGGGCCGCAACCCGCTCTTCGACGTCATGGTCCTGCTCCACCCCGCCCCGCCCGCGGCCCCCGGCCTGCGGGGGATGACCGCCGCCACCGTCACCGTGCCGCGCCGCGCGGCCACCTTCGACCTGAGCATCGAGTTCGTCCCCGACGGGGACGGGCTGACCGGGCTGCTGGAGTACCGCACCGACCTCTTCGACGCCGCGACCGTCGAGAGGATGGCCGGACAACTGGTCACCCTGCTCACGGGAATCGCGGCCGAACCGGACCGGCCGCTGGGCGAACTGTCCCTGCTGTCGGAGGGGGAGCGGCGGCAGCTGACCACCGAGTGGAACGACACCGCACTGCCCGTCGCGCCCACCACCTACCCCGCCGTCTTCGAGGCGCAGGCCGCCCGCACCCCGCACGCGACGGCACTGGTGGCCGGGGACACCACGCTGGACTACGCCGCGCTCAACACGCGGGCCAACCGGCTCGCCCACCACCTCATCGGCCGGGGCGCGGGCCCCGAACAGCTCGTCGCGCTGCGGCTGCCGCGCACCGCCGACATGATCGTGGCGATCCTCGCCGTGCTCAAATCCGGTGCCGCCTATGTGCCGCTCGACCCCGGACTTCCCGAAGAGCGGCTGCAGTTCCTCACCGAGGACGCCCGGCCGGCGCTGGTGCTCGACGCGGCGGCCCTGCGCGCGGTCCCCCCATCGGCCCCCGCGACCAACCCCACCGACGCCGACCGACGCGCCCCGCTGCACCCCGGCAACACCGCCTACCTCATCTACACCTCCGGGTCCACCGGCCGCCCCAAGGGCGTGGCCGTGGAGCACCGGTCCCTGATGAACCTGCTGGCCGGCCACCAGCACGGCTTCGTCGCCGCGGCGGGCGGCGGCCCGCTGCGGGTGGCCCTGACCGCGTCGTTCTCCTTCGACACCTCGCTGGAGGGCGTGCTGCTGATGGCCGGCGGCCACCGGCTGCACCTGGTCGACGAGGCGACCCGGCTCGACCCGGCCGCCCTGGTCGAATATGTCGTCGAGCACCGCGTCGACTTCCTCGACCTGACCCCCTCCTATCTGCGCCAGCTGCTGCCCGCCGGGCTGCTGACCGACCCCCGCCACCATCCGCGGCTGCTGATGCTGGGCGGCGAGGCGGTCGGCCCCGCACTGTGGCGGGAGCTGTCCCAGCTGCCCGAGGTGACCGCGTACAACTTCTACGGGCCCACCGAGTGCACGGTCGACGCGCTGGCCTGCCGCATCGACGGCACCGGGCGGCCCGTGGTGGGCCGGCCGCTGGCCAATGTGCGCGCCCATGTCCTCGACCGGCGGCTCCAGCCGGTGCCGCCCGGTGTCGGCGGCGAGCTGTACCTCGCGGGCGACCAGGTCACCCGCGGCTATCTGCACCGCCCCGGCCTGACCGCGGCCCGGTTCGTGGCGGACCCGTACGGGCCGCCCGGCAGCCGGATGTACCGCACCGGCGACCTGGCCCGCTGGACCTTTGACGGACGCCTCGACCACCTCGGCCGCGCCGACGACCAGGTCAAGATCCGCGGCCACCGCATCGAACCCGGCGAGGTCGAGGCGGCGCTGACGGCCCTGCCGGAGGTCGGCGGGGCGGCCGTCGTCGCCGTCGCCGACGAGCGCGGCCATGCCCGGCTCGCCGCCTACCTTGTGCCCGCCGCCGGAACCGGGGGCCCCGCCGCCTCCGAACTGCGGGCGGCCCTGCAGCGCACCCTGCCCGGCCACATGGTGCCCGCCGCCTTCGTCGTCCTGGACGCCCTGCCGCTCACCACCAGCGGCAAACTGGACCGCCGCGCGCTGCCCGCCCCCGACCTCGACACGGCCCCGCGCGAGCGGGAGTTCGTGGCACCGCGCACCCCGGCCGAACGGGAACTCGCCGGGATCTGGTCCGCGGTCCTCGGCATCGCGCAGGTGGGCGTCACCGACAACTTCTTCGCACTCGGCGGCGACTCGATCCTCAGCATCCAGGCGGTCTCCCGGGCCCGCGCCGCCGGACTGCGCCTGACCTCCCGGGACGTCTTCCTGCACCAGACCGTCGCCGAGCTGGCCGCCGCCGTGGACCTGCGCTCCGCACCGGCCCCCGCGGCGCAGCAGCCGGCCGACACCGGACCGGCCCCGCTCACCGCCATCCAGGAGTGGTTCTTCGCCACCCACGGACCGCTGCGGCACTTCAGCATGTCGATGCTGCTCGACCTGCCGCACGACCTCGACCCGGACGCCCTGGAGCGGGCCCTGCACGCCGTGGTCGCCCACCATCCGGCGCTGCGCACCCGGTTCGACCGTACCGGCGGCACCTGGCGCCAGCACCCCGGCGACGCCGTGGCACCCGGTCTCCTGGCCCGGCACGACCTGTCCGCGGCCACCGGCGACGCCCGGGACACCGCGCGCACCGAAGCGGCCGACGCCGCCCGCGCGGACCTCGACCCCGCCACCGGCACCCTGCTGCGCGCCGCGCTGCTGAGCGCGGAGCCGGGCAGCCGGCCGCAGCTGTTCCTGACGGCCCACCACCTGGCCGTCGACAGCGTCTCCTGGCGCATCCTGCTCGCCGACCTGGAGAGCGCCTACCGCCGGGCTGCCGCCGACGAGAGGGTCCAACTGGAGCCCGCCACCACGGCGTTCACCACCTGGGCGGCGTACGTGGCCCGGCACGTCCAGGACGGCGCACTCGACGACGACCTGCCGTACTGGAGAGCCGAGAGCGAGGCGGCGCGCACCCCGCTGCCGGTGGACCGCCCCGGCACTGCGCTCGCCGGCTCGGTGCGCACCGTACGCGCACGCCTCGACCCCGGCACCACCGAAGCCCTGCTGCGCCGGGTGCCCGGGGTGTACCGGACCCAGGTGAACGACGTACTGCTCAGCGCGCTGGGCCGGGTGCTCGCCGACTGGGCGGGCACGAACCGGGTGACGGTGGCCCTGGAGGGGCACGGCCGGGAGGACATCGACGGCCACCGCGACGGCGCCGGCAGCGAGGCGGCCGGCGCCGGTGACACCGTCGACCTGTCCCGGACCGTCGGCTGGTTCACCACCCAGTACCCGGTGACCCTCACCCTGGACGGCCCGTCGCGGGAACCGGACTGGGGCGCGACGCTCAAGGCGGTCAAGGAACAGCTGCGGGCCGTCCCCCGCCGCGGCTTCGGCTACGAGGCGCTGGCCCGGCTGGGCTCGCCGGACCCGGCCGCCCGCCTCCTGCGCGAACTGCCCCTGCCCCAGGTCTGCTTCACCTACCACGGCCAGTGGGAGAGCGGACACGGCGGGGACTTCGCACCCGCCAGTGACGTCCCCGGCCGCGACATGGCCGCCGGTGAAGCGCTCGACCACCTGCTGGACGTCTCGGCCGTGGTGGCCGACGGCGTCCTGGAACTCACCTGGCACTACAGCGACCAGGTCCACGACGAGAGCACCGTCCGGGACCTGGCGGACGGCACGGTCCGCGCGCTGGCCGCGATCGCCGCCCACTGCGAACGGCCGGACGCGGGCGGGCGCACCCCCTGCGACTTCCCCCTCGCCCGGCTGGACCAGGCAGGCGTCGACCGCCTGGCCGGGGACGGGCGCGCGGTCGAGGACATCCTCCCGCTGACCCCGCTCCAGGAAGGCATGCTCTTCCACCGCCTGATGGGCGGGCCGGACGACGTCTACCTCGACCAGGCCGGCCTGCTGCTGGACGGGGTGGCGGACCCGCGGGCATTCGCCCGCGCCTGGCAGCGGGTGACCGACCGGACGCCGGTGCTGCGCACCTCGGTCGTCTGGGAGCACGTGCCCGTACCGCTGCAGATCGTGCACCGGCAAGTGACGGTGCCCACCGTCCACCTGGACTGGCGCGAGCTGGACGAGGAGCGGCGCAGGGACGAACTCGCCCGCATCCAGGCCGAGGACCTGGCGCAGGGCCTGGACCTCGCCACCCCGCCCCTGATGCGACTCACCCTGGTCCGGCTGCCCGGCGGGAAGCTGCGCCTGCTGTGGACCTCGCACCATCTGATCCTGGACGGCTGGAGCCTGGCACAGGTCCTGACCGAGGTGTGCGAGGAGTACGCCGCGCTCGTCGCGGACCGCGCGCCGACGCCGCCCCTGCGCCGCCCGTTCGGCGACTATGTGCGCTGGCTGTCGCGCCGGGACGGCCACGGCGCCGAGGAGCACTGGCGCACCGTCCTCGCGGGCTTCGCCACCCCGACACCCCTGCCCTGCGACCGCCCGCCCCGCGAGGCCCACCGGGCCCACTCCGCCGCGGTGCTGGCGTCGGGTCTGCCCGTCGAGCTGTCCCACCGGCTGCTGCACACCGCCCGGCGCAGCGGACTGACCCTCAACACGGTCGTGCAGGGCGCCTGGGCGCTGCTGCTGGCGCGCTACAGCGGGGAGCCGGACGTGGTGTTCGGCACCACCGTGTCCGGCCGCCCGGACGAACTGCACGGCGTCGAATCGATGGTGGGGATGTTCATCAACACCCTGCCCACCCGGGTACGGGCCGACGAACACCGCACGGCCGCCGAGTGGCTGCGCGACCTCCAGGACGCCCAGTCCGAATCCCGGCGATTCGAGGCCGTCTCGCTCGCACAGCTGGCCTCGCTCAGTGACGTACCGGCGGGCACCGCGCTGTTCGACAGCATGGTCGCCTTCGAGAACTACCCGTTCGACGACGCCCGGACGTCCGGCGCCGGCGTCCGCATCCTGGACGTCGCCTCGCGGGACGCGACCAACTTCCCGCTGGTGCTGCGTGCCCACCACGGCGACCGCCTCGGCTTCGACCTCGCCTACGACCCGGATCTCTTCGACTCCGCCACCGCCGAGGCGCTCGCCGAGCGGCTGTGCCTGCTGCTCGCGGAGATCGCCGCCGGCCCGGAACGGCCGCTGCGCGAACTGGCGTGGACGACCGCCGAGGAGCGCCGGCGGATGCTGGTGGACTGGAACGGCACGGAGCACGGGCGGCCCGAGCCGACCCTGGTGGACCTGTTCGAGGCACAGGCGGCCCGTACACCCGGCGCCACCGCGGTGACCTGCGCGGGCACCGCCCTGTCCTATGCCGAACTCGACGCGCGGGCGGGCCGGTTGGCCCACCAGCTGGCCGAGGGCGGCGCCGGCCCCGAGCGCTTCGTGGCGCTCGCCCTGCCCCGCTCCCCGGACATGATCGTGGCGATCGTGGCGGTGCTGAAGGCCGGCGCCGCCTACGTGCCCGTCGACCCGGAGCTGCCCGGCGGCCGTATCGCCCATCTGCTCGGCGACGCGGCCCCGGCCCTGCTGGTGACCACCGCTGCCGTCGCCGGGCGGCTCGGCGACGCCGCCTGCCCCCGGCTGCTCCTGGACGACCCCGAGGTGAGGGCCGACCTGGCCCGCCGCCCCGCCACCGGCCCGGCCCCGGCCCGCCGCCCGCTGCCCGAGCACCCCGCCTACGTCATCTACACCTCGGGCTCCACCGGTCTGCCCAAGGGCGTCGTCGTCCCGCACGCCAACGTGGTGCGGCTGTTCTCCCGCACCCGCGACTGGTTCGCCTTCGACGAGCACGACGTGTGGACGCTCTTCCACTCCTACGCCTTCGACTTCTCCGTCTGGGAGATCTGGGGCGCGCTGCTGCACGGCGGACGGCTCGTCGTCGTCCCGCACGAGGTCGCCCGGTCCCCCGAGGAGTTCCTGCGCCTGCTGGTGGACGAGCGGGTCACGGTGCTCAACCAGACGCCCTCGGCGTTCCACCCCCTGATGCGCGCGGACGCCGAACACCCCGAGCTGGGGGCGCGGCTTTCCCTGCGGCGGGTGGTGTTCGGCGGAGAGGCGCTGGATCTGGGCCGGCTCACCGACTGGTACGAGCGGCACCCGGACACCGCGCCCGTCCTGGTCAACATGTACGGGATCACCGAGACCACCGTGCACGTCTCCTACGCGCCCCTCGACCGCGCCACCGTGGCCGGGGCCACCGGCAGCGCCATCGGCCGCGGCATCCCCGACCTGCGCGTGCGGGTGCTCGACGCCGGTCTCGCACCGGTACCGCCCGGCGCCGTCGGCGAGCTGTACGTGGCCGGCGAGGGCCTGGCCCGCGGCTATCTGAACCGGCCCGGCCTGACCGCGGCGCGGTTCGTGGCGGACCCGTTCGGGCCGCCCGGCACCCGGATGTACCGCACCGGCGACCGGGCCCGGTGGCGGCCCGACGGCACCCTGGAGTACCTGGGCCGCGCCGACCAGCAGGTCAAGATCCGGGGGTTCCGGATCGAACCCGGCGAGATCGAGGCCGCCCTGACCGGGCACCCGGACATCGCCGAGGCCGTGGTCGGGGTGCGCGAGGACACCCCCGGGGTACGGCGGCTGGTCGCCCATGTCGTGGGCACCGGCCAGGCCGCCCCGCCGTCCGCCGCCGCGCTGCGCGCCCACCTGGAACACACCCTGCCCGCGCACATGGTGCCCGCCGCCTATGTTCCCCTGGACGCGCTGCCGCTGACCGTCAACGGCAAGCTCGACCACCGCGCCCTGCCCGCCCCCGGACCGGACGGCTTCGCCGCCGGCGAGGTGCGCACCGCACCGCGTACCGGGGCGGAGCGCCTCGTCGCCCGGGTATGGGCCGAGATCCTGGACACCGGGGAAATCAGCGTCGAGGACAGCTTCTTCGCCCTGGGCGGCGACTCGATCCTCGCCATCCGCGTCACCTCCCGGCTCCGCGCCGTGCTCGGCGCCGAACTCTCTCCCCGGCTGCTGTTCACCCACCCCACCATCGCCGCCCTGGCCGCCGTCCTGCCGGACCCGGCCGCGGCCCACCGGGCACCCCACGACACGATCCCGGCGGCCGACCGCGCCGCCGGGCTGCCGCTGTCGTTCGCCCAGCAGCGCCTGTGGTTCCTGGACACCTTCGAGCCGGACAGCACCGAGTACCTGACCTTCTTCGTGCTGCGCCTGCGCGGCCCGCTCGACGAAGCGGCCCTGCGCACCGCCCTGGACGCCCTGGTGGCCCGCCACGAACCGCTGCGCACCACGTTCGCCGAACAGGACGGCCACGCCCGCCAGCACGTCCACCCGCCCCACCCGGTGGACCTGCCGCTGCACGACCTGTCGGACACCCCGCCGCACGAGCGCCACCACGCGCTCGACGCGCTGCTGGCGCGCGAGGGTGCCACCCCCTTCGACCTGGCCAGCGGGCCGCTGCTGCGGACCCGGCTGGTCCGGCTCGCCGGCGACGAGCACGTCCTGACCCTGGCCATGCACCACATCGTCACCGACGGCTGGTCCACCGCGGTGCTCGGCCGGGACCTGGGCGAGCTGTACACGGCGGCCCTGCACGACCGCAGCCCGGCCCTGCCCCCGCTGCCACTGCAGTACGCCGACTACGCGGCCTGGCAGCGCGCACGGGCAGCCGAAGCCGACGACGCTCAACTCGCCTACTGGCGGGAGAAGTTGTCCGAGGTGGCCCCGCTGGAACTGCCGACCGACCGGCCGCGGCCCGCCGTCCGGACCAAGAACGGCGCGCTGCTGGAGTTCGCCCTGCCCGCCACGCTGACCGACCGGCTGCGGGAGACCGGCCGCGGCGCCGACGCCACGCTCTACATGACGCTGCTCGCGGCCTGCAAGATGCTGCTCGCGCGCTGGGCCGGCCAGGAGGACGTCACGGTCGGCACCGTGGCCTCCGGGCGCGAGCGTCCCGAGCTGGAGCATCTGATCGGGATGTTCGTGAACACCCTGGTACTGCGCAGCCAGGTGCGCGCCGACCTGCCGTTCACCGCGCTGCTGTCCGAGGTGCGCGCCACCGTGCTGGACGCGTTCGCCCACCAGGACGTGCCCTTCGAGCGGCTCGTCGATGTGCTCCAGCCGGAGCGGGACACCAGCCGCACCCCCCTGTTCCAGGTCATGGTGGCCCTGCACAACCTCGGCGGCGAGGCACCGCACCTGCCCGGCCTCAACGTCGAAACCCTCCAGCCGCCGGGCCGGCACGCCGCCTTCGATCTCGGCTTCGACTTCGTCGAGCGCGACGGCGGGCTCACCTGCTTCGTCGAGTACAACACCGATCTGTTCGACGCGGCCACCGTGGAGCGGGCGACCGCACGGCTGCGCCTGCTGCTGGAGGCGGTCGCCGACGACCCCGGACGGACCGTCGGCGCACTGCCGCTGCTGTCCGAGGAGGAGCGGCGGCAGGTGCTCCAGGACGGGCAGGGCGACGCCCTGCCCGTACCGGACAGCACATTCGTCGACCTGTTCGAGGCCCAGGCGGCCCGTACCCCGCACGCCACGGCCCTGGTGGCGCGGGACGCCACGCTGGACTTCGCCGCGTTGAACGACCGTGCCAACCGGCTCGCCCACCACCTCATCTCGCTCGGCGTCGGCCCCGAGCGCGTGGTCGCCGTCCAGCTGCCGCGGACCTCGGACATGCTGGTGGCGCTCCTCGCCGTCCTCAAGGCGGGCGGCACCCAGCTGTCCGTCGACCCGGAACTGCCCGCCGAACGCCTGGCGTTCCTGCTCGCGGACGCCGCGCCGCAGACCGTCCTGACGCCCGGCACCCTGCGCGACGCCCCCCTGGACCGGCAGCCCGGACACAACCCCACCGACGCCGACCGGACCTCGCCCCTGTGCGGCGCCCACACCGCCTACCTCAACTACACCTCCGGCTCCACCGGCCGCCCCAAGGGCGTCGCCGTCGAACACCGCCAGCTGGTCAACCTCTGCCATGACCACCTGGCCGGGCTCGTCGCCCCGCACACCACCGGCGGACGGCCGCTGCGCTTCGCGCTGAGTGCCGCCTTCTCCTTCGACACCTCCTGGGAGGGCCCGCTGCTGATGGCGCTGGGCCAGGAGGTCCACCTCGTCGACGAGGACGTACGCCTGGACCCGGCCGCGTTCGTCGGGCTGATCGCCGAACGCCGCCTGGACTGCGTCAATGTGACACCGTCCTTCCTGCACGAGCTGATGGCCGCCGGGCTGTTCACCGGCGGCCACCACCGCCCCCGGATGGTCATGGTGGGCGGCGAGGCCGTCGGCGCGCTGCTGTGGCGGGAGCTGCGGGAGACCGAGGGCGTCACCGCCTACAACGTCTACGGCCCCACCGAATGCACCGTCGACGCCGTGTACGGCCGCTTCACCGACCACGCCGGGCGTCCCGTCATCGGCCGGCCGGGCCGCAACCTGCGCGCCTATGTGCTCGACGACGCCCTGCAGCCGGTACCGGCCGGGGTGCCGGGAGAGCTGTACCTCGCCGGCGCCCAGGTCACCCGCGGCTACCTGGGACGGCCCGGACTGACCGCCGCTCGCTTCGTCGCCGACCCGTTCGGCCCGCCCGGCGCCCGGATGTACCGCACCGGCGACCGCGCCCGCCGGGACGGTGAAGGGCTGCTGGAGTACCTGGGGCGCACCGACGAACAGGTCAAGGTCCGGGGCTTCAGGATCGAGCCCGGAGAGATCGAGGCCGCCCTGCTCGGCCACCCCGGCCTCGCCGACGCCGTGGTGGTGGCCCGCGAACACGCCGGCCGGGCCCGGCTGGTGGCCTATGTGGTCCCCGCGGGCTCGCAGCCGCCACCGGCGGAGGAGCTGCGGGTCCGGCTGCGCCGTACCCTGCCGGACTACATGGTCCCCGCGGTGTTCGTCCCCCTGGCGCGGATACCGCGGACCAGCAGCGGCAAGACCGACCGGCGCGCCCTGCCCGCACCCCCCGTCCAGCCCGAGGCCGGGACGCGGTACATCGCCCCGCGCACCGGGACCGAGACCTGCCTCGCCGGCATCTGGACGGAGGTGCTGGGCGTCCCCCGGGTCGGTGTCGAGGACAACTTCTTCGCCCTGGGCGGCGACTCGATCCTCAGCATCCAGATCGTCTCCCGGGCCCGCCGCGCCGGACTCGCTCTCACCTCCAAGGACGTCTTCCGCCACCAGACGATCGCGGAACTCGCCCTGCGCACCGCCGCCGTGACCCCGTCGTCCGCCGACGGCGCCGCGGCCCCGGCCGGACCGGCGCCGCTCACCCCCATCCAGCACTGGTACCTCGACGGCCGGCGGCCCGGACAGGCCCTGCGCTTCACCATGACCAACCGGCTGGAGCTGGCCCCGGAGACCGACGAGCCGGCACTGCGCCAGGCGGTCGACGCGCTGGTGGCCCGGCACGACGCACTGCGCACCCGGTTCCGCCGCACCGACGGTGCCTGGCGCCAGGAGGTGCTGCCCGCCGCCCCCGGGGACGTCTTCGCGCACCACGACCTGACCGGTCTCGACGCCCAGGAACGGGAGGAGGCCGTCCAGCGCGCGGCCGCCGCCGCGCAGACCTCCCTCGACGTCACCGAGGGCCGGGTCGTCCAGGTCCTGTTCTTCGACTGCGGCCCCGGACTCCCCGCCCAACTCCTCCTCACCGTCCACCACTTGGTGGTCGACGGGGTGTCCTGGCGCATCCTGCTGGGCGACCTGGAGACCGCCTACCGTCATGCCGCCGCCGGGCGGCCGGCCGGCCTGGCACCCGCGAGCAGCGCCTACGGGCACTGGGCGGCCCGCCTGGAGCGGCACACCCACTGCGGAGCCTTCGACGGCGACCTGGCGTACTGGACCCGCGTCTGCCGGACCCCGGCCGGCCTCCCCGTCGACCGTCCGGGCCCCCACTCCCACGGCACCGCCGCCACCGTCACCGTCCGCCTGGGCCGCGCCGAGACCGACGCCCTGCTGCGCCAGGTCCCGGACGTCTACCGCACCCAGGTCAACGACGTCCTGCTCAGCGCGCTGGGCCGCACCCTGGCCCGCTGGAGCGGCCGGGACACCGTCCTCATCGGCGTGGAAGGCCACGGCCGCGAGGACCTCTTCGACGACCTGGACCTGTCACGCACCGTCGGCTGGTTCACCGCGGAGTTCCCGCTCGCCCTGTCCGTCGCCCCGGACGCGGACTGGCGGGACACCGTCCGGTCCGTCAAGGAGCAGCTGCGCGCCGTGCCGCTGCGGGGACTGAGCTACGGAGCGCTGCGCCACCTCGCCCCACAGAGCCTGCTGCCCGAAGCGCCGGCGCCGCGCGTCGGCTTCAACTACCACGGCCAGTGGGACATCGCGTCCGGCGGGCGCCCGGACGACGAGGCGCTGTACCGCGCCGCCCTGCCGCCGGCCGGACAGGACACCGACCCGGACGAGACCCGTACCTACCTGCTCGATGTGACGGGCGTGGTCCAAGGCGGCCGGCTCGAACTCGGCTGGACCTATCCGCCCGCGGTCCTTGACGAATCCACCGTGCGCCGCCTCGCCGAGGAAACCCTCACGGCGCTGACCGAGATCGTCGCGCACTGCGCCCGGCCGGACACCGGCGGCCGGACCCCGTCCGACTTCCCGCTCGCCCGGCTCGACCAGCGCCAGGTGGACCTGATCGCGGGCGACGGGCACGAGGTGGCGGACATCCACCCGCTCACCCCGCTGCAGGCCGGCATGCTCTTCCACGGGCTGGTCGACTCGGCGGGCGCCTACTTCGACCAGATGGCGGTCCGGATCGCCGGGGTCGCCGACCCGCGTGCGTTCGCTGCGGCCTGGCAGACCGTCGCCGACCACACCCCGGCACTGCGCAGCAGCGTCCGCTGGCAGGGCCTGCCCCACCCCGTGCAGGTCGTCCACCGCCGTGCCGTGCTGCCCGTCGTCCACCACGACTGGCGGACCCTGACGGCCGCCGAGCGCGACCGCGCCCTGGACCGGCTGCTCACCGAGGACCGGGAAGCCGGCATGGACGTGACCACCGCACCCCTGAGCCGGCTCGCGGTGGCCGCGCTCCCCGGCGACGAGATCGTGCTGGTGTGGTCCTCGCACCATCTGATGCTCGACGGCTGGAGCACCGGACAGCTCTTCGCCGATGTGTGCGCGCAGTACGCGGCGACGGTCGAGGGACGCGCCGTCCGGCCGCCGGCCCGGCGGCCGTTCCGGGACTTCCTGCAGTGGCTGGGGGAGCAGGACGAGGAGGAGGCCGAGCGGCACTGGACCGGCACCCTCAGCGGGTTCACCGCCCGCACCCCGCTGCCCTACGACCGGCCGCCCGTCGAGGCACACCGCGCCCGGTCCGACGCGCTGGTGCACCTGGAGCTCACCCCCGAGGCCTCCGCCCGGCTGCGCGCGACGGCCGGACGGAACGGACTGACCGTCAACACGGTGGTACAGGGCGCCTGGGCACTGCTGCTGGCCCGCTACAGCGGCCGCCGGGACGTGGTGTTCGGCACCACGGTCTCGGGCCGCCCGGCCGAACTTCCGGGCGTGGAGTCCATGGTCGGCATGTTCATCAACACCGTGCCGACCCGCGTTCGGACCGACGGTGCCCAGGACGTACTGTCCTGGCTGCGCGACCTCCAGGAACAGCAGAGCGACTCCCGGCACTTCGACTTCGTCTCGCTCGCCCGCATCCAGGCGCTCAGTGAACTCCCTCCGGGCGAGGCGCTGTTCGACAGCATGATGGTGTTCGAGAACTACCCCTTCGACGAGGCGGCCGCCGCCGGGGCGGGCATCCGCATCCAGGACGTGCGCGCCGAGGACGCCACCAGCTTCCCGCTGTGCCTGCGCGCCTACCTCGCCGACCGCCTCGGCTTCGACCTCGCCTACGACGGGGCGCTGTTCGACCGTACGACGGTGGAGCGGGCCGCGGCCCACCTGGAGAACCTGCTGACCGCGGTCGCCGACGGCGCCGCCCGGTCCCTGGACGACCTCGATCTGCTCACCGCCGCCGACCGTGCGGTGCTGCGCCGGTGGAACGCCACCACACGCACCGCCCCGGGCGGCTCGCCGGTGGACCTGTTCGCCGCGCAGGCGGCCCGCATCCCGGACGCGGTCGCGCTCACCGAAACGGACGGCACCAATGAGGTGACCTATCGTCAACTGGCCGACTGGTCCGACCGGTTGGCGCACCGGCTCCTGATGAACGGCCTCGCCCCCGAGGGCCGGGTGGCGCTGCTCATGGACCGCTCGGTGGAACTCGTCGTGGCCCAGCTCGCGGTGCTCAAGGCGGGCGGCGCGTACGTGCCCGTGGACGGCCGCGCCCCCGCGGAACGCCGCCGGACACTGCTCGGCCAGGCGGGCGTCACGGCCCGGCTCACCGCCGGGGAGGTGACCGCCGCACGGACCGCCGGACCGGCCGGTGCGCCGGCCGCCGCCGGCACGCCCGCGCTGCCACCCGCGGACCCGGACCGGCTCGCGTACGTGATGTTCACCTCCGGCTCGACCGGCACCCCGAAGGCCGTGGGAGTACGCCACCGCGACGTGGCAGCCCTCGCCACCGACAGCCGCTTCACCGGCCCCGCCTGCGAACGGGTGCTGCTGCACTCGCCGGTGGCCTTCGACGCCGCCACCTTCGAGGTCTGGGCACCGCTGCTGAACGGCGGACGCGTCGTGGTGGCCCCGCCGGGCGCCGTGGACGCGGCCCTGCTGCGCCGGCTGGCCGCCGGGGGAGGGGTGACGGCACTGTGGCTGACGGCCGGAGTCTTCCGGCTGCTGTCCCAGGACGCACCGGACTGCTTCGCGGGCCTGCGCCAGGTGTGGACCGGCGGCGACGTGGTCCCGGCCGCCGCCGTGCGCCGGGTGCTGGCCGCCTGCCCCGCCCTGACCGTCGTGGACGGCTACGGACCGACCGAGACCACGACCTTCGCGACGTCCTTCGCCATGACCGACGCCACGGTGGTCCCCGCCACCGTGCCCATCGGCCGCCCCCTGGACGACATGCGCGTCCAGATCCTCGACGCACGGATGCGGCCCGTGCCGCCGGGAACCGCGGGCGAACTCTTCCTGGCGGGCGAAGGGGTGGCCCGCGGCTACCTCGGCCGCCCCGGCGCGACCGCGGACCGGTTCGTCGCCGACCCCTGCGGACCGCCCGGCGGCCGGATGTACCGCACCGGGGACCTGGCCCGCCGCCGGCTCGACGGCACGGTGGAATTCCTCGGCCGCACCGATGACCAGGTCAAGATCCGGGGCTTCCGGGTCGAGCCCGGCGAGGTGGAGGGCGTCCTCGCGGCCCACCCCGGCGTCGCGGACGTCGCAGTGGTGGCCCGTGCGGAACGGACCGGGGCGAAGCGGCTGGTCGCCTATGTCGTGGCACACGACGGCCTCGACACCGCCGCACTGCGCGCACACGCCCGTGACACCCTGCCCGACTACCTGGTGCCCACCGCGTTCGTGGCGCTGGCGGCGCTGCCCCTGAGTGCCAACGGCAAGGTGGACCGGGCGGCGCTGCCCGCGCCCGGCGCCGGCAGCGACCGGCCGGAGCCGGTCGCCCCGCGCACCGAGGCCGAACGCCGCACCGCGGAGATCTGGGCCGAGGTACTCGGACTGGAACAGGTCGGTGTGCAGGACGACTTCTTCGCGCTGGGCGGCGATTCGATCCTCAGCATCCGGCTGACCTCTCGGCTGGCGGAGGCGTTCGGTACCGGTCTGACCCCGCGCGCGGTGTTCACCCACCCGACCCCGGCCGCGCTCGCCGCGCTGCTCACCCGGGGGGAGAGCAGCCCCGTGGAGCGGGGCGCCATCGTCCCGGTCCCCCGGGACACCGCACCGCCGCTGTCCTTCGCCCAGCAACGCCTGTGGTTCCTCGACGCGTTCGCGCCCGGCAGCAGCGAGTACATCACCCCGCTGGCCCTGCGCCTGCGCGGCCGGCTCGACACCGCCGCGCTCGGCGCCGCCCTCACGGCGCTGGCCGCCCGGCACGAGTCGCTGCGCACCACCTTCGACACCGTGGACGGCCAGGGCGTCCAGGTCATCCACCCGCCGCAGGACGTACCGCTGCCGCTGCGCGATCTGTCGGCCCTGCCCGCCGGCGACCGCACCGGGCAACTGGCACGGCTGCTGACCGACGACCGCACCCGCCCGTTCGACCTGCGCCAGGGCCCCCTGCTGCGGGCCGGACTGGTCCGGCTGGCGGACGACGACCACGTCCTGACACTGACCCTCCATCACATCATCACCGACGGCTGGTCGACCGGGGTGCTCACCGGCGACCTGGCCCACCTCTACCGGGCCGCGCTCGACGGCACCACGGCCGGACTGCCGCCGCTGCCGGTGCAGTACGCCGATGTCGCGCACTGGCAGCGCACCGCACACGGCACCGCCGCCGGGCGGCAACTGCGGTACTGGCAGGAACGCCTGGCCGGGACCGAGCCACTGCAACTGCCCACCGACCGGCCGCGGCCGGCCGTACAGACCAGGAACGGTGCGAGTGCCCCGCTCGTCCTCCCGCCGGACACGGCCCGCAGGCTGGCCGAGTTCGGCCGGACCCGGCAGACCACCCTGTTCACCACGCTGGTCGCCGCCGCGCAGACCCTCTTCGCGCGGCTGTCCGGACAGCGGGACATCGCCGTCGGAACCGTCACCTCCGGCCGCGACCGCGCCGAGACCCAGCGCCTGATCGGCTTCTTCGTCAATACGCTCGTCCTGCGCTCGGACGTCGACCCGGACCGGGCCTTCCCCGAATTCCTGGCGCAGGTGCGGGAGACGGTACTGGACGCCTTCGCGCACCAGGACGTGCCGTTCGAGCAGGTGGTGGACGAGGTCCAGCCGGTCCGCGACACCAGCCGCACCCCGCTCTTCCAGGCCATGGTCGTCCTCCAGAACGCGCCCGGAGCGGCGCTGGACCTGCCCGGTCTCCAGGTGAGCGACATCGAGCCGGACACGCACCACGCCGGCTTCGACCTCACCCTGGAGTTCGCCGAGACCGGCTCCGGCGCGCTGCACGGGCTGATCACCTACAACACCGACCTGTTCGACGCCGCCACCGCCGCGCGGCTGGCCGACCAGCTCACCACGCTGCTGACCGGCATCGCCGAGGACCCCCACCGCCCCCTCGGCGCCCTGCCCCTGGCCCCCGACGACGAACTGCGACGTCTGCTGGCCCACGGGCGCGGCAGCGCCGGACCGGTGCGCCCGGCCACCCTGCCCGCGCTGTTCCAGCGGCGGACGGCCCGGACACCCGACGCGGTGGCGCTCACCGACGGCGTACGCGAGCTGACCTTCGCCGAGGTGGAGCGCGCGGCCAACCGGCTGGCACACCACCTCATCGGCCGCGGGGTCGGCCCCGAGCACGTGGTGGCGCTGGCGCTGCCCCGCTCGGCGGAGACGGTGGTGGCGCAGCTGGCCGTCGCCAAGGCCGGCGGCGCCTTCCTGCCGGTGGACCCGGCCTACCCGGCCGAGCGGCGGGACTTCATGGTGCGCGACTCCGCAGCCGCCGTGGTCCTCGACGACCCGGCCGGTATCTGGCGTACGGACGGCCCCGACTCCGCACCCACCGACGCGGACCGCCTCGCCCCGCTGACGCACGCGCACCCCGCGTACGTCATCTACACCTCCGGATCGACCGGCACCCCCAAGGCGGTGGTGGTCACCCACACCGGGCTCGCCGGATTCGCCTCGGCCGCCGCCGCCCGGTACGAGGTGCACGAGGGCGACCGGGTCCTCCAGTTCGCCTCACCCAGCTTCGACGCCTCCGTCCTGGAACTGACCGTCTCGCTGCTCTCCGGAGCCGCCCTGATCGCGGGCGAGGAGGGACCGCTGCTCGGCGAACGACTCGCCCGGGTGCTCGCCGAGCAGCGGATCACCCATGCCCTGATCCCGCCCGCCGCACTGGCCACCCTGCCGCCCGAGGCGGCCGGCGGCCTGCCGCATCTGCGCACCGTGATCGTCGGCGCCGAGGCGTGCCCCGCCGACCTGGTGGAGCGCTGGGCCCCCGGCCGCCGCATGATCAATTCCTATGGCCCGACCGAGGCGACGGTGGTGTCCACATGGACCGGCCCGCTCGCCCCGGAAGCAGGCGCACCGCCCATCGGCCGCCCCGTCGCCCACACCCGGGCATACGTCCTGGACGCCGCCCTGCGCCCCGTACCGGTCGGCGTGACCGGCGAGCTGTACGTGGCCGGCCCCGGACTCGCCCGCGGCTACCTGGCACGCCCGGGACTGACCGCGGAACGGTTCGTCGCCGACCCGTTCGGCCCGCCGGGCGAGCGGATGTACCGCACCGGGGACCTGGTGCGGTGGGGCGCCGACGGCGACCTGCGCTACGCCGGACGGGCCGACCAACAGGTCAAGGTGCGCGGTTTCCGCATCGAGCCCGGCGAGATCGAGAGCGCGCTGCGGCGCAGCCCCCGGGTACGTGACGCGGTGGTCGCGGTACGCGCCGCCGGCCCGGCCGGACAGCCCCCCGCCGGCCCCGGACGGCTGGTCGCCTACGTCGTCCCGGCCGACGGCACGCCACAACCGCTGCCCGTCCCCGAACTGCGCGACCACCTGGCCCGCCTGCTGCCGCCGCACATGGTGCCGTCGGTGTTCGTCCCCCTGGCGCGGCTGCCGCTCACCCCGAACGGCAAGACCGACCGGCGCGCCCTGCCCGACCCCGACCCGGCAGCCGCCTCCACCACCCCGCATGTCGCACCCCGCACCGACACCGAACGCGAGATCGCCCGGATCTGGGCCGACGTCCTCGGCCTCGACACCGTCGGAGCCGACGACAACTTCTTCGACCTCGGCGGCGACTCGATCCTCAGCATGCAAGTGGTGTCACGGCTGCGCCGGGCCGGACTGCACCTGGCCACCAAGGACCTGTTCACCCATCAGACGGTGGCGGCACTGGCCACCGTCGTCACCCCCGGGCCGGAGCGGACCGACAGCGGACCGGTGACCGGCGACCTGCCGCTCACCCCCATCCAGTCGTGGTTCTTCGCCACCCCGCGGGCCAACCGCCACCACTTCAACCAGTCGGCGCTGCTCGAACTGGACGGCACCCCCGACACGGCGGCCCTCCAGGACGCGCTGGCCGCCCTGCTGACGCACCACGACGCGCTGCGGATGCGGTTCACCGAGGACGGCGGCCGCTGGCGCCAGGAGAACCCGCCACCGTCCGCACCGCAGAGCCTCCTCATCCGGCACGACCTGACCGGTCTGCCGCCCGGCGAGGCCGACACCGCCATGGAGAAGGCGGCCGACGACCTGCACACCGGCTTCGACATCGGCCATGGCCCGCTGCTGCGGGCGGCGCTGTTCACCGGCGAACCGGACCGCCCCGCCTTCCTGCTCCTGGTGGCGCACCACCTGGTCGTCGACGCGGTCTCCTGGCGCATCCTGCTGGACGACCTGGAGACCGCCTACCAGCAGGCCGCAACGGGACGGGCCGTCACCCTCGGCGAGCGGACCACCGCCTTCCGGGACTGGGCCCGGGGCCTCGCCGCACATGTCGCCGACGGTGGGCTGGACCACGAACTGCCGTACTGGGAGGAGGCCGCGGCCCCCGCCCCGCTTCCCGTCGACCACGACACCGAAGCTCCCGCCGGAGCGTCCCGCACGGTGACCGTGACGCTCGACGAGCCGGACACCACGGCGCTGCTGCGCGCGGCCCCCACCGCGTATCGCACCCGCATCAACGACGTCCTGCTGGCCGCCCTCGCCCTGGCACTGGCGCGCTGGACCGGCCACGACCGGGTCTGCATCGACCTCGAAGGACACGGTCGTGAAGACGTCCTGGACGGAGTGGACCTCTCCCGCACGGTCGGCTGGTTCACCACCGTCTACCCCGTCGGCCTTCAGGTGTCCGATCCGACGGACCTCGGTCCCTCCCGGGACTGGCGGGCCCTGGTCAAATCGGTCCGGCGCCAGTTGCGCGCCGTCCCCGGCAACGGCCTCGGTTTCGGCGCCCTGCGCACCCATGGCCCCGCCGACGTGCGCGAGCGACTGGACCGCACCGGCCGCGGGCAGATCGTGTTCAACTACCTGGGCCAGTGGGACGCCCGGCCCGGTGGGACCGACGGTGCCCTCGTACGCGCCGAGCACGGCTCCTTCGGCCAGGACCACGACCCCCGCGACGGTGGCTCCCACCTGCTGGAGGCCGTCGGCGCGGTGCAGGAGGGCCGGCTCTCCTTCACCTGGCACTACCGCCCCGGCCGCCACGAGGAGACGACCGTACGGGCGGTGGCCGGGGACTTCGCCGAGGCCCTTCGCCGGATCGCCCGGCACGCCCGGGACAGCGCATGAACGGGCCGGAAGCCGGCGCGCCCGCGCCCCGTGCCCCGTGCCCCGAGCCCCGCGCCCCGTGCCCCGTGCCCCGAGCCCCGCGCCCCGTGCCGCGCCCCGCGCCGCGCCGCACCCCGTGCCGTGCCCCGTTCGCGAGTGACGATCGCGTACCTCCCCGCGGGGGTTTCCCGAAAAGCCCCCCGCACAGCGGCCGTTGACGGCAGCCTGAATGAGATCAACCGCCCGGCCGCCCGGACCGCCCGCCCGGACCGCCCACTTCGACCGCACGCCCCGGCCCCCGCGGCCACCCGACGACCCGCCCGATCAACAAGTCAACCCATGATGGGAGAGCGTGACATGGACGAGAACGCCCGCTACCAGGTGCTGCGCAACGACGAGGACCAGTACTCGCTGTGGCTGGCCGACCTGGAAGTCCCCGCCGGATGGCACGCCGTGGGCAAGGAGGGCACCCAGGACGAGTGCTCCGCCTACGTCGACGAGGTCTGGACCGACATGCGGCCCCGTAGCCTGCGCGAACGCATGGACCAGGCCGCTTCCTGACCGGGCCCGCCCGGCAGGGCCGCGCCTGACCGCTCCGCCCTGCCCGTTCCCGCACCACCTTCCGTGCGGGCCGCGACCACGGCCACCCGGCCCGTGCGGCCCGCACGGCCGGCGCGGCCCGCACGGCTCGCGGACGCCGCCCCCGGCCGTATGCGCTGCCGGCCGAACTGCCCTCCCGAATCCGCGACTTCCCCGGGCGCCCTGCCCTCGCTCCGCCCTGCCGCCCCGGGAGCCGCCGCCCCGCTGACCTGATGCCCTTCTTCCCGTCTCCCGCCGCCGTGTCCGCCGGGAAATGACCGGACCGCCATCCGGCAGATCGCGCCCGCGGCACCGCCAGGCCGCGTCACGGCCGGCCACCGGAAGCGAATTCCCCGGTGGCCGCCTCCCTTTCCCCAGCCGGCCGGGGGCTGGAGCCCCGCGCAGCCCCGCATCCGATGCCGTCGGCAAATGATGGCGTACGCCTTAATTACCTGTCATATCGGTTTTGGTGCCAGGTAGTGACGATAGGCGATTATTGCGCTATACCAGTGACATGCGCCGCACGGGCCGGATGCCTGAGAGCGGAGTTCGAGACTTTTACGGGGTGAGGGCACTGCGAATTGCAGGGGATTTCTCAGGGGCCGGTCCGTGACCAGGTGCCGTTTCACCCGGCCGGAAGGCCGGGCGTGGCCCCCTTCCGTCGGCGGGCCGCTGCATTCGGCGGCGTGACGGGGTAACTCCGGCTGCACAGACCGGAGTTCGCATGAGATCACCTACGTACGCGTACGCCCGCAAGCGGCCTGCCCGCCCGCCTCCGCACGGCGCGCACTCCCCGGAAACCAGTCCTGTTGCCCCGTACCGGCGTGGGCTTTCGCCCCACCGAGATCATTTGGCGTTCACCGAAGAAGGGACCCTGGAATGACCCCGATCCTGCGTACCGACCGACTGGTTCTTTCGCCCTATCAGCCCGAGGACGAGGAGCTGTTTCTGGCTCTGCTCAGCGACGAAGAGGTCTGCCGCTGGATGGGCCAGGAGCGTTCGCCGGAAGAAGAGATCCGGGCCGTATTCAAAGCCATTCTCAACGAGATCTATACCAAGAACCTGTTCGATGTGTGGGCTGTTTGGGCCGACGGTGAATACGTGGGCCATGCGGAGATCAAGAAGACGGGCAATGTCGACGGCTACGAGATGGTCGCCGCACTGGTCAAGGGCAGCCGGGGCAGGGGAGTGGGCAACGAGTTGGTGCGCGGCGTGCTGCGCTACGCCGCAGACACGCTGAAGCTCACCGAGGTCTACGGAATGGTGGGCGCGGGAAACGCCGCCAGCCTGACGCTGGGCAAAAAGCTGGGATTCGCGCACGTCCGAGATGTCGTCGCGGACGACGGCACGGTCACGAAGATGCTGGTCATCCCCACCGGCAACAGACAGGACCCGGGCGCGACCCCCGCCACCGGAGCACGCGACGGCGAGCCGCTCACCCCACCACAACCCACGGCTGTCTGACCCGGGGGGCCTGTCCTTGCGCCGGGCCCGGCCCGCACGGGACCCGGCCGTCCCGTGGGTCGACCCTCCGCGTGCAAGGGCGCCCTCGTGCCCCGGCGCCTCCTGCCCGGCGCCCTGCTACCCCGGATGCCCGCACGCCCCGACGGCCGGCCCGCGCGGGTCTGCTCAGAGGCGGCGTCCGAAGAGTTCCAGCAGATTGCGCCAGTGACGCTCGTCCGCCTCGGCGTCGTACGCGGTGGTGTCGGACTGGGTGTAGCCGTGCGGGGCCCCGCCGTACAGCTCGCTGCGGTAGGGCACGCCCTCGGCATCCAGGGTCTGTTCCAGGCTCTTGATCTGGTCGGCCGGCATCGAGTGGTCCTGGTCGGCGTGACCGAAGTACAGCTCCGCCGTGATGCGGCCGGCGAGCCGGTGCGGGCTGTCCTCGGCGTCGGTGGCCAGGCGGCCGGCGTGGAAGGAAGCCGCGGCACCGATCCGGTCGGGGTAGGCCGCGGCAGTGCGGATCCCGAGGACGCCGCCCATGCAGTAGCCGGTGGTGCCCAGCGGGCCGTCGGTGACCAGGGGGGAGGCGGCCAGCCAGTCGAGATAGGCGCCGGCGTCCCGCATCGCCAGGTCGGGGGTGAGGGTCTGCATGATCGGGACGAGCTGCCCGATGATCTCCGGCCGCTGGGCGGGGTCGATGAATTCGGGCAGGTCCACCACCGGGGCGCGCCCGGCGCGGTAGAGGACGTTGGGCACCAGCACCGTGTAGCCGTGCCCGGCCAGGCGCCTGGCCATCGCCTCCAACGAGGGGCGCAGTCCGAAGGCGTCCATGTACAGCAGGACGCCGGGGTGCGGCTCGCCGTCGTCGGGGTGGGCGAGATAGGCGTCGGCGACGCCGTCCGCGGTGGGGATGTCCAGGGGGGCGCCGTGCACGCTCGTCATTTCCACACCTTTCATCGGGCTACGGGCCGACGCGCGCGGGGCGGGCCGCCCGTCCGCCGGCCACTTCGCCGACGGCTTCCCCCACAGTAGTCCGCTGTGCGGAGGGACCGTCCGCCTTCGACAGCGCACACCTCGCGCCCGCCGAAGCTCAACGCATCACCCGTTCAAGGAATGTGGGGCCCGGAAAGCCATCGTCGTCGTTGGGGCGGGCCGGGCTCGTCAGCTCGACGGCGCCGGTGCACGCCACCCGGTCCGTCACCTTCGCGCATGCCACCGCCTTCCGCAGGTCCGACGTGGCCAGCATCGGACTGACGGCAAGTCCCGTACGTCCGTCGGGATGGGAGGTCAGCCGCGCGTCACTGCCGACCCAGATCGACACCTTCTGTGCGCCGCCGGAGCGCGGCTGCACCTCCGACCAGACGGTGCCGCACGACGGGCTGGACCGGAGCCGCACGGTGTACGTGGTGTCCGTGATGGTGCTCTCCGTGCGCGCGTCGCCGTTGCAGCCGAACCTCCGGGGATAACGCCCCTGGCACCGGTGACCGTGGCACGAGTCGGACCCGCCCCACTCCGAGGGCGCAGTGGGTGCGGGGATCGTGACGATCGAGGCCGCCGCTCCCATGGTCGCCACCAGTGCCGTCAGGGCCACCAGAACTCCGGCGCCCCGCAGCACCCCGGCGCCCCGCAGGATCTCCCGTACCCGCCCGCCCCGTTCCGCCGTGACGGGAGCCGCCGCTGCCCCGGGGAGTCCGGCCACGGGCGCTGTCCGGGCGCGGTAGGCGGCGTCGTACAGTTCGAGCAGCCGTTCCTGATCCGCGCCGGCGACCTGGCCCAGTGCCCCGACCGCATCGCGCGGCGGCAGCTTCTCGCCGTTGAGGTACCGGTGCCAGGCGGACTTGCTGTACGGGGTCTTCCTGGCCAGCCCGTCCAGGCTCAGCCCGGTCCGCTCCTTGAGTGTGCGCAACTCCTCCGCCAGGCGTTGTGCGTCGGTATCGAGTGTGTCGGGCAGCGGCCGCCAGCGGGACACCATGTGCGCCTCCCCATACCACCCTGCCTCCGACCCGCGGGTGGTGGCGTCAGCGGCCCCGACCGGCGGTCCGGGAAGCCTGTTTCATCCCGGATGGCGGAATGTGTACCCATGCATGGCGGCCGATGACACCCCGCGCACACCGAACGACATATGTCAGCTGAGCGCTTTGTCATACAGACGGAAGCTGCGCCCGCCCGCCGGGCCTTCGACGAACCCCAGGCACAGCCGCGGTGTGCCGTCGCCGCTCAGCACGGCCAGGCCCTCCGGCTCGCGCGGCGACAGTCCCGGAGCCGTCCGCTCCAGCTGCTGCCACACCACACGCCCGGTCCGCAGATCCATGCGGTACAGCCGGGTATTGCCGCCCGAGGAGGCCGGATTCCCCGCCCCGTATGCACTGCCGAGGATCTGGTAGGCGTAATTGCCGTACAGCGCCATGCCCTGGAAGGGCAGTCCCAGGCCGGCGCCTGGCTGGAGGAAGTCGGTCAGCGGCCAGAACCAACGGGACCGGAACCGGTCCAGGTCGTACAGGGCGAACCGCGGTATGCCCGCCCGCTTGTACCGCACCAGCAGGTGCCGGTGCGACAGATCAAGTGCGGGGCAGTTGCTGGTGGAGCCGGTGACGGGGTGGTAGGTGCTGAGTTCGCCGCTGTCCCTTCCCCGTACCTGGCCGTCCGCGAAACGAAAACGGCACACCCCGCGTCCGTAGCCGGACGACGGGTTGGCGTCCCACTCCGTCCACAGTCTGACGCCGCCCGGGGCTTCCTCGAGCCCGATCGAGCCCCCGTGGCCGAAGCCCTTCAGATACATGTGCCCGGCCTCGGAGCCGTCAAGGGTGAGCCGGTTGAGACACAGATCGCCGTTCCCGGCGCGCTCCGCATGCGAAAGAGCCGCCTTCTCGCCCGGCAGCCGGAACCCGCCCGCCACCAGCTGCAAGGCGTAGACATGACCCCGCCGTTCGTCGACGGCGAAGGACTGCAGCACCGTGGTGTGCCGCAGTTTCCCTGCGAGGAACTGCCGGCCCGCCGCGGACAGTGCGGGCGGCTTCCGGCCCGGGGCCGAGGCGGCCCCTGCCCACCGCACCGGGGCGACGGCAGCGGCCGCCGCGACCACACCGAGCCTGAACACGGTCCTGCGTCCGGGGCGTTGTCCCTGTCCGGGGTGTTGTCCCTGCATGTCTCTGACCATCAAGCGCTCCAAGAGATCGGACCGGCTGCCCGCCCGCCCGCCCGCTCGCCGCCGCGAGCGGGCGGGCAGCCGGAGGTCATTCCGGCGGCACCACGGACGGCGGTGCCGGTGTCAGCTGCTGAGGACCCGGCACCACGGGACGGTGCGGAAGGCGTGGACGTAGTGGGCGGAGACATAACCCCGACGGTGCGAGAGCTTGTACCAGCGGCTGTTGCCCCGAACCGTGCTGCCCCTCGTCTTGCACACGAGGGCCCGCACACCGCCGGCACGCACGGTGTCGACCACGCGGTAGCCGGTACCCGGGCCCGAACGGACGTTCAGTGTGATGCCGTTCGGGGTCACCGCGCGGCCGTACGCATGAGTGGTCCACGTCGTCGCCGTGCCGTGGTACGTGGAGTGCCGGACGCGGGCGGGGTGCGGACAGGAGTCGGCGACCGCCACCGCGGGGACCATGGCGAAAGCGGCGATTGCGGCGACCACGCCGTTGCGCAGCATGCGTCGATTCATCGGATTCTCCTTGCGTGATGTGCAGGTGCACCGGAGCGTGACCCTGCGTCGCTCAGCGTTTCCGACGGCTCACATGATGATGTGTCCCAGCCGTCCCAGGGAGAAAGTGGAACGCGCTGCCGGCCCGGCGCCGCCCCCTCGGCGCCGGGGGAGCGCACTGCGCCCGCAACGGAATGCTTCAACGGATTGCCTCAACGGACCCCGCAACGGCCCCGCGTCAGACCCGGGAAGGACCCGTAACGGCCCCGGCGAGGCACTCCGTAACAGATCCCGCAGCAAGCGGCTCCGCTCACCGCCTCCCGTTCAGCGGGTGGTGAGCACCATCCGGAAGCGGGCGGCGCCGGACATCATCTTCCGGTAGGCGTCGTCGGCCTGGTCCAGCGGCACGACCTCGACCATCGGGCGGATCCCGTGCAAGGTGCTGAACTCCAGAGTGTCCTGCACGTCCTGCGCCGTGCCGGACGGGTGGCCGCGGATGATTTTGCCGCTCATGAGCAGCTGGTTCGGGCTGATGCCCAGCGGTTCGGCGTCCACACCGATGACCACCAGTTCGCCGCGGGGAGCGAGCCCGTCCACGGTGGCCGTGATGGCGTCGGAGTTGGCGGCGGTGGCCAGCACGGCCTTGGCGCCGCCGAGGGCCTGCAGCGCGTCCCCGACGGGGGTGTCCACGGTGCTGTCGAGGTAGTGGTGCGCGCCCAGCCGCCTGGCGAATTCGGCTTTGCCGGCTCCGCGGGCGATGGCCACGGTCTCGAACCCCATCGCGGCCGCGTACTGCACCCCGAGGTGACCGAGGCCGCCGATGCCGAGTACGGCGACCAGGTCGCCGGGCCGCGCCGAACTGCGCCGCAGCCCGTTGTACGTGGTCACCCCCGCGCAGGCGAGGGGCGCTGCGTCGGTGGCCGCCAGCGCATCGGGGATCCGGGCCAGGGCGTCGACCGGGGCGATCACGGTGTCGGCAAAGCCCCCGTCGTACGCCCATCCGGGGACCTTCAGGTTCTCGCAGACCATGAAGTCGCCCTGCCGGCAGGGCGTGCAGTGGCCGCAGCTGCCGCCGAACCAGCCCACCGCCACCCGGTCGCCCACCTGCCAGCCGCTGTACGTTCCCTCGCCGGTCTCCTCGATGCGTCCGGCGATCTCGTGCCCGGGGACCAGCGGGAAGCGGACGCCCGGAAACAGGCCGTCCACAAAAGCCGAGTCGCTGTGGCAGACCCCGCAGGCGTCCACGGCAATCCGTACGTGGCGGGGGCCGGGCCGCGCCACCTCGCGTTCGACGATCTCCAGCGGACCGCCGGCGGCGGCGACCTGTGCGGCTCGATAAGTGCTCATCGGGATCTCCGGGGGAACGGGTACAACGGCCCAACGGGTACAACGGGTACAACGGGTACAACGGCCCCCGGTCCAGCAGACCAGCTCCGCCCCGATCGCGCGCGTCGAAGCGTCGGGGGACCCCCCGAAGTGAACCGCCGGGCAGCGGTCCGCGGCCGAGGGCGCCCACTTCCGCCGGGCGCCCGCCGGCGCTGCGACGGCGTGCGGGAAGATGCCGTGACCGCTGTCGCCACCGGCTCGCCCGGACGGTCTCAGCCCGGCATCATGGTCCCGACACCGGTACCATCATCCGCCGCTGCCACCATCCCCCCGGCGCCGCGTACTCGCGGGGGCCCGGTCAGTTCCAGAGCTGGGAGGTGACGACGCGGGGTGTGCCGGCCGGCCGGTCGGCGGGGTAGCTGAGGGTCAGCCGGGTGTAGTGCTGCTGCCCAGGGTGACCGGGGCGGATCTGCGGGTGGTCGAGCCGGACGGTGACGCGGTACCGGTGGAAGTGGCCTGCCGCGCAGTAAGGCCGGCAGTCGTTGACCACATTGCTTCCCTCGGCCGTGGCGGACTGCGGCTGCCATTGCGCCCACCGGAGCGAGGTGAGGCCGTTGTTGCCGTCACCGCAGGCGATCAAGAAATCGCCGGGGCGGACCTGCGGATGGCCGCTGCAGTCGATGGCTGCCACCCCGTGCCGCGCCGGCGGTTCAAAGGCGCCGGACGCGGCCGCCGGTGCGGCAGCCGCCACAAGGGCTGCCCCGGCACAGACCATGAGTGCTGCCTTTGCCCTGTGAGCTCGCATATCCGCTCCTCAACCGCTTCGTATGGCTGGACACCGGCTGCGGCGCGGGGTGCGGTCCTGTGACGGGCCGAACGGTCCCCGCGGGGCTGTCGCTGCTTCTCTGCGGACACGCTACGACCACGCGCCGGAACAATGCCACTCCAATGGGCGCTAAATATCCAAAGCGGGATTTACGGGACAGTCGCTCCGCCGTCGCTCCGCCGTCGCGCCGCCCTCGCCCCCGCTCTCGCGCCGGGCACGGTGAGCCCTCCGCTGCTTGCCCTCATACACCCCCAGGGGGTATCCACCGCTCAGCGCGGGGCGGAGGGTGCGGGCAGGGCGGACGTGGCGGACGGGATCGGCGACCCGCTGACGCCGTGGACTTGGCACCACCGGCAGCCCTACCGCCCACCCGGTCGAAGGCAGCCACCACAGCATGCTGCGCCAC
The DNA here is from genome assembly GCF_053612065.1 of Streptomyces sp. NPDC054765. Lineage (NCBI taxonomy): Bacteria > Bacillati > Actinomycetota > Actinomycetes > Kitasatosporales > Streptomycetaceae > Streptomyces > Streptomyces sp. NPDC054765. The sequence goes on along the minus strand of NZ_JBSHBP010000005.1, from coordinate 128,602 downwards.
CCCGCCCTCGCCGGACTGGCGAAGACGGTCGACAGGTGGCTGAGCAGGGAGGCGGCGCCGACATCCGCTGTCCGGCTTCGGACGTGAGGACGTGAGGACGTGAGGACCTTGGATACGTGACGACGTGACGACGTAACGACGTAACAGTCCGCCCCGTGATGGCTCGCGGTGCGGACGCTCCACCGTGCCCAGCAGCGGGCAACGGCCGGTTCCACGGCGCTGGAGACCGCCTACACGTGACGATGACGACCGGCGGTCCGACGGCCCGGCACCGCGGGGCCGGCCGTCGGCCATGGCCGGCGGCGCTGTGTGATCACGAGGACGAGCTGCCGGGCAGCAGGGTGATCGTGGCATGCGCGGCGTCGGCGTCGCCGTCGTAGGTACAGGTGAGCAGCCCGGCCGCACTGAGCTGGGCCAGGTCCGTGGTGAGGACTTCGGGGGACGTGCGCAGGGCGAGTGCGGCGGGGTGCACGGGGAGGCTGATGATGTGTGCCGTGGCGCGTCCCAGTGCGGGGGCGGCGGTGGCGAGGTCTGCGAGGAACGCGGCCAGCGGTCCCCCTTCGAGGGCTGAGCGGGCCTGCGCGACCCAGGGTGCCAGCCAGTCGTCGGCCAACGGCGTCACCGGTACCACTCCTTTCCCGTGGGGATTGGGAGCAGCGTGGGCCGGATGCCCGTGTGACGCACCGTGCGGCAGGCCGAACGGGTGACCCCGCTGCGGTCCGTCGAGGGGCGGCAGCAGCCGACCACAGAGGGAAAACAACCCTTTTGCCACCAATGCTCGCCGAATATCGCGGAATGCCGGATATTCGCATGGACGGGCGAGGGGCCGGCGGGCAGTTCGCGGGGCCCGTACGTGCGGGGGCCCAGGCGCACGGCACCCGGTGCGCGGCACCCGAAACACCTCACCCCGTGCACGCCACCCCGCCACCCGTCCCGACCCGGCGGCGGAAGGGGGAACAAGGGACGAGGAACGCATGGTTGAGCTGGCGTCGGGGCGCATGGTGCGGGAGCAGGACCCCGCGGGTGAGAGTGCCGACGGCCTGCCCGCCGTATTCGGCGGACGTACGGCTCCCGCTGCGCGCACGCTCGTGGATGTCCTGGACGCCACCGTCCTGATCCATCCGCACGAGCCGGCCCTGGACGACGGACGGGTCTCGCTGAGCTACCGGGAGCTCGCCGGCGAGGTCGACGCACTACGCCGCCGGCTGGTCTCGGCCGACGTCGGCGTGGGCGACCGCGTCGGGGTACGGGTGCCCTCCGGCACCAATGACCTCTACCTCTGCATTCTGGCCGTGCTCGCCGCGGGTGCGGCGTACGTACCGGTGGACGCCGACGACCCGGACGAACGGGCGGAGCTGGTGTTCGGCGAGGCGGCAGTGTGCGCCGTGCTCGGGGAGGGGCGGAACCTCACCTTGACGGGCCGCCGCGCCCCCGCCGGCCGCCTGCGCCGCCCGGGACCCGAGGACGACGCCTGGATCATCTTCACCTCCGGTTCCACCGGCACACCCAAGGGCGTCGCGGTCACCCACCGCAATGCGGCGGCCTTTGTCGACGCCGAAGCGGCGCTCTTCCTCCAGGAGGAGCCGCTCGGCCCGGGTGACCGGGTGATGGCCGCCCTCTCGGTCGCCTTCGACGCCTCGTGCGAGGAGATGTGGCTCGCCTGGCGGTACGGCGCCTGTCTGGTGCCCGTGCCGCGGTCCCGGGTGCGGGACGGTGCCGGTCTCGGCCCCTGGCTCGCCGAGCAGGACATCACGGTCGTCTCCACAGTGCCCACGCTCGCCGCGCTGTGGCCGGCCGAGGCGCTCAACGAGGTGCGGCTGCTGGTCTTCGGGGGCGAGCCCTGTCCGCCCGAACTGGTGGAGCGGATGGTCACCGAGGGGCGTGAGGTCTGGAACACCTACGGCCCGACCGAGGCGACCGTGGTCACCTGTGCCTCGCTGCTGACCGGCGAAGGACCCGTACGGATCGGCCTGCCGCTGGACGGCTGGGAGCTGGCCGTGGTGGATGACACCGGAGCTCCGGTCGCCATGGGCGGCATCGGCCGGCTGGTCATCGGCGGGGCCGGGCTGGCGCGTTACCTGGACGCCGGCAAGGACGCCGAGAAATACGCCCCGCTGGAGTCACTCGGCTGGCACCGGGCCTATCGCAGCGGCGACCTCGTACGGGCCGAGCCCGACGGACTGGTCTTCCTGGGGCGCGACGACGAACAGATCAAACTCGGCGGCCGGCGGATCGAGCTGGGGGAGGTGGACGCGGCCCTGCTGGCGCTGCCCGGTGTCGCCGGTGCCGCTGCCGCCGTCCGGACCGCGCGGGGCGGCACCCCGCTCCTGGTCGGTTATGTGGTGCTCCAGGACGGCTGGGACCGGACCAAGGCCGTCGAGCGGCTGCGCGCCCAACTGCCCGCCGCACTGGTGCCGCTGCTCGCCCCGGTCGACACCCTGCCCACCCGCACGTCCGGCAAGGTGGACCGGGCCGCGCTGCCCTGGCCCCTGCCCCGGACGGCAGGCCCCGGTCACGGTGCCGCGGGTCCCGGCGAGCGGCTCAACGGCACCGAGGCATGGCTGGCCGGGCAGTGGTACGAGATCCTCGGGGTCCCGGTCACCGATGCCCGGGACGACTTCTTCGCGATCGGCGGCGGCAGCCTCGCCGCCGCCCGGCTCACCACCCTGCTCCGCGACCGCTACCCGGCCACGGCCGTCCGCGATGTCTACCAGCACCCCACACTGCGCAAGCTGGCCCGGCTGCTGGAACGTTCCGCGCAGGCCGAGAGCGGCACACGCCAGGTGCGGCCCGTCCCGGTCCGGGCCCAGACCGTGCAACTTCTCCTGTTGTTGCCGCTCTTCACCCTGGTCGGACTGCGCTGGACGCTCGGACTGCTGACGCTGGGCAACGTCCTGGCCTGGTTCGGCAGCTACCCCTGGGCACCGACAGCCTCGTGGTGGTGGGTGGTGGCCGGTGGCCTGCTGCTTTTCAGCCCGCCCGGCAGAGTGGCGGTGGCAGCCGGCGGGGCCCGTCTGCTGCTGCGGGGACTGCGGCCCGGCAGTTACCCCCGCGGCGGCAGCGTGCATCTGCGCCTGTGGACCGCGGAGCGGCTCGCGGAGCTGAGCGGTGCGGTCCACCTCTCCGGGGCGTGGCTGGTCCGTTACGGCCGTGCGCTGGGCGCACGGATCGGGCCGGAGGTCGATCTGCACTCCCTGCCACCGGTGACCGGGATGCTCAAGCTGGGCCGGGGGTGCGCCGTCGAGGCGGAGGTGGATCTGTCCGGCTACTGGCTGGACGGGGACCGGCTGGAGGTCGGTCCGGTGAAGGTGGGCTCCGGGGCGGTGGTCGGAAGCCGCAGCACACTCCTCCCCGGCGCCCGGGTGGGCAAGCGGGCTCAGATCGCCCCCGGTTCCGGTGTCACCGCCCGGGTGCCGACCGGGCAGAGCTGGGGCGGTGTCCCCGCCGTCAAGCTGGGCAAGGCCGCCCGGCGCTGGCCCAAGCGCCGACCCCCGCACCGGGCCCCGTGGGCGGCGCTGTACGGCATGAGCGGCCCGCTGCTCGCACTGCTGCGGCTGGTGGCCGGGATCCCGGCGCTGGCGGTGGCGGGCTGCTTCGTCCGCGCCGGGGACGACCTCGGCGACGCCGTACGCGGCGCGCTCCTCGCCCTCGTGCCCGCCACCTTGGCCTTCGGGCTCGCCTACGCGGCCCTGCTGATCGCCGTCGTCCGGTCGCTGAGCCGTGGTCTGCGCCCCGGCTGGCATCCGCTGCACGGCCGGACCGGCTGGCAGGCCTGGACCGTCAGCCAGCTCATGGACCTGGCCCGTGAGACGCTCTTTCCGCTCTACGCCGGTCTGATCACTCCCCTCTGGCTGCGCGCACTGGGCATGAAGGTCGGCAGCCGGGTCGAGGTCTCCACGGTGCTGGCGCTGCCCAGCCTTACCACGGTGCGCGACGGTGCCTTCCTCGCCGACGACACCCTGGTCGCCCCGTACGAACTGGGCGGCGGGTGGCTGCGGATCGGCGCGGCCGAGATCGGCGAGCGGGCCTTCCTCGGCAACTCCGGCATGACCGCACCGGGGCGCGCCGTCCCGGACCGCGGGCTGGTGGGCGTGCTGTCCGCCACCCCCGAGAAGGCGAAGAAGGGCAGCTCGTACCTGGGCATGCCGCCCATGCGCCTGCCGCGCTCGGCCGGCATCGCGGACCACCGTCTGACCTACGATCCGCCGGCCCGGCTGCTCTGGGCCCGGGGACTGGTCGAAGGGTGCCGGCTGCTGCCGGTGCTGGTCTCCGCCACCCTCGGCCTGCTGGCCCTGGCCGCGCTCGCCTGCCTGGCCGAACGCAGCTCACCGGTGGTGGCGGCGCTGCTCTCCGGCCTGGTGCTGCTGGCCGCGGGGACCGTCGCCGGTGGCGTGTCGATTGCCGCCAAGTGGCTGCTGGCGGGCCGGGTCCGCCCGGCGGAACACCCGCTGTGGAGCGGCTTCGTATGGCGTACGGAGCTCGCCGACACCTTCGTCGAGGTGCTCGCCGTGCCCTGGCTGGTCGGTGCCGTACCGGGCACGCCGCTGATGAACCTCTGGCTGCGCGGTCTGGGAGCCACGATCGGCCGGGGCGTGTGGTGCGAGAGCTACTGGCTGCCGGAAGCCGACCTGGTCACGCTGGAGGACGGGGTGAGCGTCAACCGGGGCTGTGTGCTGCAGACCCACCTCTTCCACGACCGGGTCCTGCGGATGGACACCGTGCTGCTGCGCGAGGGCGCCACTCTCGGACCCGGCGGCATCGTCCTGCCCGGCAGTACCCTCGGGGCGTGCAGCACACTCGGACCGGCGTCCTTGGCGATGGGCGCGGAGACCGTCCCCGCCGGCACCCGGTGGCTGGGCAACCCGATCGAGGCCTGGCACCCCCGGGAATGAGGTACAGCACGACGATGCACCGTCAGTCCGCCGATGCCGGGGGAGAATGGCACCGATGAACCCCGATCAGGTCCCGGCCCCTGCCACGGACCCGTACTTCCCCGGTCACGGCGACGCCCGCTACCACGTCCGCCACTACGAACTCGACCTCACCTACCGGCCCGTGGCCAACCGGCTCAGCGGCTCGGCGCGGCTCAGCGCGCTGGCGGGCCCCGCTCCACTGGACGAGATCGCACTCGACCTGGCCCCGTTCAGGATTCAGCGGATCCTGGTGGACGGCCGCACCGTGCGCTACACCCACCGGGCGGGCAAGCTGCGGATCCGCCCGCCGAAGGCACTGGCCCCGGGCAGAGCCTTCACCGTGGAGGTGCGCTACGCCGGCAACCCCAAGCCGATGCCCAGCCCGTGGGGCGGCCTGGGCTGGGAGGAGCTGACCGAGGGCGCGCTGGTGGCGAGCCAGCCGATCGGTGCACCGTCCTGGTATCCCTGCAACGACCGGCCGGCCGACAAGGCGTCGTACCGGGTGTCGGTCACCGCACCGTCCCCGTACACCGCGGTCGCCGGTGGCCGGCTGCTGAGCCGCACCACCCGGTCGAGCAGCACCACATGGGTGTACGAGCAGCCGGCCCCCACCTCCAGCTACCTGGTGACCGTCTCCCTCGGCAAGTACACCGCCGTGCCGCTCACCGGCCCGGCCCCGATGGCCGGACAGCAGCCACCGGTGCCGCAGACCGCCTACCTGCCCGCACGGCTGCTGCCCGAATTCACCGCGGACTTCGCCCGGCAGACCCGGATGATGCAGTTCTTCCAGGAGCTGTTCGGCCCGTACCCCTTCGGGGAGTACACCGTCGTGGTCGCCGACGAGGAACTGGAGGTCCCGGTGGAGGCCCAGGGCGTGGCCACCTTCGGCACCAACCACCTGGACGGCGCACGCACCTCGGAACGCCTGATCGCCCATGAACTCGCCCACCAGTGGTTCGGCAACAGCGTCTCGGTCGCCAACTGGCAGCACATCTGGCTCAACGAGGGCTTCGCCAAGTACGCGGAGTGGCTCTGGTCGGAGCACGGTGGAGGCCCCGCGGCCGCCGCGCACGCCGCGGCCTCGCACGCCCTGCTCGCCACTCTGCCGCAGGACCTCCGGCCGGCCGACCCCGGCAAGATCCTGATGTTCGACGACCGGTTGTACCGGCGAGGAGGACTGGCGGTCCATGCGCTGCGCTGCGCCCTCGGCGAGGACGCCTTCTTCCGCATGCTCAAAGGCTGGGCCACGGAGCACCGCCACGGCACGGTGAGCACCGCCGACTTCACCGCATACGCCCGGCAGTTCGCCTCCGCCCCGCTCGACGCACTCTTCGACGCCTGGCTGCGGGAGCCCTCCCTGCCCGAACTGCCGTATCCCCAGGACCGCACCATCCCGCGAACCTGAAAGCCGAGCTGCCTTCGCAGGCGTAACTGCCGTGTCACACACGTCAGTTGGAGGGCGCGCTCCGGCCGCACCCCGGCGTCACCTGGGAAGACGGCGCGGTGACCGGCCGCGGGCCACATTGTCGGGAGCGGCGAGGTTTGCGCTGCCCCGAACGACACCCGCCGGGTACTCTCGCGCTGACGCATGCCGGGACGGGGAAGAAGCGCCCGGCCGCAGCGCCCGGCCGAGCGCCCGGCCGGAGCGCAGCACCGACCAACCAGCACCCCGACCAGCCCCCGGGCAACGACCTACCAGGACGGTGGCCATCCATGGCAGATCATGACCTGACCGGCTTCGACCGCGGCACCTTCACCCACGACGGCACCACCCGCCGGATTCTGCGGCGTGGCACCGGGCCCGCCGTGATCGTGATGGCAGAAATACCGGGCATCACTCCCAAGGTCTTGGAATTCGCGGAACGCGTGGCCGCAATCGGCTGCACCGCCGTGCTTCCGGTGCTCTTCGGCACCCCCGGCCGCGAAGCCGATCCTGCCGAGGCCGGCCGGCTGAAGGCCGGACTCTATGCAGCCTCGTCACTGCGGAAGGTGTGCGTGAGCCGGGAATTCACCGTGCTGGCCAAGGGGAAAACCTCGCCGGTGGTGACCTGGCTGCGGGCCCTGGCCACGCACGAACACCGGCGCTGCGGCGGCCCCGGCGTCGGGGCCATCGGCATGTGTCTCACCGGCGGCTTCGCCCTGGCCATGGCCGCCGACGAGCGCCTTCTCGCGCCCGTCCTGTCCCAGCCGTCGCTGCCGTTGGCGCTCACCAAGAGCCGGGCCGGCGGCATCGATATTTCCGCCGAAGACCTCGCCGCCGTCCGGGGCCGCTGTGCACGCGAGGGGCTTCGGGTCATGGGGCTGCGGTTCCGCGGAGACCGGCTGGTACCGGGCGAGCGCTTCGACTTTCTGCGCCGCGAACTCGGTGATGCCTTCACCGCCGTCGAACTGGACGACTCCGCCGCGAATCCCCGTGCCACGCTGCCGCCGCACTCCGTACTGACCGAGCACCTCATCGACGAACCCGGCCAGCCGACCCGCGAGGCGCTGGACGAGGTCCTCGACCTCTTCCGTACGCGCTTGCTGGCGCAGCACGACATCACGGCCCAGGCAACACCGACTGCCGGGGGAGGAGCGTGACGGACCCCACGGGCTCATCGCCGCGCGGAGCCCGGAACCCGCATCCGATCCGATCCGCCGGACAGCCCTACGCGATCACAGCGCTCAACGCGCCCGGTCGAGAAGGTCGTTGACCGCCTGGAGCACAGCCTCCGGGCATTCCTCATGGAGCCACCCGTGCCCCGCGTCATCGAGAATGCGCTGTTCGCCGCGCGGGGACTCGGCGGCCAGTTCCGCGTGCAGGGCGCGCTTGGCGTCGTTGATCTCGCGCAGCAGCTCTTTTGGCCAGAGGTGGGCCTGCGTGGCGTCGTGTCCCATCGCGGAGAGCACGATCAAGGGGACGTCGGGCGTGTCCGGTGCGCGCCGGAACTCGTCGGCGACCTTGTCATAGACGTTCTGGTTCTCCTGTGCGGCGACCTGCCAGGTGACGAGGTGGCGTTCGGCCAGCGGCCCGCGCACCGCTTCCGGCCACGCCGCGAAGCGGTGCGCCATCCGGTCGCGGGACTGCCGGATCTGCTGCTCCGTGAGTGGCACCAGCTTCTGGTCCCGCATCTGCTCCAGCATCTGCTCCAGCCGCTCCCGCGCTTGCCGGGGCCCGCGTACGGCCAAGTCCTCGTGGAACGGATCGAGCAGAAGCAGGCCGGCGACCTCGCCGGGAAAGCGCCGTGCGTAGTGGCGCGCATAGGCCCCGCCCAGGGAGTGGCCGACCAGCAGGTAGGGGCCGGGTATGGCGGCGGTGCGCAGCAGTTCGTGCAGTTCGTCGGTGACCTCCGCGGCCGTACGCGGCAGCGCGACCGGGTCACTCCATCCGCTGCCGGCACGGTCGTAGAGCACGCTGCCGGTCAGCTCGGCCACACGGTGGTGGATGTTCAGGTAGTCCAGGCTCATCAGCCCGACTCCCGCCAGGAACACTGTGGTCGGGCCTTCACCGCCGGAGCGGTACAGCATCAGCTGCCGCCCGCCGACGTCGAAGTGGCATCCCAGCGGTGGCGATTGGTGCGGCACGGTGCGCTCTCCCGGTCACTCGAAGGCACTGTTCTTGACTTTGAGAACGTTATCAGCTATGAGAATGTCATCCCATGGAGACGGTCGATCTGCTGCTGCACCCGGTACGGCTGCGCATCGTGCACGCCCTGTCCGGTGGGCGGTCGCTCACCACGTCGCAGCTGTGCGCGCTGCTGCCCGACGTGTCGAAGGCCACCGTGTACCGGCATGTCGGGCTGCTGGCCGACGGTGGCCTGCTGGAAGTGGTGGACGAGCAGCGGGTACGTGGCGCCGTGGAGCGCCGCTACCGGCTGCGGCGGGAGCGGGCGGTGATCGACGCCGAGACCGCGGCGTCGGTGTCACCGGAAGACCACCGGCGCGGGTTCGCCGTGGCCGTGGCCACTCTGCTCGCCGAGTTCCATGCCTACCTCGACCGGGACGGTGCCGACCCGGCCGCGGACCTGGTCGGCTACCGTCAGCATGCGCTCTGGCTCAGCCCGGACGAACTCGCCGGGCTGATCGGCGAGATGCGCGACGTGCTCGTCTCGCGCATGGCGAACGAACCTTCACCCGGGCGCACCCGGTACCTGCTCAGCCCGATCCTGTTCCCTGCCGAGGAACCGCCCGCGGCCGACGGCCGGCCGTAAGGCCTGTCCTACGGGTCATCCCCCGGCCGGCGGTCTGCTCCACGGTCACATCAGCCTGGCAAGCTCGTGGTTGAGTTCGACGATGCTGACGCGTTCTTGACCCAGGAACCCCAGGACGCGGCCCTGGACGTGGCGGGCGACAAGCTGCTCGACCTCGGCGGGGGCCAGGCGTCGGGCCTTTGCCACGCGGTTGACCTGTTCGTAGGCGTACGCCGGGGAGATCGCCGGGTCGAGACCGGAGCCGCCGGCGGTCACGGCGTCGGCCGGAACGGATGCGGGGGAGACGCCGTCGAATGCCGCCACGGCAATGCGGCGTTGCCTGACGGTGCTGATCAGGCGGGTGTCGTTCGGGCCGAGGTTGGAGGCGCCGGATGCCAAAGGGTCGTACCCGCCCGCGGAGGGGCGGGGCTGGAACCACTTGGGGTCGGGCCGCAGCGGTTCCTTCGCGTCCTCGGGGTTCCGCTTCGGCAGGGCGAAGTTCTGGCCGAGCAGACTGGAGGCCACCGGCTTGCCGTCCGTCGTCACCAGGGAGCCGTTGGCCTCGTGGGAGAACACGGCCTGCGCGATGCCGGTGACGAGGAGCGGATAGGCGATGCCGGTGAGCACGGTGAACACGAGCAGCATCCGCAGCGCCGCCACATGCCGCCGGAGCAAGGGAGGAAGAGGAGTGTGCATGAAGGGATCGCCTTCTTCTCTCGTCGGACCTTTTCTGCCGTCGGCCGGTCTGCTGCGGGTCGCCCTTCCGGCGCCCGTCAGCGCAGGCCGGGGAGGAACTGGATGACGAGGTCGAGCAGCTTGATGCCGACGAACGGCAGGACCAGACCGCCGAGTCCGTACCTCCAGATGTTGCGGCTGAGCAGTTTCGCGGCCGAGGACGGCCGGTAGCGCACACCGCGTAGCGCGAGCGGGATCAGCGCAACGATGATCAGCGCATTGAAGACGATCGCCGAGGAGATCGCCGAGGCCGGACTGTGCAGCCGCATGATGTTGAGCTTGTCCAGGCCCGGATAGACCCCGGCGAACATCGCCGGGATGATCGCGAAGTACTTCGCGACGTCGTTGGCGATCGAGAAGGTCGTCAACGCCCCCCGGGTGATGAGCAGTTGCTTGCCGATCTCGACGATTTCGATGAGCTTGGTCGGATTGGAGTCCAGGTCGACCATGTTCCCGGCCTCCTTGGCGGCCGAGGTGCCGGTGTTCATCGCCACGCCGACGTCCGCCTGGGCGAGGGCGGGGGCGTCGTTGGTGCCGTCGCCGGTCATGGCGACCAGCTTGCCGCCTTCCTGCTCATGCCGGATGAGGGTCATCTTGTCCTCGGGGGTGGCCTCGGCGAGGAAGTCGTCCACCCCTGCTTCCTGGGCGATGGCGCGCGCGGTCAGCGGATTGTCGCCGGTGATCATGATGGTCTTGATGCCCATCCGCCGCAGCTCGTCGAAGCGCTCGCGCATGCCTTCCTTGACCACGTCCTTGAGGTGGATGACGCCCAGGACACGGGCGTCGGCGGCCTGGTCACCGCCCGGCCGGATCACCTCACCGACGACGAGCGGGGTGCCGCCACTCGCGGAGATGCCGTCGACGAGGTGGCCCACCTCCGCGGTGGGGTGTCCGCCGTGGTCACGGACCCAGCGCATCACGGCCGTCGCCGCGCCCTTGCGCAGCGACCGCGCTTCCCCTGGATCCGCCAGGTCCACCCCGCTCATCCGGCTCTGGGCGGTGAACGGGACGAACTCCGCCTGGACCAGCTCTCCTTCACCGCGGCCGCGCAGTGCGTACCGCTGCTTGGCGAGGACGACGACGGAGCGGCCCTCGGGCGTCTCGTCGGCGATCGACGACAGCTGGGCGGCGTCCGCGAGTTCTTCGACGCCCACCCCTTCGGCCGGCAGGAACGCGGCCGCCTGGCGGTTGCCGAGTGTGATGGTGCCGGTCTTGTCGAGCAGCAGGGTGTTGACGTCGCCCGCGGCCTCCACCGCACGCCCGGACATCGCCAGCACATTGCGCTGTACCAGCCGGTCCATGCCCGCGATGCCGATCGCCGAGAGCAAAGCGCCGATCGTGGTCGGGATCAGGGCCACGACGAGGGCGACCAGGATGACGAGGGACTGCTCGGCCCCCGCGAAGAGCGCGAAGGGCTGCAGTGTCACCACCGCGACCAGGAAGACGATCGTCAGCGAGGCCAGCAGGATGTTGAGCGCGATCTCGTTCGGGGTCTTCTGCCGGGCCGCACCCTCGACCAGCGCGATCATCCGGTCGATGAAGGTCTCACCCGGTTTCGAGGTGATCCTCACGACGATCCGGTCCGAGAGCACCTTCGTACCACCCGTCACCGCGGACCGGTCACCGCCCGACTCACGGATCACCGGCGCCGACTCACCCGTGATCGCCGACTCGTCGACGCTCGCGACGCCTTCGACCACATCGCCGTCCCCCGGAATGATCTGCCCGGCCTCGACGACCACATGATCACCCAACCGCAGGCCGGCGCCGGGGACTTCCTCCTCGGCGACCTCGCTCGCACCCGCCTGCCACCCGGCCAGACGACGGGCCGTCGTGGCGGTCTTGGTCCGCCGCAGTGTCTCCGCCTGCGCCTTGCCGCGGCCCTCCGCCACCGCCTCGGCCAGATTGGCGAAGACCGACGTCAGCCAGAGCCATCCCGTGATCACCCAGGCGAAGACGCTGGGCGTCTCGACCGCCGAGAGTGTGGCCAGGACCGCCCCGGCCTCGACGACGAACATGACCGGGTTGTGGTACATCATCCGCGGATCCAGCTTGCGCACGGCATCGGGGAACGACCTCAGCAGCTGCTGGGGGCCGAGCAGTCCGCCCGGGACCCGGGGCCGCCGAGGGCCGGCCGAGGGCCCGGTCGGCGGAGCGGGAGCGGGAATGCCGGTCGTGGGCATCAGCGCAGACCCTCCAGACCTTCCGCCATGGGTCCCAGCGCGAGCGCGGGGAAATACGTCAGACCGACGACGATGAGGACCACGCCGGTCAACAGCCCGACGAACTGCGGCCGATGGGTGGGCAGGGTGCCCGCGGTGACCGGAACGGGCTGCTGCCGCGCGAGCGACCCGGCCAGCGCCAGCACGAACACCATCGGAAGAAAGCGGCCGAAGAGCATGGCCAGACCGAGCGCGGTGTTGTACCAGACGGTGTTCGCACTCAGGCCCGCGAACGCCGAGCCGTTGTTGTTGGCCGCGGAAGCGAAGGCGTACAGCACCTCGGAGAAGCCGTGCGCCCCGGAGTTGAGCATCGCCGCCCGCTCGCCGGGGAACGCCATCGCCAGCCCCGCGCCGGCCAGTACGACGGCGGGCGTGGTCAGGATGTACAGCGAGGCGTACTTCATCTCCCGGCCGCGCAGTTTCTTGCCCAGGTACTCGGGCGTACGGCCGACCATCAGCCCGGCGACGAAAACCGCGACGATCGCCAGGATCAGCATGCCGTAGAGCCCGGAACCGGTGCCGCCGGGCGCGATCTCCCCGAGCATCATGTGGAAGAGCGTCATGCCCCCGCCGCCCGGCGTGTACGAGTCGTGGAAGGAATTGACCGCGCCGCATGACGTCAGGGTGGTGGACACGGCGAACAGCACCGACGACCAGATACCGAACCGTGTTTCCTTGCCCTCCATCATTCCGCCGGCCGCGTGACCGGCCACGCTGCTGACGCTGTGCAGCTCATTGGCGGTCACGATCGCGACCGAGGCGGCCCACAGCAGCGCCATCACGGCGACCACCGCATATCCCTGGCGGTTGTCCCCGACCATCTTCCCGAAGGTGCGCGGCAGCGCGAACGAAATCACCAGAAGGAGATAGATCTCGACGAAGTTGGTGAAGGCGTTGGGGTTCTCGAACGGGTGGGCGGAATTCGCGTTGTAGAAACCGCCGCCGTTCGTACCGATTTCCTTGATTGCTTCCTGGGAGGCGACCGGACCCCCGGTGATGCTCTGCTGGCCGCCGGCAATCGTGGTGACGTCCTGGAGTCCGTGGAAATTCTGGATGACACCGGCGGCCACCAGAACGAGCGCGAAGACGAACGAGACCGGGAGCAGCAGGCGCACCACGATCCGGGTCAGGTCCACCCAGAAATTCCCGACCTGGTCGGTCCTCTCCCGGGTGAAGCCACGGATCAGTGCGGCGACCACGGCGATGCCCATGGCGGCGGAGACGAAGTTCTGCACCGCGAGACCGGCCATCTGGACCAAGTGCCCCATGGCCGACTCACCCGCATACGACTGCCAATTGGTATTGGTGACGAAGGAGGCGGCCGTGTTGAACGACTGGTCAGGGGTGACGGCCTTCATACCGAGTGACAGCAGCAGATGGTTCTGCAGACGGAGGAACGCGTAAAGGAACAGCACCGAGACCAGGGAGAAGGCCAGCAGGCTACGGAGGTAGACCGGCCATTTCTGGTCCGCGTCGGCGTGCACCCCGCCTGCTTTGTAGACCAGGCGTTCCACCCGCAGATGACGGGTGGCGGTGAGGAGATGCGCCATATAGTCGCCGAGCGGGCGGAAGGAGAGAGCCAGGGCGGCCACCAGAACGAGGATCTGGAGCCAGCCCGCAAGGGTGTCGTTCATTCCTTCCCCATCTAGAATTTCTCGGGGAAAATCAGACAGAGGACCAGGTAGATCACCAGGCCCACGGCCACGACCAGACCGACGATGTTCTCCACGCTCACAGCCGCCCGGCTCCCTTGGCGACCAGGCCGATGAGGGCGAAGACAACGAGCGTGAGGCCGATGTACACAAGGTCTGGCATGTGCGGGGACCGCCTAGGGATAGCCGCGCTGGCAACTTTCTGACGGTAACTCAGATATGTGGAGCGGTGGCCTGAAGCCTTGCGGCCGATGGGGTGATGGTGTAGCTGCGGGTGAGTGCACGGGGGACTAGGGCGGCGCCGGCGGGGAATGGACAGCGCCGGCGCCGGCCGCCGCGGTGGTCGCGGGGCCGGTCAGCGGCGACGCTAGCGCTTCGCAGGCGAAGTGCCCGGCAGGCACCAAAGTCATCAATGGCGGCTGGAGGGCTCACACGTTTCACCACGCCAACGGCGGAACCATCTACGACGCGGTGATTTTCAACAGGCCGCTGGAAGACGGAGGCCGGTACGGAGGGGGAGCGGCGGTACCCGCGGGACCACGGTGAGCTGAGTGGCACTGACGCGGGTACTGCCGGTTACTATATTTGCATGGGTGCGCAAGTCATGTCGTGGGATTCAGCCGGCGCCGATCGTGCGGTCGCCGTGCTCAAGGCGGTGGCCGACCCGTCGCGCTACCGGTTGTTGTGGGCGCTGAGCGGCCAGGAGCTGCCGGTGAGCGCACTTGCGGAGCTGCTCGGTGCGCATGTCGCCGCGACCTCCCAGCATCTGGCGAAGCTGCGCGCGGCCGGCCTGGTGGATTCCCGGCGGGAGGGGACGCGCATCTACTACCGCGCGGGCGCGCGGGTGCGAGGTCTGCTGGAGGAGGCGATGGTGGTGGCGAAGTCCCCCGTGGGCCCCGACGGGGAGCCCGGGGATTCGTCTGCACCTGCCGCCGTCGCGCAGGAAGAGGCGGTGCGCTCGCCTCGGGGCGTACGTGCCCGGCGGCCGGCCGCCGGGCATTAGGCCCCGGCCGGTGGATCATACGACGGCGTGGGGCGTGGGGCGTGAGACGTGGGGCGCTGGGTCCGGGGCCCGGAGCCGGAGTCCGTCGATGGGACCACCACGACTCCTGCCCCCGTCAGGCGGACCAGGACCGGCGGACCAGGACCAACGACCGATCCCGCCTCGCTGATCCGGCATATACGTTCCTCGTGCAACCACCCGACGGCGCCCATGCCGGGCGCCCCAGAGGAGCTCTCATGCGCGTCACCGCCTTCGACCACCTCGTTCTGAACGTCTCCGACGTCGAGCGCTCGCTCGACTTCTACTGCGGCCCGCTCGGTCTGGAGCCGGTCCGCGTCGACGCCTGGCGCGCGGGCGAGGCGCCCTTCCCCTCCGTGCGCGTGAGCCCGACGACCATCATCGACCTCGTCCAGGGGCCCCGTGAGGGCTCCAACGTCGACCACCTCTGCCTGGTCGTCGAGCCCCTCGACTGGCAGGAGGTCGTCGACTCGGGCGAGTTCACGGTGGTCGACGGCCCCGGGTCGCGCTTCGGCGCCCGTGGCAAGGGCCAGTCCCTGTACGTCAGAGATCCGGACGGCAACACGGTCGAGCTCCGCTGGTATCCGCACGACGCCCGGATCTGATCCGCCGGGCAGGCCCTGAGCCCGGCTCGCGCCGGAGGAACAGCCACGGTGACGCGACGTCAACGGGCAGCTCTCGCACCGCTGTCAGTCGTCGTCCTACGGTTCCTGTCATGACCGACATCTCTTTCTGGACGTACCCGCCCGAGACGACGACCGTCCGCAGTTCGAACTCCGACGAGTACACCCTCACCCTCCTGGACCCTCCGCTGCCCGAGCGCACCACCGAGTTGCCGCCGCACGACCGCGTGCGGGCACGCACGTTCGCTGAAGCCTTCCCAACGGTCGACGCGGTGCTGGAAGAACTTCCTCCCATGCCTGCGTCCGAGACGCTGTACGTGCAGACGCTCTCAGACCTGGAACTGATCACGATCGGCTGCTGGGGCAATGTGACCTGCATATCCGATCCGGCCCTCGCCACGTACGACGCCGGCATGACTCCGGTCCTGAACGAAGTCACAGCCCTCCACGAGCGCTACCCCGGTGCCCTGATCGTGGGGTCCGCCGCGCCCGACTTCGGCGAGACGCACACGGAGGACGTGATCTGTCTTCCGGACGGCCTGACACTCTCCGCTGCCGGCTTCCCCGCTTACGAAACCCCGTGGCACGTCGACGGCGACCCCCACACCATCCTGAACGCTCTCGGCATCGACCTGGCCGGTCTGACCGATGAAGACCGCGCATACCTCTGCCTGGACGACGAACCCCACCTCACCCACTGGGGGTTGCTGGGAGGACTGGTCCTTGAGCGCTGTGGCCGCAGGCCACGAACCGGGCTTGAGAGGTCCGTCTTCCGCGTCCGCCACACCGAGGAGTACACCTCGCTGATGGAGGAGATGTGGAGGTGGACGCACTGAGACGGTGTCCCATGCGCTGCTGCAAGCGACTCCGCTGTCTCACCACATGTGACCGGTGCGGCGGATGGCATGGCCGACGACCTGGGCGACATCGTCGTCACGGTCGGTGTCGTCATGCCGTACCTGATCCCGTGGGCAGGCCGGAGTGGGGAGACAGCGGACACCTCTGACCGAGCGCCCGCCCGGGGCCTGGGCGGTCCTCGCACCGATCGGCCAGGGCGCGCACCGACGTCGACTGCCGCCCAGGTCAGGACACCCAGATCTACTGGGTCTACCGGGTCTACTGGGCCTACGTCGCAGGAGTGGACGGGCCGTCGTCCAGGCGGTATTCCTGCGGGTCGGCATCGTAGGCGTAGAGCTCGGCATAGCGGCCCCAGTCGGTGGCGGTCTCCAGCTGCTGGGCGACCTGTTCGCTGGTGTAGTGGTGGGCCAGCAGATCGCGGAAGAAACCGGCGCGCAGGGTGCCGTCGGGGTTCTGTCGCAGGCTGGTGGTGATCAGCCGGACCAGGGGCGCTCCGGTGGCCGCCTCGGCGAAGATCGCCTTGGACCGCTGTACGTCGGCCCCTGCGTAGGCGGCGCCGGTTTCGGTGAGCAGCAGATCGTCGTCGCTGATCCTGGCGAAGCCGAGCAACTCCAGGGCGTCGACCAGCGGCAGCATGTCGTCGACCGCCAGCCCGAGGTCGTCGGCGAGGTCGGCCAGGTCGCAGCGGCCGTCTCGGTGGGCGACCATCTCGGCCAGACCGGAGAGCCCGTCGACGCCGGCCATGGGCAGCGGAGCGTTGGCGATGGTGCGCTTGTCGAGGCCGATGCTGTCGGGGCGGCCCGGGAAGGGGGTCTCTCCTGCTCGCACGGAGTGGAGAGCTTGGGGATGGGTCTCCTTGACCCGTCCCGTCATCACGCGGTAGACGCGGTCGATGAGGTCCTCGAAGGCGGGCGAATCGCGGTCGCGCGGCCGGTCGAGGCCGACGTCGAAGGTCTCGCGGATGGTGCCGTACGGGCGGGAGCCGAGCACCACGATCCGGTCGGCCATCAGGACGGCTTCTTCGATGTTGTGCGTGACGAGCACGATGGCGCGGGTGGGGAACTGGCCGGACTCCCACAACTCCATGAGTTCGCCGCGAAGGTTCTCGGCGGTCAGGACGTCGAGGGCGGAGAAGGGCTCGTCCATCATCAGGACGTCCGGTTCCACGACGAGTGCACGGGCGAAGCCGACGCGCTGGCGCATCCCTCCGGAGAGCTCCTTGGGGTACGCGGACTCGAAGCCGTCCAGGCCGATCAGGTCGATGGCCTGCCGGGCGGCGTCGGCCCGGTCGTCGGCCGGCACGCCCCGCGCCTCCAGGCCGAGTTCGACGTTTTGCTGGACGGTCAGCCACGGCAGCAGGGCGAAGGTCTGGAAGACCATGGCGGTGCCGGGGTTGGCGCCGGTCAGTGGCTTGCCCCGGTAGGTGACGGTGCCGGAGCTGGCCGGGATGAGCCCCGCCAGACAGCGCAACAGGGTGGACTTGCCGGAGCCGGACTTGCCGAGCAGCGCGACCACCTCGCCGGCGCGCACCGCAAGGTCGATGCCGCCGAGGACGGGGAGTTCGCCGTCGGCGCCGGCGTAGGACTTGGTGAGGCCTGTGGTGTTGAGCAGGACTTCGCCGTCGGCGGCGCGCGGGGCCGTGGCGGCGGGGAGGGTGGGGGAGTTGCGGGCGGCGCGACGGGCGCGCAGTGCGTTGAGCATCATGACTGGCTCCAGGGGGTGACTCAGGGAAGTTCAGAGGGCGTAGCGGGTGTCGGCGAGCCGGTACAGACGGCGCCAGACGAGGCGGTTGAGGCCGACGACGTACAGGCTCATCACGGCGACGCCCGCGATCAGGTGCGGGAAGTCGCCGGCGCCGGTGGCTTTCGCGATGTAGGCGCCAAGTCCGGTGGCCGTCAGGGTGGTGCCACCGAAGACGACGACCTCGGCGACGATCGAGGCGTTCCAGGCGCCGCCCGAGGCGGTGATGCCGCCGGTGACGTAGGAGGGGAAGATCCCGGGCAGGATCAGCCGCCGCCAGCGCTGCCAGCCGCGTACCCCCAGGTCATCCATGGCTTCGCGCAGGTCGGTGGGGATGGACATGGCGCCGGCGATCGTGTTGAAGAGGATGTACCACTGGGCGCCGAGCGCCATCAGCAGGATGCCGCCGACATTGAGGGACAGGCCGGTCTCGAGAAAGAACCAGACGGCGAGCGGGAAGAGGAAATTGGCGGGGAAACTGGCCAGGACCTGGACGACAGGCTGGGCGATCCGGGTCAGTTTCGGGGAGAAGCCGATCTTCACGCCGACCGGAACCCAGATCAGCGTCGCGGCGGCGACCAGTACGACCACACGGGCGAGGGTGGCCAGGCCCAGCAGCAACGGTTCGCCGAAGACGCGCAGGCCGGTGCGGTGGTGCAGGTAGTACCCGAGGTCGGTCAGACCCCACAGGATCAGGCCACCGGCCACCACAGCGAAGGTGATGTCGCCGCTGCGCTGCCGCGCCGGGTCAACGGTCAACGGCCGGTCGTCGGTGCCGAAGACGCGGGCCGCCCGGCTCAGCGCCCGTCCCCCGGGGCGCAGCAATTTGCCCAGCAGCCGGGGCCAGTTGGAGCGGCGCAGGAAGTTCAGTACGACCGAGCGCTGTACCTCGCTCGCCTCGGACTGCTCGTTCTTGAACTTCTCCGCCCAGGCGGTCAGCGGCCGCCAGAACAGGAAGTTCACGCCGACGACCATGACGCCCATGGTGAGGATGGCCCAGCCGACCTTGGCCAGGTCGCCGTCGGCGATGGCCGCTCCGGCGTACGAACCGACGCCGGGCAGCGCGTAGTTCTTGGCGTTCACGCTGATCGCCTCGGAGGCGACAAGGAAGAACCAGCCACCGCCGAAGCTCATCATGCCGTTCCAGACCAGGCTGATCATCCCGGACGGCAGCTCCACCTTCCAGAACCGCATCCACTTGGTGAAGCGGAACGACCTTGACAATTCGTCGAGTTCACGGGGGAGGGCGGTGAGGGAGTGGTAGAACCCGAAGGTCATGTTCCATGCCTGCGAGGTGAAGATCGCGAAGATCGCCGCGCACTCCAGGCCCAGCATGGAGCCGGGGAACAGCGCGATGAACCCGGTGACGGCGACGGTCAGGAAGCCGAGTACGGGGACGGACTGGAGGATGTCCAGCGCCGGGATCAGGATCCGCTCCAGCCTTCGGCTCTTGGCCGCGGCGTACGCGTAGACGAAGGTGAACACGATCGACGCGGCGAGCGCGAGGAACATGCGCAGCAGCGAGCGGGCCGCGTCGTAGGGGAGTTGGGAGGGGTCGGTGTTCACGTTCACCGACTGGCTGGTCGAGAAGCGGACCGTGGTCCCCTGCCCGACCCGCAGAACGAGGTAGAGCAGCACCAGTACGGCAGCTGCGACCACCATGTCCACCCAGGTCATACGGGACAGGCGGCCCGCGAACCGGGAGGGGAGCGAGGCCCGCTGGGTGGGGAGCGAGGCCCGCTGGGTGGGGCTGCTCGTCCGGAACGACATCACAAGAACCTCCGACCACACTGGGGGCACAGCAGGCATCGGGGCGCGACAACGCACCCGGACCAGCGTCGGCCCGGCATGGAGAGAACAAAAGGCAGGGAAAGGGAAGCCGCCGGGGGCCGGACGGCCGGCTCCGCGCGGTGGCGACGCCCCGTCGCGGCTCGGTCGGCCGAGCCGTAGAGGGCAGAGAGATCAGAGACTGCCGGTGAGGCAGCCGGGACTGGGAGGGTCTTCACCCATGGCTGCCTCCATTCAGTGATGTGGTGCGTCCGGTTTCGGGCGGGGGCCCGTCCGTACGGTGCGGCGGGCAGCCTGCCGTGAGAAGTGTGCCGCTTATTGCGTTAATACGCAAATAACGGCATTCCCTGGCGGCCGGCGGACTGACCCCCACCGGGCTGTGGGTCCGCCGCGAGGGTGACGTCGAGGCGACCGGACTGCAGACTGTCGTTGCCCTCACCGGCAGCCCGGCCCGCGCCCCGCAAGACCTCATCGCCCGGATGTCCCTGGAGCCCGGCATCCGCGACCCGCACTGGCACCTGGGGGCGGCACCGGCTGAGGGGGAGCGGGGGCCGTGGTGTGAGTGCCGTGGTGTGAGTGGTGGTGGCGTGAGTGGTCGTGGCCTGACGGGGAACGCCGTGCCGCGGATGTATGCCTTGCGGCCCCGGCGGGGTGACGGTCCTTGTCATGGGGGTGGGGTGAGGGGCCCGCTGCCACGTGAGGGGCCCCGCCGCCACGTGAGGGTTCCCGCCGCCATGTGGGCGTTCCCGCCGCCATGCGAGGGTCCGGCCCCGGGGCGGTCCGGCGCCCTTCCCATCTACCACAGGCCCAGGCTCTTCCACCTCCGATTTCGGCCTAGACCGAAGAGATGGTGCGAGCCCGGCGTCTCGGGCAAACTGCCTGTCGCGACGGCGGTACGGCTCCTCGCTCCGCATTCCGCTGGAGGCTGTCCCGCACGTCATGCCATCCGACCACTAGGGGGAGAACCATGCGAAAGATCACCAAGGCCGCCGCCGCTCTGGCGCTTGCCGTCGGCACCCTGACCACGGTCAGTGCGACCGGCGCCAGCGCCGCCCAGGCCGCGGGCAGCCTGCACGGCTGCCCGTCAGGGGCCGTCTGCGTCTACCCGCAGAACGCCGGGTGGAACGGCGACCGCCCGTCGCTCGCCTTCTACAGCTACGGCGCCCACAATCTCAGCAACCAGGTCGGGCAGCACTACATCCTGAACAACCAGACCGGGGGCGCGACGGCCCGCACCTGCACGGGCTACAACGGCACGGGGGACTGTCAGGGCTACCTCTGGGCCGGCTACTACCTGGACAAGGATCTGACGCCGATCAACTCGATCCTGCTCGTCCGCCCGTAGTAACAGCCGGACCCCGCACCGCGGTCCACTCGGGCCGGACCCCTCCAGGGGCCCGGCCCGAGTGCCGTTTCACGCGCCGGGGGAACCGTCCGCCGCACGCCATGGCCATGATGGCAGATGGCCGGAATAGCTCGTATGGATGCGCATATCCGGTCATGTCGTACTGTGATGATACGGAAGGCGGCTACCCGGTGGCGCTGCATATTAGGGGCTTTGTGACAAGAGGGCCGCTGCATGCTTAGAGCGACCGGACAAAATTGTGCCACTCGCCGGGGAAAGGCGCTGAGGCGAGATCGCGACGCGCGGACCGATGAGTGCTCGATCTGCTGACATGATGCCCATCGTTCGCGTTTCATGGCTTTACGCGCCCTGTTGTCGGGCGATCAATTGCTCTTGGTGAAGGTGCCCGCGGGAGAAAGCAGTCTCTCGGTCGGCGCATCGCAGGTTCACCGAATCCATGGAGCGCGACGGTCATCCCTCACTCACAGATCCGGAGTAACTCTTGATTCGCACGCGTCAAATCTCCCTGTTAGGTTCCGCGATCGCCCTCACGGTGGGCGCTCTTGGCTTCGCCACCCCCGCCCAGGCCGATACCGCCTGTCCGGTGAACAGCATCTGTACCTACAGTTCCGCAGACCTGTCGGGCGAGCCGGCCATCATTGCCGCATCGGACATCGAGGCAGCGAAGACCAACGGTGTGGTCCTGCCGGCCGGCGCGCGGTCATTCGTCAATCAGACGGAATTCACCGTGCGTTATGGCACGGCCCGGAAAGTGACCTGTGTCCGGTACCCGTGCTACCAGTACACAACGCTGGGAAAACTCGCCCCCGGAGCACACACCTCCTTGCTGCCCAACACACAGACGTCGCTGAAAATAGGGCAGGATCTGGGCGACTGAGCGTCGCCCGCCCGGAAGAACGCGCATAGCCGTGCCCGGGGGATCCGGGACGGCTGTTCGTACAGCGGGTCCGATCGCCGGGGCGGCATCGTCCTTTCCATGAACTCTGCGACGCCGAGCCGGTGCCTTCCGGACTCGCTTCGGGCCCGCCCGCTGCACAGCGGGCGGGCCCGGACATCCGAGCGCACCACGTACCCTCCCCGGGCCGTCCGCCGGCCGTCGACCCGGTGCCATCATCGCCATCGCCACCGTCACCGCCACAGTCGCTGCCACCGCCACTCAGCGGGCCGGGAGCAGCCGTAGCCCGGCCCGGCCCGGCACCGGGCGAGGCCGTCATCACGCCGTTGCGGGCGTGGTTCGGCGACGGGATAACTGATCATTTCGGAATGAGGTTCGCTCGGGGTCTTGGCCGGGGTTCAGGTCAGAATTGCAGCGGGTCGAGGAGCGTCTTGTTGTTCTCGCTCAGGGAGAGGCGACTCTCGATGGTCGGCGCGAAATCCCCGTCGGAGAAGTCAGGTCGAGTTCGTATCCGAACTTCCATGTGTCGTCGCCATGGGGCTGGATATTCAGCCGCAAGTGGCCTGCCTGCAATGCGTCCCAGGTGAAACCCGGCCGCAGCTTCAAGGGGATCTGGTGGGTCGTGTCGTCGCCAAACTGCCCGAAGAATCCAGTCGCCGAGGCGGCCACTCTGTTGCTGCGGTCCAGGACCTGAATGGACAGCAGTGTGTCGCTGTCCTTGTTGTCGTCGAGGGTGAAGAACGTGATCGACGCATCGGTCAGCGTCGCCCCCGGGGCCGCCGGGCTTTCATGGGCCGAAGAAGCGTTGCGCGGCGAAGTGGCCGGCGAAGCCCCACCGGCAGCATTGGTCACCCCTGTCGATCCGAAGACGACGGTGAGAACGGCGGCGACCGAGGCCGCGGCCGCCCCGTGAATTTGCCGGGTCTCCTTGCACTCCCCTTTGCGAGCGACGCGAGACGCAAGGGTTGAGTGGAAAGCCTGTCTCGCTCTTCGGCCCTCTGCCGTCAGCAGTGTCCAGGCCCGGCGTGGACGTGTCGAGGCGGAACCCGCCAGATGACCGCGGCAGCCACAGCGGCCGCGACGACGCTCGCGAGGCCGACGAGGAATGCCGCGCCGCGCTGCTCGCCCTGTGCCAGGCCCGCGAGGAGATGTGGCATGCGCTGACCGGTCCAGAGACCCAGCAGGCACCTCGACGGCGTGATGCCTCGGGCGTACGGCGCACGGCGGTGCTTGAGGTAGTCGTAGCCGCGGTCGGCGAACAGCCGCTTCGGCCGGTGTCCCGGGCGGCCTCGTTGTCCGCGGATGCGCGGATGCGCGGAATCGCAGCCAAGAGCGGCGCGAGCCGGGTGACGTCGTGCCGGTTGCCGGCGGTCACCGAGATGGCGAATGGGGGGGCGCGAGGGGGTGCTTCCCGAGGGCGGTTGATGGCAGGTCTGGCGGGAGTGCAAATCTGTCTCAAATCCCCTTGGTGTCAATGTGATTAATGTGGCTTTATGTGGTGTCACGTTATTTCGGGGGTGTGGCGTGCGAGCTGCGCCCCCGCGCACATGTGGGGGAGCAGAAAGCGTGAAGACCCAACGCGCCCTGGCGACCACCGGTGTCGCCCCGGGCCGCTCAGCTGCTTCATCGGCGACGGTGCAGGCCTCGTCCCCTGCGCCTGCCGTCCTGACGGTGGCATCTGCGGCCGTACCCCTGTCCGTGCCGCGGTCGGCGGTCCCCAGCAGCAGCTGCCGGGGAAGTACGGTACGACGAAGCCCGCTACGGGGAAGCGCGCTACGGGGAAGCGCGGTACGGGGACGCACGCCATGACGAAGTACCTGACGCGGCTCACCGGCGAGAAGAAGATCGATGAGAACCCGGTTCCCCCTCGGGGTGAGGCCGGAGCGGCTCACGTAACAGGGTATTCGGACAAGGTTGGGCACCCGGAGAGGGCGGCAAGTCGGACAACCCGCACTTGAGCCTTCGTTCTGCCGAGTGCCCGTTCCTCACTCGCGGCGGATCGGATTGCCTCGCTCTGTCGCCTCGCTCCACTGCATCGCTTTATTCCCTGAAGAACTGCGCTATGCCGACGGTCCGGAGGCCTGGCCTCGTTGCTGCGTACTCCCATTGACCAAAGGGAAACGCAGCTCGCTATCGGGTCGGCATTCTGACCTTATTCGATCTTGTGGTCGCCTCGGACACCCGGCTCTCCACAGAGGTCCGCAGACGGCCATTCAGGGGAAGACGGGACGCCGTATATGGCTCAGATACGACTGCTGATCGCCGACGACCAGGTCGTGACCCGATCCGGTCTCATGGCGATGACCAGGGAAGCTCCCGGGCTGGACGTGGTCGGCGTGGCGCAGGATGTGGCAGGCGTCCTCACCGCCGTTGACCGCGGGGATCTCGACATCGTCCTGCTCAATCTACGTAAACTGACGGGTGACGGCTTTCGCCATCTCGTCCAGCTGATCGGCTCGCACGCCGCGGTCATCGTCCTGTGGTGCCACGACTCCGTCATCACGATCCAGGACGCTTTACGGGCCAAGGTCGCCGGGTTCATGGACCTGGAAATCCTGCAGGAGGACTTCGCCAGCGTGATCGCCCTGGTCAGCCGGGGCTGTGCGGTGTATCTCCTCCCGCATGACCGGCTTTCCGATATCAGTACCGAATATCCGACGTCTTCGACCACGGCAGCGATTTCGAGTCTCACCTCACGGGAAAACGATGTTCTGGGGTTGCTGGCCGCCGGCCTGACGAACAAAGAGATCGGGGCCACCCTTCATATCGCTGAGAACACCGTCAAGAAGCATGTCCACCGAGCGATGATCAAGTTATCGGCCTCGAATCGGGTGGAAGCGGCGCTGCTCGTCTCCCGGCTCGGCCCGAAGCGGTGAACGCCGCGCCGTAGCGGTGAGCGCCACGCGCCGGCGCCGGCGCCCCGCGGTAGTCCTGATCACCTCAGGAGAGAGGTGATCAGGACTTCATAGGTCCGTCCCGCACTGGCGACCGTCGAGGCGCCTTTCATGGCGACCTCGTGTCCGAGAGAGGTCAGCGCGCCGAGGAGCGCGAGTGCGAGCTGACGGGACGCCTCGGCGTCGACGGCCCCGGCACCGGCATCGACGGCACCGGCCTCGGCATCGACGGCCCCGCTGCCGTCAATGCCGAGGTCGGTGCCGCCCGTGGAACGAGCCCGCTCCACCAGCCGGATCGTCGTCGACAGCCACCACTGCTCGTCGATCTGACGCCACCGCTCGTAGCCGAGCACCGCGGGTGCGTCGAGCAGGAGCAGCCGGGCGACGGCGGGGTCGGCGCACAAGCCGAGGAACGCCTGCCCGGAGCGCAGGAGCCGGGGGAGGGGTTCGTCCTCGATGCCGAGGGCCTGGAACCGTACGGCGAGTTCCCGGTGGATGTCGTGCACGACGTCCACCAGCAGTGCCTCCTTGCCCGCCCAGTGGTGGTACAGCGCACCGGCCGTGAGCCCGGAACTCTTCACGATCTCCGCGATGGTCGTCGAGGAGTAGCCCCGCTCACTGAACAAGTGCCGTGCGGTCCCGATCAGTTGGGCGCGGGTGCTCGCGGTGCGTTCGGCGTTGGATCTGCGCGTTGACATACCGAACGATGCTATGTTACTTCGATGATGGATGTCGATGCAGCTCAGGCCGTCCTCGATAACAGCCCCTTCGGACCCTGGTGGGGATTCACCGTGGAAGCCGTCGGGAAGGGCCAGGCCAAGGTCTCGCTGCGCCAGCGCCCGGAACTCTTCCGACCTGGCGGCGTCCTCCAGGGCGGGTGTGCGATGACGCTCGCCGACGTGACCTGCTGGATCGCGATCATGTCGCTGTTCGGCGAGGACGATCCGTCCGTCACCCAGCAGATGACGACGAGTTTCCTCGGCCCGGCGCGCACCGATCTCGTCTGCGAGTCGACGATCGTCCGGCCCGGCCGTCTGGTCGTCTACGGCACCGCCGCCACGACTGACACCGCCGGCAAACTCGTCTCCCACCACACCCTGAGCTATATCCGGCCACCGGAGCGGATCGGGGCCTGAGAAGTCCGGCCGTTCTCAGCCAACCCCTCCTGTCCGCGGCTTTCCGGCGACGACTCTCCCGTCACACCCGCCCATCCGTGAACACGCGCCCTCTGTGACCCCCCGCACCACGCGACAACGGCGTGTGGTGCGGGGGGTCAGACGGGTGCCGACGGACCCGGACGGGACTCCGGCGCGGGGCCCGGGACCGGAAGGTACCCCCGGACTACCCCGAAAGTGCCACCGGTCTACCCCCATCGTTCCCGGGCGATATGACTCCATCGTGGCCTACCGGCGTCGCGAACTGCCCGCATAGGCTGAATTTCATCAGCTACCCGGAGGAGAATTCGTATGGCGACCGTCTTTTCGGAGACTGTGGACCTGGAGAGCGTCGGTGAACTTCCGGAAGAATACCGTGAGGTGCTGACGCATCAGATGCTCGCCAATGGCGAAGGTGAGCTCAGTGCGGGCGACACCTACGTCGACTCGTTCTATCCGCTGGCCCCCAATGCCGATGAGCGCTATATGTGCCTCAAGTTCGGCATGGAAGAGGTGGACCACTTCCGGCGCTTCGCCAAGCTGCTCACACCGCTGGGCGTCGACACCTCGCACATGGTGAATCAGGCCGTGGCGGAGCGGCGTTACTTCCCGGCTGAAAGCATGACCACCAAATTCACCGTGTGGGAAGAGCGCGCCGCATTCAGCTTCCTCTGCGAACTCGAAGGGCATTTCCAGATCAAGGAGATGACCACGAGCACCTACGCGCCGCTGCGCGTCGAGGCCGACGCGATCCTCAAGGAAGAGGCCCGGCACTTCGGCTACGGAAAGCGACTGATGCAGGAGGCGTACGAGGCCGGCGCGCAATCCCGTGACCGGGCCCAGAAGGCGCTGGACAAGTTCTACCCGATGGCGCTGGATATGTTCGGACGGCCCGACTCCCGCCGCGGACGACTCGCGGTCCGGTGGGGCCTTCGCAAGAACGACAACGGTGAGCTGCGCGAGCTGTACAAAACCGCGATCGCGCAGCACATCGAGAAGATCGGGTTCTCCGTCCCCAAGGTCGACCCCTCGCAACTCCAGTTTGCCTGAGCGGCGCCGTCCCGCCTTCCCGGAACGGTCCACCGGCCCGGAACGATCCACCTCCCGGAACCATCCACCTCACCGGAGTAGGAATCGATGAAGACGACCGACATGCTGATCGACCGGATCAAGACACACCGCGTCTTCGACCACCCGCTCTATGAACACTGGGCCGCGGCGCCTCCGTCCGCCGAGGTCTCGGGCGCGCTCTTCCACCAGGTGCAGTCGTTCTGCGCCTCCACCCGCCCCGGCGGCGAGTTCCCCGCCGCCCTGCGCAGCCTCGGCTGGGGCGAGCAGGCCGTCCTGATCGAGGAGATCGTCGACAGTGAGGCCGGGCACGGCCCCGAACTCGCCACGATGGCGGGCCATATCGTGAACCGCACCGGTTCCCAGGTCTTCGGCGACGTGTATGACACCGCGCGGGTAGAGGCATGGCTCAAGAGCTCGTCGGACGGGCTGCTCGCCGGGCTGCCCGGATACGACCGTGAGACCGGGCTGACGCCGCAGGCGGCGGCCGCCATCGAGGTGTTCCGGCGCCGGTTCTCCTCCGACGCCGAGACCACCGTCCGGAACCTCGGCACGGCGCTCGCGCTGGAGATCATTTCCAACCAGTCGCTGATCCCGGGCGAAAAGCGCGCCCTCGTCGACTCCGGCCACTACAAGGCCGACATCGACGAGCCGGAGATGCACTACCTGGCGGAGCACTGGGGTGACTCCGGTGCCGAGCAGCAGCACGAGGCGAATGTGATCAGGGCTGTCTCGTCCGTCATGGATGCGTCGAACAGCGCCCAGATCGAGCAGGGCGTGGAGGACTTCCTTGCATCACTGTGCGCGCTGTGGGACGTACTGGACGCGGCGTTGCTCGCGTCCGGACTGCAGCCGGCCGAATAACTCTCTGCCGGACGGGCCGGCGGTTCGCGCCTGACGGCGGGGCCGCCGGCCCGGCTGTCACTGGACGGGATTGGTGGGGTCGATGATGAGTGTGTTCAAGGAAATGGACGGCCATGAGCAGGTTCTGTTCAGCTCTGGCCCCGGCGGGCTTCGTTGTGTCATCGCCATTCATTCGACGTTGTTGGGCCCCGCACTGGGCGGCGTCCGCTATCTTCCGTACCGCGATGACGACCAGGCGATCAGCGATGCGTTACGCCTCTCCCGCGCGATGACCTACAAGGCGGCCTGCGCGGGCCTCGACATCGGGGGCGGGAAGGCGGTGATCTTCGGTGGCACGGGCGTCGAGAAGTCGGAGACGCTCCTCCGCGCGTTCGGGCAGGCGGTCGAGAGCCTCTCCGGGCGGTTCATCGCCGCCTGCGACATGGGCATCACCACGGCAGATCTCCGGGTCATGCGTAAGGAATCCCAGTGGATACGCGGCCTGGACGTCGAAGAGGGCGGCTCCGGTGAATCGGGCGCCATGACCGCCTACGGCGTGAGCCTCGGCATCCGGGCCTGCCTGGAGTACCTCGACGGCAGCGACAGCCTGGAGGGCCGCCACATCGCCATCGACGGCGTCGGCAAGGTGGGCGCCCACCTGGCGGCCCACCTGGCGGACGGCGGCGCGCGGCTGACCGTGGCCGACATCGACCAGGAGAAGGCCGAGCGGGTGGCCGGGGCTTGCGGAGCAGAGGTCGTGAGCCGGGAGAAGCTTTACCTGCTCGACGTGGACGTCCTCAGCCCGAATGCGATCGGCAACGTCATCGGCGCCGACCTGGTGGACAACCTCCGCTGCCGGAGCATCGCGGGCGGGGCCAACAACCAGCTCGCCGCGCCGGTCATCGCGGACCGGCTCGCGGCGCGCGGCATCCTGTACGCACCGGACTTTGTGATCAACGCGCTCGGCCTGATCCAGGTGGTCGACGAGCTGCATCCGGCGGGCCATGACATGAACCGGGTCAGACAGCGCGCGGAGCTGATCCCGCAACGGCTCGTCGAGATCTTCACCAGGGCGGAGAACCTGAACATCAGCACCGCCGGTGCCGCGACCGGTATGGCGCGGGACCGGCTCGCCGCGGTACGGGGCGTGCGGTCGTTCTGGCTGCCGCCGCGGTGCCCGTGAACGGGGCGCGGAGCGCGCTGAGGAGCGAGTGCTGATGGAACTGGAAGCCGCCATCCGGACCCGCCGCAGCGAGCACCGGCTGATCGAACCCGCCCCGAGTGACGAGGAGTTCGTCGATCTGCTGGGCTGGGCGGCGACCGCGCCCGACCACGGCCGCCTCCGCCCCTGGCGGTGGATTCTCGTGCGCGGGGAAAGCCGGGCGGCGCTGGGCGTGTCCTTCGCCTCCGGCGCCACCGACGCGGAGACCGCCCGGCGGGAGAGCAGGAAACCACTGCGTGCGCCGCTCCTCGCGACCCTGGTCTTCGCGCCCCAGCGCAACCACCGCGTGCCGGACTGGGAGCAACTCGCCGCGAGCAGCGCCATGGTCAACTCGCTGATGCTCCTCCTGCACGACAGGGGCTTCGGCAGTATCTGGCGCACCGGCTCGTCCGTCGGCTCCGTCGCGACCCGGACGCTGCTGGGCCTCGCCCCGCACGAAAAACTCATCGGCTGGCTCTACACCGGCAGCCCGGATCCCACCCGGCGTTCCGTCCCGCGCTCCCCGGTACCGGTCGGCCACCGGGTCTCCCTGTTCACACCCCCGTCCGGCCCGGGGCACACCACCCCGCTGCATTCCACCGGCCGTCAGCGGGTGAGCGACATGCTCTGACCGCCGGCGGTACGGGTGGCCGGAGCACGCCGCCGCCCGAACTGCGGTTCTGCGGCGCGCCGGACTCAGGACGCACGGACGTACCGATGGGCTGGACGAGGCATCCCCAGGTGATCAGTGGTCGTGACCGACTCACTTCGTCAGCCGGCCGCCTCGCCCCGCGCTGGGGCCCCCGGTCGCAACGTTGCCGTGGGCACGGCAGCCGTTGCCGCCGTTGCCGCCGATGCCGCCGATGCCGCAACGATGGAGACCTCACCCGACGAGGACAGGTGCTTCCGGCGCCGGAACCGTCCGGGTGCGCAATGCCCACCGGGTGAGCGGCCGGGTGGCGAGGCCGCAGAGCGCGAGGACGACGCCCAGCACCACCCAGCCGGGCTTGCCCCATTGGAGGCACAGAGCGGTGAGCACGACCGGTGACGCTGCACGTACCACGCCATCAGCCAGGTTGAAGGCCCCTTGGTACTGCCCTTGGGCGTGCTCCGGGGCCAGCGCGAAGCCGATTTCGAATGCCCCTGCGGCCAGGCCGAGTTCACCCGACGACAGCAGGAGCACGCCGACGAGCAGCAGGACGGCGGCGACGGGGGCGGAAACCCCCGAGGCGAGGGCGAGGACGATGCAGCCGGCGAGGGACAGGAACCCTGCTCCGCGGAGCGCGGTGGAAGCGGGCAACGGGCCTTTCACCCAGCGGGTTGCCTTGACCTGGAACAGCACGACCACTGCCGTATTCATCACCAGCAGTGCGGAAAGCCACCACCGGGGCGCCGCGGTGTGCGACACCAGCCAGAGCGGCAGGACCAGGGACACCACGTCGTACTGGAACGCGATGACCCCGCACAGCAGCGACAGGGCGAGATACGGTCTGTCCCGCAGGGCCTCCATGCGCCGCGCGCCGGGCGGGCGTGGCACCGGCTGCACGGACGGGATCTTGAGCAGCAGTCCTGCCGCTGCGAGGAAACTCAGTCCGTTCGCCAGGATGAGAAGGGTGTAGCCCGCCGTCGAGTCAAGTTGGAGCGCGACGCCGGCCGCGGCGGCGCCGATGCCCATCCCGAGGTTGGTGACCGCTCGGAGATGGCCGCGGATGCGAGTACGTTCTCCGGGCGCGCTGATCCGTGCGACAAGGGCGCCGCCGACCGCCTGGGCACCGCGTTGGCCGATGGCGGCGACGGTGACCAGCGCGAGAAAGACGGTGAAGGAGTGTGCCATCGGGAACAGGAACATCGCCGTCGCCTGGACGCCTTGGGTGGCGACGTACAGTCCCCGGGGCCCGACGCGATCGGCCACAGCGCCGAGGGGGAGGCCCGAGAGGATGCCGGCGAGCGTCGCGAGGGCAAGGCCGGTGCTCACACCCGACACACTCAGCCCGACGACCCGGGTGAAGAACAGCATGCTGCCGGCAAGATAGAGCCCGCTGCCGACGGTGGTGACGAAACTGGCGATCGTCAGGAAACGAACCGGGCTACGGAATACATCGTTCGTCATATACGCCTCTGCGGGGCGCTGTTGGTCTCCTGGTGGCACACGTCGCTTTCCTTTGAATCGTGGTTCGGATGCTTGGTTTTCCCGAACAGGCTTCAGGGCCTCACTGTGGTTCTGGCGGGCGTCCTCCCGGCCGCCGCACCCGGCACCATCCCCGGCGGAGAGCCGACGTCGGGCCAGGAGGCCGGACGGCCTTCTCCGGTTGCGTCTTCTCCGGTGATCCAGCGATGTGCCCCGTCGGGTCTTTGAACACCTGGCGGTGCCACCACGGATGCCGGACCGGTAGCAGCGGTGCAATCCGCCGCAGAGAACCGTACGAGGCACTCCGCCGGCGCGCCTTCGCACGATACCGGCAGAGTGGGATCTTCCCTCACGAGCCGCTAACGGCGGGCCAGTTGCTCGCGCATGGCCGACAGACACTCGGCCCGGTAGGCCTTCAGCCCCGGTGCCGCCGCCCGTTTCCTGCGGTTGAACTCGCCGGTGTTCACCCAGCTAACGATCAGGTCCGCCAGGGACGGAATGCCGCCGTACCGTGCTGTCATCCCGTCGGTATGGTCGCTCAACGGATAGAAGGCGGGCATGAGCGCGGGAAGACCGAACCGGACCATGTCATTGATGTTGCCCGTGACGCAGGTCTGGCCGCGCGTCTCGATGATGCCGTTACGTGTGAGGTACTCGGAGACAGGCAGAATGAGGAAGTCGGCCTCCGCGAGAGTCCGGTCGAACTCCTCCTGGGCGACATAATCCGGGTGATCTCGCAGTTCGACCGAGGGAACGACCGCCTTCCTCGCCGATTCGACGGCAGCCCTGGTCTCCTCAGTGGCGTGCGCTCCCAGAAAATCGACTCGCAGGCGCTTCGTCAGCCGTGGGGAGGCGATTTCCAGCGCGGACAGAACCTCGGCGTGGTTCCTGCCGGAATACATTCTCCCCGGGATGCAGCACCGCACCTCGTCCCTCACGAACTCCGTGGGCGGATGCTGCGGGTAGGCGATGTTGATTGCGCGGCTCCGCAGCGGGTCGCCGGATTTCAGGAGCCGGAGATCCGGGAGAAGGACACCCGCCGCGCCTTCGAGAACGAGCTTCGCGATGGCAGCGCTCGGCCGGTTGCCGTCTGACGAGGTGAACGTGTGGAGATTGTGCACCAGGCAGTGCCAGTAGGGTGTCATCGCGCTCGTATCGGAGAGCAGGCCGCACAAGGAATCGACCGGGGTGACGATGAAGAGGTGATCCTGTGAGCCGATCGAGGACCTGGATTTCTCCAGGAATTCCGCGTACGGCAGATCCGGGGGACACACCTGCCACTCGACTTCCGCGGAGCCGGCGGCCTCCGGGGATTCGGCACAGAACGGGTTGGTGTAGACGGTCGGGCTCGCGCCGACGTCGATGGCTTGCCGTATGAGGCTGTCGAGGACCTCGCTGTGTGCGCTGAGCTCGATCAGGCCGATCTTCATCGAGTTGTCTCCGTCAGTGGTGAGCGCCCAGCGGGGTCAGGACCTTCGAGAGGAACTGACCCCGTGGTACAGGCCCGGGGAACATGGACCGCCGTCCCGCATGCCGCAGGCCGGGCCGGGTTTCCTGACGGTGCTCACGCCGGCGGAGGACTCTCTTCCAGAAGAATTCCTTCCTCTACCAGCAGCCGCAGCAGTGGGGCGACGTCTTCGGCGGGGTCGAATGCCGGGGCCCATCCGATGGCTTCTTCAAGGGTGAACGACTCGCGGTGGAAAAGATTGTCGATGAGTTCTGCGGGAGCGCCGTCGAGCGTGATCTTCCTCGTGCCGAACTGGATGTGGTGCTGTTCGGACGCGGCATCGTAATCAACCTTGACGGGGTTGAAGTGTGCTTGCCGCAGACGTGTGTCGCCGTTCGTGGAGAGGGGATGGAACCCGGACTGGCTCGGGAGGCTGACCTCCCGGTGACGACTGTCCTGGGTGGTCAGATGATGGGCGAGGTACGCCTTCACCAACTGCTCGTCGTCGGCCAGCGCGGCGAGCCGGCCCATCAGTCCGCGGACGTGGTCGGCGAGCTGGGCTGTGTCACCTCCGACGACGGGCGGGAGATTGCGCCGCCACTCCTCCTCGTCCATCAGCTCGTCCGCCAGCCACTTCAGCCAGTAGACGCCGGTGCGGCACGTCACTCCCAGCGTCAGGTGCAAAGAGGGTTCGTCACCGGCCACCGCGTAGTGCCAGTGGCCCCGTGGAATGTAGAGCACGTCTCCCGGACGGAGTTCGGTCTCGATGTACGGGGGCCCCTTGGGCTCGCCCGTGTCGGCGGAGACGTTGTTGTATTTGTCGAGCGGGTATTTGTACGTCTCCTCGGAGACGACCCATTGCTTCGTCCCTGTGACCGCCCGGCACCGGATTGCGTAGACGCCCGGGTACGTAGTTTTTGCCGACGCTACGCTCTCCTTCCCGGCGGCATGGTCGGTACCGCAGTCAGGTGCCGGCTTCGGACGCAGCAGAAGTACGGGTCACGTCCCCGGCCGACGGCTGACGCCGGGGGATGTGCCAGTGAACAGAGGGGAATCGCTTGCTCAGCTCGTATCCGGCCCCCACAGCCTCCGCACCCTCCACGAAGCGGGTGCGGGTAACCGTCACGGCCCACGATCCGATCAGCCACGAAGGAGTCCTCAGCCAGCTGCGGGGGTACCCGGAGGTCGACCTGTGTGAGGACTCCGGGTCCGCCACAGTGGCCCTGCTCGTCGAGGACGTACTCGACGAGACCGCGCTCGCCCGGCTGCGGCGGATCGTGCGCAGCGAGGGGGCGCGGGTGGTGCTCGTCGTGGGGACGATCCGGGAGAACGAACTGCTGGACGTCATCGAGTGCGGCGCCGGAGCCATCGTCTGGCGCCACGAGGCCACCGCACCTCGTCTGGTGCAGGCGGTGCTGACCGCAGCCGAGGGCGGCGGCGATCTGCCCGCGGACCTGCTGGGCCGGCTCATCAGCCAGGTGGGGCACCTGCACCGGGGCGGCGCCGACCGGCCGGGGACCTTTCTGGGGCTCGCTCCGCGCGAGGCGGACGTCGTGCGGCTGGTGGCCGACGGCTTCGACACCTCGGAGATAGCCGCCAAGCTGTCCTACTCCGAACGCACCGTCAAGAACGTCATCCACGGACTCACCACCCGCCTGCATCTGCGCAACCGTTCACACGTGGTGGCGTACGCAATCCGGGAGGGCTACATCTGACCGGACGGGCGACAGAGACGGGCCCTTGAGGCAGCAGCGCCGGCCCGCCGTCGTCCCCGCTGTGCGTGCTCTTCGGCCGGTCCGGTGGGGACCGGTCCTGAACCGGCCGTGGGACGGGCGGTGTTCGCTGTGAGGGCCTGCCGGCCGAGCGCCGCTCCGGGGGGAGCGGCGCTCGGCGAAGACGCCGAGGGGAGGGTGATGACGTCACCCGGTGCCGGGCCGTCAGAGCGACATCTCGCGGAGCTGGCGGCGCGAGGAGATGCCCAGTTTGCGGTACACGTTGCGCAGGTGGGTGTCGATGGTGCGCGGGCTGAGGAACAACATCACGCCCACTTCTTTGGACGTCGCTCCGGCAGCCACCTTTCCGGCGATGAGTCGTTCCTGCGCGGTGAGCCGGCCGAGTGGGTTCTCACCGTGCCGGCGCGGCTGTTCGCCGGTGGCCCGCAGTTCCCGGGCCGCGCGCTCGGCAAAGGCGCCGGCACCGATGTGCGACAGCATGTCGTGCGCGGCCCGCAGCTCGTCGCGGGCCTCGGCGCGCCGGTTCTCGCGGCGCAGCCACTCCCCGTACGTCAGCCGGGCGCGGGCGTGGAGCACCCGGACCCGGGTCCGGGCGAAGTGGTCGATGGCCTGCCGGTACAGCGCTTCGCAGTCCTCGCCCTGACCGAGGAGGGCCTGTGCCTGCAGCCATTCGGCGACGGCCCACGGGAGGGGGTTCGTGCGGGCCAGTGTCTCCAGGTGTTTCATGGCCACGACGGCGTCCTCGCGGCGTCCGGCGCGTGCGGCGGCTTCGACGAGCTCGGTGTAGACGGCCCAGATCGAGTAGGAGCCGGCCTGGTGCCGGTGCTGGGCTGCCAGCGCGGCATCCAGAGCTTCCTCATAGTTGCCGAGCCCGTTGTGCAAGATCGCCCTGGCGTAATGTTCGCCGACGGTTTCGACCGGTCGCCCGTCACGGCCCAGCAGCCCCCGCAGCTCGCGGTACCGGTCGCTATCACCCCGGAAGCCGGCGAGGACGAGTTCGGGTCCCAGGAGCGGTATCGTGCCCGCCGCTTCGTCGACGGTCCGTGCCTCGCCGAGGCTGGCGGCCGCCTCGTCGAACCGGCCGACCGAAACCCTGGATATCGCCTGGTAGCGCAGTGCCTGCGGCAACGAGGCGAGGGAGCCTTGGCGACGCGCCAGGTCCACCTGGCGGTCCGAGATCTCCTCCATCGCCTCGTCGTCGCGCAAGTCGATGACGACCTGGCAGAGGAGGTTCATCCGCCAAGGCCCCGACGAGTGGGCAGCCGCACGGTACGCCACTGCCGCGTCGCGCATCGCGGGCACCGCCTGCTCGACGGGCAGCATGGTCTGGTCCAGCAAGGCGTTGAGCAACAGATCGGCCGGTTGGGCAGACTCCCGCTGCGGCGCTCTCTCGCGGATCCGGGCGCCGAGCTCCTTGAGACGGCCTGGCTGGTTGTCGTTGTACATGAACGACGCGAACGCCTCCAGGTAGGTCGCCCTTGCCTGGTCCGGAGCCAACTCCGTGACGACGTCGACGAGTCTGGCGGTGGCCTGCGGGCTGTGCGACAGCTGGTAGTCGACCCGTGCCCGCAGCAGGCGTGCCTCGGTGCGGCTCTGATCGTCCATCAGGCGTCGCTCTGCCCGCGCGACGAGTGTGCGGGCCGTTTTGGGTTCCCCGGCCTGCAGTCGCAACTGTGCCGCGGCGAGCAGCCGCCCGGATTGGCGGCCGGAAGCCGGTGTCAACTGCCCCGCTCGCTCCATGAACGCAGCGGCCGCGGCGAATCCGCCGCGCAGGCGTGCCCGATCGGCGGACCGTTCCAGCTCCGCGGCGACGTTCTCGTCGGCGTCGACGACCGCGTGGGCCCGGTGCCACGCCCGGCGGCCGAGGTCGGTCTCCGGATCGGTCGCCTCAGCGAGAGCACCGTGCACGCGTCGGCGCAGTGCCGGGGTGGCCG
Source organism: Streptomyces sp. NPDC054765 (assembly GCF_053612065.1). Classification (NCBI taxonomy): domain Bacteria; kingdom Bacillati; phylum Actinomycetota; class Actinomycetes; order Kitasatosporales; family Streptomycetaceae; genus Streptomyces; species Streptomyces sp. NPDC054765. The sequence continues at coordinate 92,218 of NZ_JBSHBP010000005.1, read as the reverse complement.
AGGAGTACACCGCGGAACGCACGAGCGAATGCCGGAAGCGCAGCCGCGGGCCCAAGGCCAGCAGCCCGGCGTTCTCCGCGAGAGTGAGCCCTGCGGCATCCAGTCCGAGGATCTTTGCCGCGCGGCGCAGCAGGCCGAGATCGCCGACCGGCTCCGCTGCGGCGAGCACCACCAACGACCGCGTGGCGTCCGGCAACCGCTCGAAGCGGTGGACGAACTGCTCCTCCAGTGTGTCCACCACACTGGCCCGGCAGCGCTGTGGGCCGGGGACCCCGAACGGCTCCGTGTGGTGGGCGAACTCCAGCAGCGCCAGCGGGTTGCCGCGCGCCTCGGCCAGGATCCGGTCGACGATCTCGTCATCCAGCCTGGCATGCGTCGCCGTTCCCAGCACGGTCCGGGCGTCCTCGTCACCCAAACCCTTGAGGGGCAGTCGGGGAAGACTGGCGAGTCCGGACAGCGAGCCGACATCGCGCGCGGCGAACACCACCGCGATCCGCTCGGCGGTCACGCGCCGGGCCACGAAGACCAGCGCCCGCCTCGAAGCGACATCGATCCACTGGGCATCATCCACCACACAGCAGACGGGCTTGTCCTGCGCCACCTCGTGCAGCAGCCCCAGGACAGCAAGGCCGACCGTCAACGGGTCGGGCGAGGTCTGCGCGCCGAGGCCGAACACCGCCTCCAGCGCCCTCCGTTGCACCGCAGGAAGCCCCAGACGGTGCTCAAGTACCGGGGCGCACAGCTGGTGCAGGGTCGCATAGGGAAGATCTTGCTCGAACTCCGTGCCGGCGGCTCGCAGCACCTCGAACCCGTCGAGCGTTCCCGCCGCGGCGTCGATGAGCGTCGACTTGCCGATCCCCGCCTCGCCCGCCACCACAACGGCCCCGCCAACCCCGACGGCCGCGGAGGCCACTAGTCGGTCGAATTCACGCTGCTCTGCGTGTCGGGCCACGATCTGCACCGGAAATCGGCCTCCGAGTCAACATTGCCAGGGGTTTCTCACGTTACCAATCGCATTGATTTGGTGCGGAGATCGCCCTATTCGAGCCTTTTTGGGTCACGCTGTGTGTCGGTTCTCACGTTTCACGCTACTGCTGGTAAGGGTGCCCTGACACGCCTCAACGGTGCAGCGGTCGGGACAGTACCTTCCGGTGAAGGAGCGGGAGCGCGAAACGGTCTTGCGTCCCTGCAGCAGCCGAAGCAGCTCGCGGCTTCCTCATAGGAAACATCCAACCACCCGTCGTCATCCAACCACCCGTCGTCGTGCGCCGGCTCCACGACCCGAGCGAGCAGGCGGTCGGCTCCGGCCCGCAGGTCGGCCACGGCGGGCAGGCGGGGTGCTGTGTCCTCCACCTCGGCATGCGAACCGGGCCGGGAAGGCCGGGCCGGGAAGGGCCGGAGCCGGGAAGAGCCATCGGCACGGGGGAGACCGGCCCTTCCCGGCAGACACATCGTCAGCCGGCCACCTCTGCGGCCCCCAGGGCCGAACGGCCCTTTTCCGTACCGCGACCGGCCCCCGGCGGCGGGACGGACGGCCTCCGTTGCAGTCCCCTTCGGATGGCCGGTCGGAACCGGTGGCCGCCGGCGCTGCCGCGCTGATCACGTAGGCTGCCGAGCAGACGTACGGGATCTTTGGAGCAGCACGGTCATGTCCGAATCGCAGCAGTACGCACCGGCCGAGAGCGCTCCGCACGGGCCGCAGCTCCATGAGCCGGACCGGGTGCGCGGCCTGCTCGACGCCGTGATGAGTCTGGGGCGGGGGCTCGAACTCCCCCAGGTGCTCAGGGGCATCGTGGAGGCGGCGGTCACTCTCACCGACGCGGAATACGGGGCGCTCGGTGTGGTCGGGGACGGGCAGCTGTCGCAGTTCCTGCCCGTCGGGATGTCCGACGACCTCATCGGACTGATCGGCCGGACGCCGTGCGGGCGCGGCATTCTCGGGGAGTTGATCCGCAACCCGGCGCCGCTGCGGCTCACCGACCTGACCAAGCATCCGCACAGCTATGGCTTTCCGGCCAATCATCCCCCGATGCGGACCTTCCTCGGGGTGCCGGTCCGGGTCCGCGACGAGGTGTTCGGCAACCTCTACCTCACCGAGAAGCGCGGCGGCGGCTCGTTCGACGCGGACGACGAGGCCGTGCTGACCACCTTGTCCACCGCGGCGGGAGTGGCGATCGACAACGCGCGTATGTACCACGAGAGCCGCCGCCGCGAACGGTGGCTGGAGGCGCTGGGCGAGATCACCCGCAGCCTGCTGTCCGGTACCGGCGCCGACGAGGTGCTGCGGCTGATCGCGGAGCGCGCTCAGGAGGTCGCCGGCGCGGACTGTGCGGCGGTCCTGCTGCCGGCGCCCTCGTCCGCGGACCAGCTGACGGTGGCGGTGGCGTGCGGTACGGGCGCGAGCCGGATCCTCGGGCTGCGCGTGCCGGCCGACGGCTCGCTGCCCGGGATGGCCGCCCGCAGCGGCCGGCCGGTGGTCAGTGCCGATCTGCGGGCCGACCCACGGGCCTACCCGCTTGGCGCGGGCGCCCCGGGCAACGGGACCGTGCACCCGCCCGAAGGAGAGGAGCCGGACGGTGCCGCGCTGAACGGAGAGTCCGCCGAGGTGTACGGGCCGACGGTCGCCGTGCCGCTCCAGGTGGACACCGGCTGCGGTGCACTACGGCTGAGCCGCCTGGCCGGGCGGCCGGCCTTCGACGACGCCGAGGTCACACTCATATCCGGCTTCGCCGACCAGGCCGTGATCGCCCTGGAACTCGCCCGGCGGCGGGCCGAGTCCGAGGAACTGACGGTTCTTCACGACCGTGACCGGATCGCCCGGGACCTGCACGACCTCGCCATCCAGCGGCTGTTCGCGACCGGCATCACCCTGCAGAGCGCGACCCGGCTGATCGACCGTCCGGAGGCCGTCGAACGGGTCGGCCGCGCGGTCAACGACCTGGACACCACCATCAAGATCATCCGGTCCACCATCTTCGGACTGCGCACCACCGGGGACGGCAAGGACGGCCGGAGTCTGCGCCGTGATCTGACCGAGACCGTGCAGCGGGCAGCCGGCCCCCTCGGCTTCAGCCCGGCGCTGCGGATCGACGGCCCGGTGGACGCCGCGGTCCCCGACGCTCTGGCCCCCCACCTCGTGGCGGTGACCGCGGAGGCCCTCAGCAACGCCGCCCGTCACGCCCACGCCCGTCACCTGGACGTGACGCTGTCGGTGACCGCGGACGCGGTGGCACTGACGGTGACGGACGACGGAACGGGGATCGGGGACGCTCCGCACACCGGAGGTCTGGCCAACATGCGGGCCCGAGCCGACATGCACGGTGGCGGGCTGGCCGTCGAGAGCCCGGAGGACGGTGGTACCCGCATCGCCTGGCGGGTCCCGCTGCCCGGCTGACCGCTCCGAGCGGTGCCGGACACGGTGACGCCGGGGCCGCCCGCCTCGCGGCACACCGGGAGCGAGACGGGTCAGACCGCTGAGGTTCCCGGTGTCACGGTTACGCCCGAGGTCCCTTCAGCCGTTCGGCCACCATCGCCGCCTGGACCCGGCGGCCCACCCCCAGCTTGGACAGGATCGCGGACACACGGTTCTTGACCGTCTTCTCCGAGAGACACAGCCGATCCGCGATCTGACGATTCGTCAAACCTTCGCCGATCAGGTCCAGCACCTCCCGTTCGCGCGGTGAGAGCCGGCCGAGTTCGGACGTCTCCGCCTCGGCCGCCCGGTCCCGGCCCGGGTCGCGCAGCCGCGCCATCACCCGCGTCGCGGTGCGCGGGTCCAGCATCGACTGCCCCGCCGCGACCGTGCGGATCGCGTGCACCAACGCGGTGCCGTCGATCTGCTTGAGCACATAGCCGGCCGCCCCGGCCATGATGGCGTCGAACAGCGCCTCGTCGTCGTCGAAGGACGTCAGCATCAGGCAGGCCAGCTCCGGCACACGAGCCCGCAACTCCCGGCAGACCTCGATGCCTTCGTGGTCGCTGCCTGGCCCGTCGGTGCCGCCCAGCCTGACGTCGAGCACGGCCACCTGCGGCCGGACCGCCGGCACCCGGGCGAGGGCCTGCCGTGCGTCCCCCGCCTCCCCGACGACCACGATGTCGTCCTCCGCCTCCAAAAGGTCCCGCACACCGCGGCGCACCACCTCGTGGTCATCGAGGATGAACACGCGCAGCGGCATGGCGGGGGCGGCGACGGGCGCGGCGGGGGCAGGGGGAACGGGCTGCTGGTTCATGCACTCTCGCTCTGTGGTTCTCGCGGATCGGCGGGGCACAAGGGTCCCGCCCACGAGGTTCGTCGGGACCGGCCGCTCGCGCAAGGGCCGAACGGCCCCGGGGGATCGGGGCCCTTCGGGCAAGGCACCACGTTGCGACACTGGCGCTCCGTCAGGACGTCGATTCCATGCACCAGTCCCACCAGTCCCACCAGTCCCACCAGTCCCACCGGCCCGTACGCTCCATGCAGTCCGTGTAGTCCGTGTAGTCCGTGTAGTCCGTGCAGTCCGTGCGGCGGGGTGACGCCGACCGGGCCCTGAGAGGTACGCCGTCCCGAGGCGGGCCGAACGGCCCTGGCGGGTTCTCGCCGGGGGCCTTCTACTGGCCGGCAGCGCGCAGTGCGTCAGCAGTGTCACAAGGACAGGGAGCACGCCGTGAACGACATCCCGGGCCGGCACACCGCCGGGACCGCCACCGACTCCGCGCCGGTGGCCTGGGCCGACCGTGAGGCGTCCCGCCGCAGTACCGAACTGGACCGGGCCGAGGCCCTCCGCCTGTTGGGCAGCGTGTCGCTGGGCCGGATCGTCTTCACCCGGCACGCGCTGCCGGCCATCCGCCCCGTCAACCACCTCCTCCACCACGGCGAGGTGATCATCCGCACCCACGAGGGCGCGGCGCTGACCAGCCTGGCCGAGCACGCGGAGGACGAGGGCGTGGTCGTCGCCTACGAGGCCGACGTCATCGACCCGGCCACGCACTGCGGCTGGAGCGTGGTGGTGACCGGCTACTGCCACCTCGTGACCGATCCCGACGACCTGGCGCACTACCAGGCGTTGCTGCACCCCTGGTCGGACCACCGGATGTCCTACGCGCTGCGGATCCGCCCGGACTTGGTCACGGGGTTGCGGCTGTCTCCCTGAGGTCCGTGCGGAGTCGTGAGCGGAGATCGCGAAACCGCTGATCCCGCCGTCGAAGGTGCGACCGCAGGGCGGCGCGGTCCATCGGCCGGCCGGGGCGGTGCCTCGCACATCCGTGTCCCCGCCCGCCTGGTTCACCGTGCTCAGTCACGACCCCTTGTGCTCGTTTCTGTTCTACAGAACACTCTCAAGGCACAGAAACGCGCACCACTGAACATGTTCGAACCTTGGGTGACGGCCGGTCGAGTCGAGGAGAGCAGACATGACGCAGTTCAGCCGACGCAGTTTTCTGAGCGCGGCCATGGTGGGGGGCGTGTCCGTGGGCGTCGCCCTGGGCAGCGGCCGTACGACCCTCGCCCAGGCCGACAGCCCGCGGGGACTGACCATCCGCGGGAACGAATTCCTGCTGGACGGCGAGCCGTTCCGGATCCTCTCGGGTGCCTTCCACTACTTCCGGACGCATCCCAAGGACTGGCGCGACCGGTTGCTGCGAATGCGGGCCATGGGCCTGAACACGGTGGAGACCTACGTCGCCTGGAACTTCCACCAACCGTACGAGGAGAAGACCGACTTCACCGGATGGCGCGATGTCGCCTCCTTCGTACGGACGGCGGACGAGGTCGGGCTCAAGGTGATCGTGAGACCGGGCCCGTACATCTGCGCGGAATGGGACTTCGGCGGCCTGCCGGCCTGGCTCCTCAAGGACAAGGACGCTCCGCTGCGCCGCTCCGACCCCGTCTACGAGCGGGCGGTTGACGCCTGGTTCGCCGAACTGCTGCCCCGGTTCGTCGATCTGCAGGCCACCCGAGGCGGGCCCATCATCGCCATGCAGGTCGAGAACGAGTACGGCAGCTACGGCGACGACCATGCGTACCTGCAACATCTGCGGGACACCATGAGGGCGCAAGGCGTGGACAGCCTGCTGTTCTGCTCCAACGGGGCCACCCAGGAAGCGCTGAAGGCCGGCAGCCTTCCCGATCTCCTGTCCACCGTCAACTTCGCCGGGGACCCCTCCGGGCCGTTCGCGGAGCTGCGTGAATTCCAGCCGGACAAGCCCGTGTTCTGCACGGAGTTCTGGGACGGCTGGTTCGACCACTGGGGCGAACGGCACCACACCACCGACCCGGCGCAGACCGCCGCCGACGTGGAGAAGCTCCTCGAAGCGGGAGCGTCCATCAACTTCTATATGGCGGTGGGCGGAACGAACTTCGGCTGGTCCGCGGGCGCCAACCTGAGCGGCAGCGCCTACCAGCCCACCATCACCAGCTACGACTACGACTCCCCGATCAGCGAATCCGGCGAACTCACCGAGAAATTCCACACGGTGCGTGCCGTGCTGGCCAAGTACACCACCGTACCGGGCACGCCCCTGCCGCCCACGCCGCGCCGCATGCCGCCCCAGCGGGTCGCCGTCCGCGAGTCGGTGCCGTTCATGGACGCGCTCGACGCACTGAGCACGCCGCTACGGCGTACCGCTCCCGTCCACATGGAGGCGCTCGGGCAGCCACACGGACTGATCCACTACCGCACTCGGGTGCCGGGGCCGCAGGGGACCAAGAGCCTGAGGGTCACGGGCCTGGGCGACCGTGCGCTGGTGTTCGGCGACGGCAAGCGCATCGGCACCTTCGACCGCAACCAGCCGGACCACACCGTCGACTTCACCGTGGCCGGCGCGTCCGGCACCCTCGATCTGCTGGTCGATCCCACCGGGCGGGTCAACTTCGGCCAGGGACTCAATGACCCCAAGGGAATCAGCGGCAAGGTCCTCCTCGACGACGAGGAACTGCGCGACTGGGAGATCCGCCGGCTGCCTCTCGACAACCTCTCAGCTCTGAAGTTCGGCAGCACCGACACGCCGACCGGCCCCGCGTTCCACCGGGCCCGGGTCCATGCCGACACCCCCGCGGACGGCTTCCTCGCCCTTCCGGGCTGGGACAAGGGCATGGTGTGGCTCAACGGGTTCGCGCTCGGCCGGTACTGGTCCCTCGGGCCGCAGACCACCCTGTACGCGCCGGGCCATCTGTGGCGGCGGGGAGGGAACGAGCTCGTCGTCCTGGAGATGGAGCGGACGGGGGACCGGATCGAAGTGCGGTCCGAACCCGCCATCGGCCAGGTTCTGCCTCTTTGACCAGCGGGTGCAGAGGAGGACGGCGGCGAGGCGAGGTGCGGGCTGCCCGGCGGACGGGCTGTGAGCAGTGCGCGGAGCCCGGCGGGGCCCCGGTCGCTCGGGCCGAGCACCTGGCCATGATCCCGGCGCGCGACGCCGGACAGGCCGGCCGGCTCCCCGACGGCAGATCTTCGGAGAACGCCCGCATCTGGACCTCCGATGCCGCGCGCCTGTCCCACGGCCGGCGGCACAGGCACTTAAATATCGGAGCGTGACTACAGAGCCGCAGCGCTTCAAGATCTTGTTGGTTCCCGCATACGTTGTGGACGCGGGCGGAGCCTTGGCGGAGGACTCAGCCGTGCGATCGGCGGTCGTCGAGGCGACGGGCGAGACGGGCGAGTCGGGCTACCCCCGCTACGCCGGGAACGGGATCGTGGCCGACATCGACCCCGGTACGCGCACGGTCGAGGCACTGCTCGTCGACGGTGCGGAGCTGGACTACGGGCTGACCGCCAGGGTCGCTTCCTGATCGCGGTGTCGATGACGAGCGGCTTGTCGTGGCACCGGCGCAGATCGAGCGGCCGGTGCTGCCGACGGCGTCGTGGCAGGGCATGCCGCGGTGTTCGGCGCACCCTCCGAGCGGGAGGTCACCTGTCTCGTCGGGCGGTCTCACCGGGGGAGATGAGATCTCGGGGCCCTTAGCCCAGACGGTCGGCCCAGTCGTCCGGGACTCGTCCCGCGGGCCCGGGGGTGGGCTGATCGGCCGGGTGGCTCTCAGGGGGAGCCAGGTGCGGGCCCGAGGCGTACATCTGCGAGGTCTCGTAGTTCCAGAACCAGCCTTCGCCCGGTTCGAAGCTGCGGATCACCGGGTGCCCGGTGGCCCGCGCGTGGGCCGTCGTGTGCTTGGCGGGCGAGTCGTCGCAACAGCCGATATGGCCGCACTGTGCGCAGCGTCGCAGGTGGAACCACCAGCCGCCGTCGGCGTCGCACTCCGCGCATCCGGTTCCGCTGGGCGGGACCGAGGGGTCGATTCCGTTCGGGGAATTCATGACGGCTCCTGTGGGGGGTGGGGGTCGGCCGAGGCCAGCGGGAGGCGTACCTGGAAGCGGGTGTCGCCGGGGACGGAGTGGAACCGCAGGTCCCCGTTGTGTTTGTTGACGACGATGCGCCATGAGATGTCCAGGCCGAGGCCTGTCCCCTCACCCATCGGCTTGGTGGTGAAGAACGGGTCGAAGATGCGGTCGTGGATCTCCGCGGGAACTCCGGGACCGGTGTCGCAGAACTCGACGAGCAGATGGTCCCCGTCGCGCGCGGTGCGTACGGTCAATGTGCCCTCGGCGCCCGTGGTGTTCATCGCCGAGATGGCGTTGTCGATCAGATTTGTCCATACCTGGTTGAGCTCGCTGGGGTAGGCCGGGATCTCCGGCAGGCCGCGGTCGTAGTCCTTCACGACGGTGATGTGCGGGCCGATCTTCGCGGAGACCATCAGCAGGGTGCTGTCCAGCAGCTCATGCACGTCTGCGACCTGGTGGGGCGCCCGGTCGAGTTGCGAGTACTGCTTGGCCGCGGTGACGAGAGCCGAGACACGGGTGGTCGAATCCTCGATCTCGTTCATCAACAGCTCGGTTTCGACGGTGTAGTTGAGCCACCGCACCGCACCTTCGAGGGTGTCACTGTCCACGGCCGCGGCCACCTGGTCCAGCCACTCGGTGTCAAGGCCGGCCTGTACGAAGGTCGGCGCGAGCTGCCATCCGTCCCCGATGCCGTGGTCGTCCAGCCAGTCGGAGAGGGCGTCCTCGCGGTCCGAGGCTTCCAGCGGGCTCAGGGTGGTGGCCTTGGCGACGCGTTCGGCCGTGCGTTCCTGGACGTCGACGAGAGTCTCCAGACTGGCGCGCCGGTACGGGCCTGCCGCGATGATGCCGAGCTTGTGGCGCATTCCGGCAACACGCTCGCGGAGCGCGGACGTGGCGCGCACGGCCGCCGTGGCGGGGTTGTTCAGCTCATGGGTCAGCCCTGCGGACAGCGACCCGAGAGCCAGGAGCCGTTCTCGCTGGCCGACGGCCTCCTGGGTGCTCTTGGCGCCGAAGAAGAGGCCTTCCAGCAGGTGTACGGCCATGGGAAACCATTCGCGCATGATCGCGGCGAAGCTCTCCGCGGGCAGCACGAAAAAGCGGGAGGGCTCGATGACACGCAGGGAGCTGTTGTACTCCTGGCGCAGACGGTCACCCAGGTAGGCCTGGAAGGCTCCCGCGTACACCCCGCGGCTGGAGCTCCGGTTGATCTCCACGTCGTAGTCCCCGATCCGGCGCGAGAGCACGATGGTCCCTTCGAGCAGCACATAGAAGCACGTGGCGGCGTCGCCCTCGCCGTACACGGGCCCGGGTGCGAACTCCTCCACCCGGCCCTCGCGGCAGAGCCGGGCGATCTGGTCGGGGGCCAGCTTCTCGAACAGGAACAGCGAGCCGAGTTCCTCCTGACTGCACGGCAGCGGCCGGCCGTTCATGACTGCTCCAGATATCGGTGGACGAGCATGACCGCCATGGCTCCCTCTCCTACCGCGGAGGCGACACGCTTGGCGGACTCGGCGCGGGCGTCGCCGGCCACGAACACGCCCGGGACGTTCGTTTCCAGGTGGTAGGGCGGCCGGTCCAACTCCCAGTCGCCCGGCGGGCGCCCGTCCGCGGTCAGATCGGGGCCGGTCAGGATGAACCCGCGGGAGTCCCGGAGCACCGTGCCCTCCAGCCAGTCGGTCAGCGGGGCCGCCCCAATGAAGACGAACATCCACTGGGCGTCGACGAGTTCGGTGTGGCCGGTCGCCGTGTCGCGAAGGGTGATCTGTTCCAGTTGACGCGAGCCGTGGGCGGCGTCGACGACCGTGTGGGTGCGCACCGAGATCGTGGGTGTCTCGTCGACCTGCTGGACGAGGTAGTGCGACATCGACGTGGACAAGGACGGCTTACGCACCAGTACGGTGACCGATTTGGCGCTCCGGGCCAGGTATATCGCGGCCTGGCCTGCGGAGTTCGCGCCGCCGACGATGTACACGTCATGGCCTTGGCACGCGGCCGCTTCGGTCAGGGCCGAACCGTAGAACACTCCGCAGCCGGTCAGCTCGGCCACGTGTGGCGCATCCAGCTGCCGGTACGACACGCCGGTCGCGAGAATCACGGAGTGCGCGGCGACGGCGGAGCCGTCCGAGAACCGCACGACGCGCGACGCGCCATTGACCTCCAGTCCGGTGACCTCGCGCGCGGTCAGTATCTCGGCGCCGAACTTCGCCGCCTGCCGCCGGGCCCGGTCGGTGAGCTGCGCCCCGGACACGCCGTCCGGAAAGCCGAGATAGTTCTCGATGCGCGAGCTCTGGCCCGCCTGGCCGCCGGTCGCGGAGCGCTCCACGAGGACGGTCCGCAGGCCCTCGGAGGCCCCGTACACCGCCGCACCCAGGCCGGCCGGTCCGCCGCCGATGACGACGAGGTCGTAGAAGTCGGTTGCCGGGGTCGTCGCGAGGCCGACCCGGGCGGCGAGCTCCTGGTCCTCGGGCTCGATCAGGGCCGTGCCGTCCGGAGTGATCACAAGCGGGAGCCGCAGGCCGTCCTGGCCCGCGGCGCACAGCAGCCGCCGGCCTTCCGGGTCGTCGGACGAGTACCAGCGGTACGGCACCTGGTTGCGGGCCAGGAACTCCCGTACGGCCGATGAACGCGCCGACCAGCGGTGCCCGACGACCTTGGTGACGGCCACCGGCCGGTGGTCGGCGGCCCGCCAGGCCTGCAGCAGATCGTCGAGGACGGGGTAGAGCTTCTCCTCGGGGGGCTCCCAGGGCTTGAGGAGGTAGTGGTCGAGGTCGACGACATTGATCGCGTCGATGGCCGCGTTGGTGTCCGCGTATGCGGTCAGCAGCACCCGCCGGGCGTCGGGGTAGATGTCGAGAGCCTGCTCGAGGAACTCGATGCCGTTCATCTTCGGCATCCGGTAGTCGGCGACGATCACCGCGACGGGGCCGCCACGCAGCTTCAGCTCGCGCAGAGCGGCAAGGGCGGACTCGCCGGACTCCGCGCGCACGATGCGGTACGACGCGCCGTAGTGTCGCCGCAGATCGCGGGCGACAGCACGCGACACGCCCGGGTCGTCATCCACAGTCAGGATGACGGTCCGCGCCGGACTGGCGGCCTGGTCCATAGGCTTCCCGTCCCCGAGCCGATCGCCGTTCCGCACCGACTTCATGTGCCTGTCCGGCACGCCGGTGCGCCAGCAATACCCATCTTATGGGTGATTGTCACGCTGTGCTATGCAAGGTCAGGAGTGCGGCTTCCTGTCGGCAGCTGCTGGGGACGCTCCAGAGATGCCGGGGACGCGGCAAGCCGTGCGGCGGCCTGACCGTGCTCTCCGAGCGGGCGGAGGCGGGCCGCTCGCCCGCAACACATCCCCCCGCCGCGACCGGCGCGTGTCGTCTGCACTCATTCAGGCCGGTGATGCGGCGTCGTGGCCGCCGCGGTGGTCGGCGTCGTGTTCGGTTCTGGGCAGCTCTGGGCGGCTCTGGGCAGTACGCGCCGAGCCGTCCGGCAGGCGCTTGCCCGCATCGAGACATCCTGCCATAGAGGGTCTTTTTCAAGACGACTACCTACATATGCACTTCCTGTGGATCCCATGCCCTGTGAACTGATCGTCGGCCTTGTACGTAGAGCGGTGCACGACGGCCGGTGATCGGGAGGGGCTCATGGCGCTCGGGGAGACCGGCCGCAGGAGCGAGACGGCACGACTCCGAGCCGTGCTCGAACGGTCCCGCAGAGACCGTGGCCCGGCCGTAGCGGTCGTCCGTGGCGAGCCGGGAGCGGGGAAGTCGACGCTGCTCGATGCCTTCGGAGTGGCAGCGTCCGCGGCGGGGTTCCGCGTCGCCCTGGTGCGCGGGACAGGGGCCGAGGACTGTCCGTATGCGGCGGCCAATCTGCTCATCGCCCAACTGCGGGCCGGCGACGGGAAAGCCGTGGAGGTCCGGCACCGTACACCGCCCGGCGATGATCTCGGGGGGCCGGTTGCCGGGGTGCCGACGGAACGGGACGCCCCCGTCGCCCTGTGCGTGGACGACATAGCCCGGGTCGACAGCTGGTCGCTGCGGTGGTTGCTGGACCTGTCCCGGACGTTGCCGCCCGTGCCGCTGGTGATCGTGCTCACGGCCAGGATCTGCGGCGCCGGGGCCGAGACGCGCTCCGGCCCCACGTACGGGACCTCGGACGAGCCCGGAACCGCACTCCTGGCCGCTGCCGAACCCATCGACCTGCCGGGTCTGCGCACGAACGACCTGCCCGAAGCTGCCGCCGAGCGATGTCGCGTCCGTCTCGACGCACGAACCGCCGCAGTGTGCGGCGAGCTCACCGGCGGCAATCCCGCCCTTGTGCACGCCCTGTTGGCGCCGCACGCCGACAGCGCGCCCACGGCTGACGCTCTGCGTACCACCGCCGCGTCGGGCGCCCTGGCGGGAGCCGACCGCTGGCTGGCGCCGCTGAGCACACCGGCCCTGGCCCTCGCGCGGGCGGTCGCGGTGCTCGGCGGCGGCGCTGAGGTCGTGGACAGCGCCGAGTTGGCCGGCCTGACGGTCGAGGAGGCGCTCGGTGCCGTCGACCAGCTCGTCGACGCCTGCCTGCTCGCCAATCGCACCCCGCTGGCCTTTCGTCACCCGCTCCTCGAAACCATGGTTCTTGGCCGTATCGCCGCCGGCACCCGAACGGCCCTGCACCTGAGGGCGGCGGTCCTGCTGCGCGACCGGCAGGCCGCCACGACGACCGTCGCCCGCCACCTGGTCGCCGCCGGCCTCGTGGGAGAGGAGTGGGCCATGCGCTGTCTGTGGCTGGCAGCACGCCAGCTGGAGCAGGAGGGCAGGCCCCAGGATGCGGCACGTCATCTGCGCGCGGCGCTCCGCGAACCCCTGCGCCCCCACGAGAAGTCGGCCGTACGCCGGGAACTCGCCGAGCTGGACGCCTTCGTCGACCCGGAACGCGCCGTACGCCTCCTGGATGCCGCCCGCTGCGAGTCGCAGGCCCCCGGCGTCGTGCTGGAATACGCGCTGGCGCTGGCCGCCGTACTGACCGAGTGCGGCCGGGCCGAGGATGCCGTCACCGTGCTCGACGACGCCGCAGCCCGGCTCGGGCGGACACCGGGGGACGGCTCCTGGCAGCTGCGGTTGCGTCTGCACAAGGCGTTCACCTGCAGGCGTGGCCCCCTGTGGCTGGTGCAGGCGGCAGATCCGCCGGGGAACCTGACCAGCGAGACCCCGCGCAGGGGCATCGTGGGCCGGGAGCTCGCGGCGCTGCGCGCGGTACGAGCGGCCGACGCCGGGACCGACCGGGGCGCTGCCGTCCGGCACGCCCGGCAGGGCCTGCCCCTGGGTGAGGGATGGGGCTCGGACGGCTCGGCCACCCTGCTGTGGCACACCTGCGGCGTTCTTGTGGCGGCCGGTGAAGTAGCCGAGGCATGGACGCACTGCGGCCGTGGGCGCCAGGTCGCCGGCGCCCGACCCGGCCGCTGGGACCACGTCAAGGTCGAGTTGCTGCGCGCGGCGGTGCTGCGGGCCCGAGGGGACCTCCACACCGCCGAGGCCACCCTGGCCCCCGTGGCCGGCCGCCTGCTCGCCTCCGCGGCCACCGGCCACCCCGCGGCCGTGACCGCTGTGGCCGCCCTGGCCGAGGTGCGGGCCCTGAGGGGCGCGACCGACTCGGCGCGCGCCCTGCTCGCCGAGAGCGGCCTGGACCGGGATCCGCTGCCGTGGCGGCGGGACTCCGCGCACGCTCTGGCCGTACGAGCGGCGGTCCACGAGAGGGACGACCCCGCCCGTGCTCTGGAGGACCTGCTCGCCGCGGGGCGCCTTCTGGAGGAGGCGGGGGTGCAAAACCCCGCGGTGTTGCCCTGGCGCTCCCGTGCTGCTCGGATCCTCGCGGCGCGCGGCGAACGCAAGGAGGCTGCCGCACTCGCGGCTGCCGAGGTGGCGGACGCCCGCCGCTGGGGCACTCCGGAGTCCATCGGTACCGCGTTGCACGCACTGGCCCTCACCGAGACCGGCGAGCGGCACATCGACCTGCTCGCGGATGCGGCCGGGACGCTCGCCCGGTCCTCGGACCGCCTTGAACGCGCCGCGGTACAGGCCGACTTGGGCACCGGTCTGATCGAGCTGGGGCGCGGGGAGGCGGCCCGTGCCGAGTTGCTGTCGGCCCTCCGGCTCGCCCGCGCGTGTGGCGCGGAGCCGCTGGCACGGCGCGTCCAGGAAGCCTGGGGGCTGCTCCGGGTGACGGGCCGGGGAGCCCGGGAAGTCTCCGGGACGCCCGCGGCCGCACCCGGCCCCGCGGGCGCGGTGGAGCCCACCGTGCCCCCGGCGTCCGCCCCGTACTCCGCCCCGCACACCGCCCCGCAATCCACCCCGCACTCCGCCCATCCGCTCCTGGACTGCCTGACGCCCCAGGAACGGAAGATCCTCCACCTCGCCAAGGACGGACACTCCAACCGCGACATCGCGGGCCGGCTGTTTGTCGCCGTACGCACCGTCGAGTTCCATCTGTCCGGTGCTTACCGCAAGTTGGGGATCACGGGACGCCGCCAGCTCGCCGAGGTGTTCAGCGGCGGCTGATGCCGGGGCGGGCGACGGGCGGATCTCCGTGTGTTCCCTCCGCCCACTCGGCGCCGATCCGCCGCCAGGCGGGCTCCTCGTCCCCGTCAGGTTCGGCGACGTACCGTGCGAAGCTGGCGACGGCCGACGTGTCGTGCACCGACTCCACGGTCCGCGCCGCCAGGTGGCACAGCAGCCCGCGGTCCACGGGCGCCAGCCCCAGCCGGTTGAGGTGGAGGTACAGGTAGTTCATCACCAGGCGGAAGGACGCGAACCATGCGTCGTCGACGAGGAAGTCCCGGTGCCCGTGGTCGGACAGCAGGAGCCGGTGGAACTCGCTGAGCCGGCGCGTCGGCATGCGCGGAGCCAGCGCCGCCCCGCCCATCGACACCTCGCCCGAGGCGAGCAGCGGCTGCGCGATCCGCTGGTGCCGGCGCACGGCCCGCGCCCACTCCCGTACGAATGCCACCTCGGAGCCCGGGGCGTCGGTGCTCTCCGGCTCCGCGAGCGCCGCCTCCACCGCCCGCAACCGCGCGCCCAGGGCGGCTTCCTGCCGGCCGAACCGCTCGTCGAAGCGGGTGCGGTAGGCCACCGGATCGTTCGTGCGCGACAGGAAGGCATCCGCGTGCGAGCGCAGGGACAGTACGCCCCGCTCGATCGGGGCCCTGCCGTCCTCGAACGGGATCGCCGCCGCGCTCGCCGTGGTCCACATCAGGTCCAGGGCCAATACGGACAGCGGGGTGGTGCGCAGCTGCTCATACATCCGGAACGCGAGGTCGGTGGTGTCGGAGAGGAACCCGGCCAGCAGTTCGCTCGCGCGCAGCGAGCCGAGTATCTGCAGCCGGTGGTCGTACGGGCGCTCCACGACGGTGTTGTCCGCCACCCAGGGACGCAGCGGCCCGGTCTCCATCTCCAGCTCCGCGAGCCGCTCGTGCACGGGCGCGAGCGCGGCCTCGTCCAAGCGGACGGTGGAAGGGCGGGCCCGCAGATGGTCCGTGACGATGTCCACCACCATGGGGCGCACGTGCTCACGCCATAGTGCCTCTTCCGTAAGGAAGCTGAGGCGCAGGTGTGGTCCACGCAGCCAGTGCCGGCCGAACCAGGCGCCGCGTACCCGGGTCCCGACCGAGGTGAACGCCGGCCGGACGGCCCCGAGGATCAGCTCCGGCTCCGCGGCCTCGTCGTGGTGGTGGACGTGCAGGCTGTGCCAGGACGCCTCGGCGGGCCCGGTCATGCGACGCCCTGGGCCTCGGGCAGCTCGGACAGCACCCGGCCCACCAGGAACCGCAGCTGGTTCTCCTGCCACAGAGTGAGCCCGAGGCGGTTGTTCACCAGATGGGCGCAGCGCAACAGCACCAGACTGGTGGCAGGGTGGGCGGTGGCCGCCAGGCCCAGCGGATCCGCCAGCGGGGAAGCCGCCCAGTCGGCGGCGAACTCGCCGGTCTCCTCCATACGGTGCAGCTCGTCGCGCAGCCGCCGCACCGATGCCAGCCAGTATCCGCGCTGGTCGTTTCCGGGCGGCCGGTCCGTGAGCTCCCAGGTGTGCCGGGCCCGCGCGTGCAGCTGCTCCCGTTGGGCGCGGTAGCGCGGTTCGACATCGGCCGCCTCGGGGCCGCTCCCGAACGGCAGCGGTGGCCCACCGTGGCGCGCCCACCGGTCGCGGATCTCGTCGCACAGTGCGAACACGCCCACCACCAGGTCGAACGCGAGCAGCGCCCGCTGCTCCACCGTGGTGCCCGCCGAGACCACCGACAGCGCCAGCCGGCTCGACTCGCAGAAGTGCTGCTCCACGGCCGCGATGGCGGCGCCGCGGCCGTAGTCGGCGTGCTCACGTGCGTACGGCAGGAACTCCGCCGTGTTGTTGGCCCGCACCACGTCGTCGTGGCCCGCGCGGCCCTCCAGCCCGGCCAGTCCCTGCGCGACCTGCGCGAAGCCGGAGCGGTCCACGACGTCCGGGGCGGGCGACTCCGTCAGGAACGCGCTGAGGCGACGCTCCACCACGTCTGCCACGCCGGCGTGGTCACGGGCACGCGAGGGAAGCAGGCGCAGACGTACATGCGGGCCGCCCTCCCAATAGCGCAGGAAGAAGTACCGCTGGATCAGCCCGCGTTGCTCCAGTTCCGCCACCACCGGCTCGACGCAGCGTGTCAGCAGCGTGTCCTGGTCGGTGTCGTAGAAGACGTGTGCACACACCCAGTCCGCCGCCCGCGCGGACGCCGGGTCCAGACGAGCACTGTTGCCGGTGCCGGTGCCGGTGCCGGTGCCGGTGCCGGTGCCGTCGCCGTCGCCGTGTCCGTCGCCGTGTCCGTTCGTCGTGGTCATCGTGTCCGTCCTTCGTTGATCTCGATGAGGAATTCGGTCACCCGGGGCCCGCTGCCGTCGTGGTCCGGCATCTCCGAGGGGCCGGGCAGGGCCTCCTGGAGGAACACCACTTGCCCCGCACCGGCGGCGAGCAGCCGCTCGAAGACCCCGACGAGCAGCAGGTTGGCGAAGTCCACATAGAGCGGCTTGCGCGACTTGACCCGCCACACCTCCCCGCTGACCACCGACCGGGGGTCCAGGGCGCGCACGAAGCACCGTTGCGGCATCCGGTGCTCCGCCAGCCACCCGGCGAGCCGCAACAGCAGAGAACGGTCGCTCTCGCCCTTTTCCCGCCTCGGTACGGCGCCCGGCGGCAGCACCCACTGCCGGCGGCTGACCGTCGTACGGCCCACGACCACCCGCGGCTCGACCAGGACCTCGTGCACCTCGGCGAGGGACGGGTCGCCGAACATCCGTCGCCCGGGGATCAGGAGGTTGGACGTGGCGCCGAAGGTCTGCATCAGCAGGCGCAGCGCGGGCGGCAGCCACAGCTCCGCGATCAGGTTGGGGTGGACGGGGCGTACCTCACCGGCCCGCCCTCGCGCGTGCAGAGCGAGCAGGCCGAGGCCGGGGTCGTGTCGAATGAACAGGTCACCCAGACGGATCCGGTGCTCCGGGGACCGCAGGCTCAGCCCTCCGGGGTACTCGATCTCTTCGGCCACGGCGGACGCCCGCAGACCCACGTTGCTGCCGAAGTGGCGGCAGGTGTCGGCATGGATGAGGCCCGGGGACGGGGGAGCGGTGTCCACGGCCGTGTCCCGCACCCCGTCGACGCCCCCCTGGGTGAGGAGCCGCCGGATGCGGTCACGTCCCCGGCCGTGCCCGGAGTTGACGGCGTTGACCACGAACCCGGGCGCGGAGCCGGCGCCGAGTGGCTGGCCGTAGTAGGCCACGGAGTCCGGCGCGCGCATCCATGCGGGCCGGCGCTCCACCACCGAGAGCAGCCGCTCGGGGGCGATCCGGACGACACCCCGCGCATCGGCCGGTACTGCACGGACCATCTCGCACAATGCGCCTCGCATTGCGGCCAGTTCAGCCAGCCGGGGAAGCCGGTGCCGGTGCATCGTCCGGTAACCGTGCACGGCGACCGAGAGCAGGGCGGGTAACGCGGGGTCCTCGCGCAGCCAGGTCTGGACCAGTCGGTGGAAGGTCAGGAACGGCACCGCCTCGCCGGGACCGACGCGTTCGGCGAACAGGTCGGCGAGCGCGACCCGTCCGGGCAGCCCGGGATCGAGCACGGCGTAGCACTGCCGCACGGCATCCAGGTCCCGCAGGACCGGACCCCACGCGCGGCGGTCCGGTCCGGGGAAGGGCGCCGTCATCAGGGCATTCTCGATGACGCTGTTCTTGGCGGGCAGACTGATCCGATCCGGGCCGGCCAGGTCCCTGATCCGCCGCAGGGCTTCTGTGACGGCGTCGGTGGCGCGCACCCGCTGCGCCGGATCCGTCAGGTGCGGATAGTCCGTCAGGGTTGCCGCAATGACGGCGAGTTCCCGCTCGACCCCGACGAGATCCGGGCTGGTCGCCCCGGCCAGCCAGGAGCGCAGATCGGCGACGTGGTCGAGGGTCTGGTCGGCGAAGGGCCGCTCGGCTTCCAGCAGCCCCAGATCCTCCAGGCGCGCCAGGTACGCCGTGGCCGTGGCCGGGTCGTTCCCGGTGCGGTCCGCGACGATCCGGGCCGCCTCCTCGCGCGTGGGGCGGCCCTCGCGCACCACCTCCACGCACTCCCGCACCGCAGCGGTCCCGGGCAGGCCGCGCAACGGCTCCTCGGCGCCCGCCCCCAGGAACTCCCAGCGTCCGTCGGTGAGCACGGCACTCGGGTTGAGGCGCAGCCGCCTGCGCCCGGAGAGTTCGCGATGGCGGCCGAGTTCGCGTACGACCTGTTGGACGACCCACACGTTCAGCTCGGCGACCGAACGCACCCGGGGGCCGGTGGACGCCCGGTCTCCCGCACCGCCGCGCCACGTCCCCAGGCCGCTGGCGGTGAACGTGCTGAAGGGGCTGGTCTTCATGCTGACCCGCGCCAGGTACTTGGCGAGCCGCAGCGCCAATGAGCGCTCCGGCGCGCGCTCGTCGGGGCTCGCGAGCCACTTGCGCACCTCGGCGAGGAGCACCGGACTGCTCAGTACGAGGCCGTGCTGGAAACCGGGATCGGATGCCGCCTTGCGCAGCAGCACGTGCTGGGTGGCGAGGTGGTGGCCGATCAGGTCGTCCAGCCGGGCCACCGCCTCCTGATGACCGGCCCGCAGCCGCGCCCAGGCGTCCACTTCGTCGACGACGGCTTGGGGGAGCAGTGCCCGGATGCCGTCGTTCCAGTGGCGCTCGGCGAGCGGACGGCGATTGTGAATGGCCCGTCGCAAGGCCACCAGGAGCGGCTTGGCGGAACCACCGCGCCCGATCTGCTCGTAGAGGCGGTCGGACAACACGGATGCCTGGAGGTCCAGTTGGCGTTCCCCGTCGCGTACGGACCCGGCCTGGCGCCACAACTCCGGCGCGCGCATGTCGTCCAGCGTGGATGCGGGCAGCCCGCCGATCCGTACGCCGAAGGCGTCCGGTGTGGAGAAGTCCTCGGTCATGGCCGGCTCCAGTCACGGGAGGTGCGGAAACGCGGGGGTGGGTGGCACGGGAAGTCACGGAAACGTAGAAGTCACGGAAACGGGGAAGTCACGGGGATAGGGAAGTCACGGGGATAGGGAAGTCACGGGGGACGGGGAAGTCACGGGAACGGGTGCGGGTGCGGGCTGATCTCCTCCTCGGCCAAGGGCTCCTTGCGGTAGCCGAGTTCGGAGGGGAGCCGCAGCAGCCGGGGAAGCCCGTGGGTGCGGCGCATCGGGTGCCCGAACGTCATCGGCAGCAGCCCCGGCACGATCACCTTCGCGCAGGACAGCCCGCCCGCCCGGTGCTCGTCCGTGGTCTGGTCGACCACGACGACGTCCAGGCCCCGATCGGTGAAGCGCGCCACCGCCTCGGCCAGGTCGTCGCGGATGTCCGCGCCGCGCGGCCGGCACGTGGCGTGCGCGAACGCCTCCTCGACGGGCAGGCCGCCCCTCTCCGTGTCACCGCCGTCGCCGAGCAGGAAGGCGAACCGGTCGAACGCGGCCGGGTGGCAGTACAGCAGGGCGTGATCACGCATCTCGCGCACCAGAGCGGGATCGTCGACCATCGCCGCGATGCGGTCCCGCTCCTCGCGGAAGGCGGCACGGTTCCACCCCAGGTTCGCTGCGAGTTCCAACAGGCCGTTCCTCAGGGCGCATTCGGGATCGAAGTGCGCCCCTGCGGCGCAGACCGCGGCGGGTTCGTCGGGCCGGCCCGGTCCGCTCGGACCTACGGCCATCACCCATGCCGTGGGGATGCCGTGCTCCGGGGTGGTGGCGAAGGCCAGCACCCGGTGGCCGCTGTCCTGCCGGATCCGCTCGGCGAGCGCACCGACGCGGGGGTCGGACACCGTCCGCAGGTCGACCCGCGGCACGGGGAGGCGGGCGTACCAGGTCAGCAGGAACGCGTCCCGCTCGGCGAGTTCGACCAGCCCGTGCAGCGCCGCCTCCTCCAGACAGCCGCCCAGCGCGCACCCGTTGGACACCTCGTATGCCAGCGGCCGGGCCGCCGGGTTGTCGTGCCGGGTGCGGTAGTACGCGTAGTCCTCGGGTACGAGGACGGGGGCGTCGCGGGCGAAGGAGTGTCCCCACACCCAGTTGAGCTCCAGGCCCGGATCGTACGGCGGATAGGGGAAGTCCGGCTCGGCGTATCGCTCGGGCGGGTACAGGCCCAGGCCGAGGGGGCACAGTGCCCGGTCTGCCACCTCCGCGAAGCCGGACCGCACTGTCGTCCGGCGCCCGCCGGGCCGGGCCCCGCCCAGCCGCTCCAGGGCCTCGGCGAGCGCGGTGCGGGCGCAGGCCCCGTAGTCCAGGTCGCGGCCGAAGCCGGCCTCCTGCTCCCCGCCCGGCAGGTGCAGCGGGGCGGAGACCATGGGATACGGGTAGTCGGTCCGCACGTCGAGCTGCCGTACCAGTCCCGTGCGCCCGTCGACGTACCGGGCGACCAACTCCTGCCAGCCGGTTCGCAGGTCGCGCACGCGCGCGACGTCCGGGGCGGGCTTGGGCCGGGGCAGCTCCATGAGGACGGGTGGCCGGTCCTCGGGGAGCCCGCCGCACCAGGGGCACGCCGGGTCGGGCAGGAAGGGGTGCACATCGATGGCCATGGTCGTCAACGACACAAAGGCGAGGGCGTTGTCGGTCAACCGCCCCGTGCCGGCTGTCAGATCGCTCTCGACGAGCGTGGCGGCCGTTTCGCACGCCCAGGTGGTGAGGACCGGCGACGCACGGCCGGCGAGCCGGTCGCCGTGCCGCTCCAGGAGAGCCGCCCGCGGGCTGTCCTTGCCGAGAGCCCGCTGCCGGCGCGTCCGGGCGCAGCGGGCACAGCCGGCCCGGCCCGGGACGGTCGTCGGGCCGACCACGAGCAGGCCGAGCTCGACCCCCACCGGCAGCCAGGGGACGTCGGGGCGCGGTGGCTCGGCCGCGGTCACCCAGCGGTCCTCGGCCGTGACGACCGCCTCACACGCGGGACCCTCCTCCGGAACCAGCTGGTGGGTACGTGACAAGGCGGCGCGGATCGTCGAGGCGAGGACGCCCCTGCCGATGACGGCGACACGGGCCGCGGGGGCCGTCGCGGGGTCGGCGGGGTGAGCCGGGCGGAGGGTTTCGGCGGGCCGGCCGGTGCGGGCCGCTGTCGCTGCGTCGGTCAACGTCACTTCCTCGTCGTTCGCCGGGACGCCGCGTCCGGCGGGCGCGGGGCCCGCCGAACGCGGCGGTGCTGCTGCTTGTTTCAGCAGCAGCAGCAGGAACAGCAGCTCGCCGGGGTTCCGGTGGACGTGCAGTTCGACGCGCCGATCTCGACCATGGCGTGACCCACGTTCACGGTTTCCAGGCTCGCGCCCGGTGAGGTCGGCAGGATGTCCAGCTCGTCCGCACTGAGGTCGGCGAGGTCGAGAACGAGTTCGTTCTGCATCGCGATCCCCTTTCTCCTTGGATGGATGAGAAGTTGGCCAGTCACTGGTTGTTCCGCATCCTGCGGCCCGCGCGTGCTCGGTGTCTTCACGGTCCGACCGCAGGACCGGCCGTAGCACGGGCCGTAGTACGTGCCGCGGGCGCGGCCGTAGGCCCGCTGTGGCCCGTCCCACGAGGCACCGCAGGTGCGGTTCACCAGATGAGCTGTGGCTCGTACTGGGCGGTGGGCCGACGGCCGCCCACGATGAGCGTGAACACCGGTACATGGGCGGCGTCCAGGCCGATCAGGTCCCTGATCATCCCGTCGTGGTAGCCGTTGGTGATGCGTGCGGACAGCCCGGCCGCGGCGGCGAGCACACTGACCCGCTGGGCGACGATCCCGGCCTCCTGGTGCAGAACGCGGTACCCCCGGGCCCCGAACCACCGTTCCCCGGCCAGCCGGTTGGCGGTGAGGAACACCAGGGCGCCGGCCTTCGCCGAGTTCACCGCCGGAGTCCGGTCGCACAGCATGCCGACCACGGCGCGCCAGTCCCGCGCCGGCAGCCGCAGCAGCGCGGGCGGTCCCGTCGTGACGTCCAGCCGGTGCAGCCCGGGGGAGACCCCGTCCGTGCCGAGCACGAGTACGTAGGCATCCACGAGGGGGCGGCACGGTGCCTCGGTGTGGTCGGACGAGACGGGCTCCAGCGCGTACCGCAGGGCCGACGCCAGTCGTTCGACGGCCACGGGGCGGGCGGCCGGGAGGAACATCCGCCCGCCCGAGTCCCGGGCACGCAGCGCGGCGGCCAGGTCCACACCGCCGGCCCCGGGCTCCGGACCTGCGAGTCCGAGGACGCCGTCCGGGGCCGGCGCCTCGCCGGGCGGGTGAAAGTCGTCGGGGTCCACGGGAGCACCGGGGCCCGCGAGCCGGGCCGCCAGGTCGAGGGCGGTCAGCCCGGACCACGCACCGTCGGATGTGCGGTTGGTCCTTACGTGCACAGGGTGAATGTCCGGTAACTCGCCCGGAGGGAGAGGCTGTTGAGGAGATCTGACAGGCGCCGGCGCGGCATCCTCGGCGGGCGCCAGGTCGATCACCGCGAACGCCGTCTCCTCCCTCCCGTCGAGCCCCAGTGCGCGGTTGACCACCGCGTCGTCGAAGCGGTGGTGCACCCTCCCGCGGAGCCCGAGCGCGGCACCGGCCAGCAGCGCGTTCCCGACTGTCATCCCCGCTTCCTGCGCACACAGCCGGTACGCGTAGTCCCGGTAGCGGAACGCGGTCTTGCGGAACCAGGCGGAGGCCACAAGGAGTCCCGCCGCCGCGCGTACTCCCGCGCCGGTGCGCACCGCGCGCGGTACACCGCCCTCGCGCAGCAGCGTCAGGCAGTGGTGCGCCGGGTGGTAGTGGTAGCACCCGGCGGGCAGGTCACCCGCCGGATGTGCCAGCCACAGGTACAGCTCCACGGGGTGGAAACAGCGCGCGGACGCGACCATCCGGTGGTAGGGCCACACGGCGTGCGGACCGAGCTCGATCCGGCCGACCCCGTACGTCCAGTACAGCAGCGCGGAGAGCGCGCGCTCGTCCAGGACATCGAGGGTGGGGGCGCCCTGCGGACGGGCGCCGCGGAACGCGCCGAAGGACCAGCGCGCGTCCCCGATCCGCCGCGCCGGCTCGGGAAGCACGTAGCGAGGCAGCCCGCGATACGTCTTGACCGGCAGCGGGTCGTCCGGGCCGCCCTCCTCGCCGTGGCCCTCGGCGAAGAGGTCCTGGACCCCCTCGAAGGTCCGCCACCAAAACCGCAGGCCGACGGAGTTGTGCAGCCCGTCGGTGGCGCTACGCATCCCTCCGTGCCTCCGCCCGCCGCTCCGCTGCCGCCGTGTCCTCCCCGGTCTCGTCGGCGAGGACGACGCGCACGAGGAAGGGCAGCAACGCGTGCACCGCCGGATCGTGGTCGAGCGGCACCACGAGCGGGCGCGCCCCTCGCGACCGCAACGCCTCGACCATCCGCTCGGGCCCTGCCGGGGCAGGCAACTCGGCGCCCTCGTCGGACGGGACAAGGGTGCCGAGCTGCCCCAACCGGGCGGGTGCGTAGGCCGGTTCGTCCGTCATCGCCGACTGGCGGTCGAGCAGGACCGCGCGGAGCCCCTCGACGACCGCCTCCTGCCCGCACGTCGCGGCGGCCGGGCGGCCTCCCTGCCACCAGGCGAGGACAGGTACGCCCAAGGCCTCGCCGATGTCGGCCACTTCGACCGAGCCGCGCGAGGCATGCAGCAGGTCGAGGAGCCGCCGTGCCCCGGGGGCCAGAGCGTCGGGCTTCAGCGGCACGTGCCGAGGCCGTGCCCGCCCCTGTGCCACGTCGCGCAGAGCCAGGCCTGCACAGTGCTGGGCAAGGCCGTCCGCCACGGCAGCGTCCCAGCTGAGCCGGGCGGCCACCCCGCCCTCGTGGCCGGTGGCGAACACCCGGCCGGCCGCCACCGCCTCGGCGCGCCGCTCGTCCGGGGCCCAACCCCATACCGTGCCCCCCGGTCCGTACCTGCGGTCATCGGTGTGGTGCGCCGCATACGAGGCGAGCCCGCGCAGTGCCGCGTCCCGGCGTGCCTCGGCGAAGCCCGTCCCCGCCCCGTGGACCGGCGCGGCGCCCCCCGCGCGCGGCACCGCCTCGGTCACGTTGAGCGGCACCTGGGTGAGCTCCCCCTCGTCGAGGGCGTGCAGGACACCGACGTACGGGTCGAAGCAACGGGATGCGCGCCGGGAGAAGGTGTCGTCGTCCAGCGGCGCCGTGGCGCCGAGCCGTTCGAGGCGCCGCGTGAACTCCTCCCGGGTCTCCGGACGGGCGGGGGCCGCCGTCGGGTGGGGCAGGAACGCATGCGTGGAGGTGCGCAGCGTCTCCAGGTCGATCCGCGTCACCTTCCGTGCACCGTCCGCGGCTTCCTTGCTGCCGGCGGTCCCGGTGAGTGCGGTGAACGCCGCGAGTCCCAGGTGCGAGGCGACCACCGCGGCGGCCGGTCCGGTGAGGAAGGCATTCGGCCGGAACGGCCCGCGCGCGTCGAGCCGCAACCACGCCGACCGCCAGGCGGTTCCGGCCGGCCCCAGCCACGCGACGTCGTCCACCACCAGCCCCTGCACCAGCAGCGCACCCGTCTCCCGGCACAGCTCGTCGAGCCGCATGGCCCGGTCGACGCCGGTCCCGTCCGCGGCGTGGAGCACCGCGTCCGCCCGGTCGACGAGTCGCTCCAACTGCCTCTCATCGAAGAGAACATGGTGCAGATTCTGTTCCGGGTCACGTAAGGCGGCTTCGGCGGTGAGCTCCGCCAGGCGCTCGGTATGGGTGCCGGTCTCCTCCGTACGGACGGCCCGCAGGTTCCGCACCCCGGAGCGCAGCGCCGAGCAGACCAGCGAGACGAACACCGGGCCCGCGCCCACCACGACGATCTCGCTGTTGCGGTAGGTCTCGAACCGCCGTGCCGCGGAATCCCCGTGGTACTCAAGGAACGCGATCTCGGACGCGTACGTCTCCAACTCCCGCTGTGTGAGCCGGTGCGGCAGATCCTCCCGCGCATCGACCAGGCAGCCGGCGGCGTGCAGTTGACCCACGAGGGCGTGCACGACCTGCCGCTTGTCGTCAGGCAGCCGCCCCACCAGGTCGTCGAGCTCGACCGAACCGTCGAGGTGCGGCGCGAGCCGGTCCAGCCACCGGTAGGCGGACCTGCCGCGCAGGGCGAGGTCGGCACCGGCACCGAAGACGTGGACGCCGTCGCCGGTCGGCACGTACAGCACATCGGACTTGAGTCGGGGGCGCATCATCCGCCTTCGGGGTCGGGCATCCGCCGTTCCGGGTCCGATGCGTCATCGGACCCGGCGCCGGATCCTGCAGTCGGTCGGGGCCCAGCCGAGTATCGGGGCGGTTCGGGACCATGTCTTCACGGCCGGGCCACAGGACCTACCGCAGGTTTTGGTCGCCGTCGCCCACGGGTCGCCGCGCCCCGTTCCCGGTCCGGGTCGCCCGCGTACAGACAGACGCGCCAGGCCCGACGAGGCGGAGAAGCGGAGCAGACGCCGGACGCGCCCAGCTGCTGCCGACACCCGCCAAGGGCTGCGATGAGACGTCGGGAGCGGATCGGCTCCCCGTTCGCGGGGCACGCCGGTCCGGAGCCCCTCGGCGGGAGGCGGGGCCACGGACCGGCGGCACGTCAGACGGTTGCCCTACACCTTGAAGTAGTCGTTCCAGGCGTCGATGAGCATCTGTCGGACGGATTGATCAGCGTGTTGGGCGGCTTGATTGAACGTGCCGGTCACGCCGTAGTAATAGTAGGCGCCGTCATTCGTCGCCATATGGTCATCGCTCGGATTGTCGACGTGGCGACTGAAATGGACATTCGCAAATGCCGCGACGACGGTGCATACGTAATACACCCAGTTTCCCGTCAAATTCTCCATGGCATTTGTGATGCGCCAGTTCTGCATGGGCACGACGGTCCCCCTCCTTCGTTCCGGTCCTCGGATCAGACCTCGGATCAGACCTCGGACAACGAGATGTCACCCGTGCTGCTGACCGTCATCTGGTAGTCCTGCGGGCTGTGCCGGACGGAGGCGAGGATGAACTCGCCCCTGCCGTCATCCCACTCTCCCTTCACCTTCCAGTCGTCGTCCCAGATGATGCACCGGCCCCGTCCGGTCTGCACGCTCAGCGGCTTCTCCTTGTGCTGCGAGATCCACGCGTAGGCAGAACTGTGCGACCTCGGACTCACCGACTCGCTGTCCCCGGCATGCTCTTCATTGACAAAAGAAACGTAGGCGTTCGACTGATTGTCGCAGCCCTTGATTCCCGTGGTCATGCAGGTTCCTTCCCTGGAGCTGAGCTCCCCCCGGGCCGCACAGACCCAAATTCCTGCGCGGCGCAACTTCCTGCTGAACCTCAGAAAAATCCCTGCCCGTCGGGCTCCCGCAGAAACACGAGGGGTTGGTCGCTGGAATGTTCGCCATGGCTGAAGGGGAGCTTTTGCAGGGGGGATGCGCGGGCGCATGCGCCTATTCCGCCGCCGGGGCGAGAGCCGCCGACGAGCGGTCAGCGAGCGCCTCGTCACCGCAGGCCGTGGCACAAAGGGCAAGTGACACGGCGACAGGCCTGCCGAGGATCGGCCACGAGACCGACGAGCAGCCCGGCAGCCCGGCAGCACGTGACCCCGGGGTACCTCGCGCGCCCGCAGGGCCCGGTCCACGGTCCAGTTCCCGGATTCCGTCGGCGGCACGTTCAGGCGTCCAGGCTCCACAAGCGTGATCGGGCCGGGGGCCACCCGCAGCTGCTCGGGAACGGCAGCTCATGCCTCGTTGCGCGCGCCGGGTGGATTGCAGCTGTTGCCGAGGACGTTGTCCACGTAGGCCGCGAGCGAGGCCCGCAGGCCTTCGGGCGTCATGTTCTGATCGTCGATCAGGTGCACCACGAGATCGGCGCGGATGGCGGCCAGCAGCGCGTGGGCGGTGAAATCCGCGTCGGAGACTCCGGGTGTTTGATCCAGGGCCACGCGAAGGGTTTTGTGCCACCAGTCGTAGTGCTCGGCTCGGTAGGGGTTGTTGAGCCCGGCGTCCTCCGCGGCCGACATCAGGTGCCGGTTCTCGATCTTGAAGCGCAGCGAGGCATCGAGGAGTTCCCTCGCCCGCTGCCGCGGCGAGGACTCTCCTACGTCCTGCGCTTCCCGCACGGCTCGCTGCAGGGGTTCGAGGCGGGAGGCGAGCACGGCGCCGATCAAGCCGGCACGGTCACCGAAGCGGCGGAAGAGGGTGCCCTTGCCGACACCCGCGGCCGCGGCGATGTCGTCCATCGACACGCTGTGGGGGCTGCTGCTGCCGGCGAAGAGTGCGTCGGCGGCAGCCAGGACGGCTTCTCGGTTGCGCAGGGCGTCTGCGCGCTCTGTGCGTGGGGCCACGGATCCTCCTTGGGCTTCGGCCTGTCCCGGCCCCCGGGAATGATAGGGGGTGGGTTCCCGCGAGTGGCGGCTCGCGCCCGGCTGCACTTCCCGCACCTGGGGCGGCGGCCGAGCGCTCTGCGCGACGGGCAACGGGGCGGATCGTGTCGTCGAGCCAGTCGAAGATACGCGCTACTGCCAGGCGGAGGGCGCCCGGGTTCTCGCAGGGGATCTCCACAGGTGTGACGTCGGGGAGGTGCGTGATGGCGTCGCGGAAGCAGGCGATGCCGCGCTCGTGGGCATGGCCGATGCGCGGGTTGCCGGGGTTGCCGGGGTTGCCGTGGAGGAAGAATGAGGCCGCGGCGATGACCTCACCGACGTCCGGACCCCGTAGGCGGCGAGGCCACGGTTGCGCAGGGTCTCGGACCAGTCGGACCGGAACGGTGGATGGTCAGGGAACATCAACTGCTGCATGCCACCTCCCTTTCGGCAAAGGCGCGGAAGGTGCCCGGTGGGCGGCCGGTGAGGCGCTGGACGGTGTCCGAGGTGCGGTCCTCGGCCCCGTCGGCGATGGCGCGGTCCAGGCCGGCCAGCAGGGTGGCGAACTCCAGCGGTATCTCGGCCGCCCAGCGGTCGCGCAGCTGCGCAAACGTCAGATGCCGGTGCACCACGGGCCGCCCGGTGACCTCGCTGATGATCGAAGCGACGTCGTCGTAGCTCAGGGGCTGCGGCCCGGTGAGGATCAGGTCGGTGTCGGGGGCCTGCTCGTCGGTCAGGGCGCGTACGGCGACGGCGGCGATGTCCGCTGCGTCGACGAAGCCGACGCGGCCGTCTCCCGAGGCCGTCAGAATGGCGCCGTCCTCGCGGATGCTGCGCGCGTGCGGTGTGGAGCCGGTGAAGTTCTGCATGAACCAGGAGGGCCGCAGCACCGCCCACTGCGCGAACAGGCCGGGCAGCGCCTCGTGGACCTGTCCCACCGCCGGTCCGCCGGCGGGGATCGCCGATGAGCTGAGCAGCACCGCACGGTGGACGCCGGCCGCGCGGGCCTGGCGGAGAAACGGCAGCATGACCGTGGCCGGGTCCGAGGAGCCGATGGGCGGGATGAGGTAGACGCGGTCGACGCCGTCGAGGGCCTCGCCCCAGGTGGCGGGCTCGTTCCAGTCGAAGCGGACAGCCTGGGCGCCCTCCACCGGGGTGGCGCGTCGGCTCGCGGCCTTGACGCGGTGGCGCTCGGCGATGAGCCCGGCGGCGACACGGCGGCCGGTGGTGCCGGTGGCCCCGGTGACCAAGGTGGCGCTGGGGGTGTGCATCAGTTCGCTCCTACGAAGTCGGCGCCGGGCTGTTGAACGGCAAGCGGGTTCCAGTAGTCGCGGTAGTAGGTGATCCGCCCGTCCTTGACCGTGACCACGGCGATGTAGGTCATGTCGAAGGGGCTGCCGGTCTCCACCAGGCGGCCGACCCCGCGCATCTCCACCACCACCCTCTCGGGGCGGGTGGTCTGGTGGATCTGCACGTCGGGGTAGTCGTGGACGTCGATGTGGTCGGGGTAGTGGCGCATGTAGTCCGCGATGGCCTGCCGGCCCTCCAGCCGCTCGGGCCAGCCCTGGGGGGCGAAGGGGAACTCCAGGACGCCGTCCTCGTCCCACAGATCCACCCAGGCGGGGATGTCCTTCTCCAGCAGCAGTTGCAGACCGTGGCGGTACAGCTCCGCGGCTGTTAGGGGCACTGTCATGATCAAGGTTTCCGTTCTGCTCGAAACGCAGCGATCCCGGACCGTCGGTTTGCGGCCTGTCGTCACAGGAGGGGCGAGAGCTCCAGTGGTTCCTCGCGACCGTTCCTCGTGACGGGCACCCGAATGAAAAACGGACCGGCAGTCCATGTAGAGGGAACCATACGGACTGCCGGTCCGATTCGCAAGCCTGGGGGTGGCCGGTACGGCGACCAGGCGTTCGCGGGTCCGGGGCATGGGGTGGCCGGTTCCCTGTTGACCCGGCCAGGCGGCTGCCGGCCTCCTTCGGGATGTCCGGCATCGACGTCTGGTGGGCGATCGCTGGGCACGCCGTGATGGTGGCCGATAACAACCCTGGGCGGCGGTGCCGGACGCTGGGTTCGGGCAGGCTCCCCGCGAAGGACGTGACCTGCCAGGCACCCGCGCCCGCACGTGAGCGCAGCAGCGCCAACGAACTGCCGCTTCCCGCACCTCCGGGCATCCCGGGGATGCCCCGCCGCCTCTGACCCGTTCCGGACGAGGTGAGTGACGTGGGGCTTCTGCCGAGCGGAGGCCCCACGTCGTGTGGGGACCGCGCAGAGGGCGGCCGTGACCTCCGGCCGCCCCGGATGCCTGGTGGCCTGCGCGTATCAGAGAGTCGGCAACGTGACGGGCCTGTCCGGGCGGGCAGCGACATCACGTGCCTGGGCAGGCGGCGCCATGACCTGCCGGGGCGAGCAGCACCCTGAGGCCTGCCGGGGCGAGCCGCACCCAGGGACCTGCCGGGGGAGGATGAACTACCCGGACTCGGTGTCGGTGTCGGTGTCGGTGCGGGCGAAAATACCTTCCAGCATTCCGGTGGCCTGCCCGACCTCGATCAGGTAGCCATCGGGATCGCGCAGGTAGCAGCGGACCTCGGCCCGCCGGTCGATCGGCGGTGTCAGGAACTCCGCTCCCTTCGCGCTCCATTGGGCGTAGCAGGCCTCGATGTCGGCCACCCGCAGGTTCATGAAGCTGGAGACGGTGTGCGGTTCGCCGGGCGCGACCAGCGTCACCTCGGGCTTGTCCGGGGTCGGGCCGCCGCCCGGATTCATGATGATCCAGCTGTTGGCGAGCTTCACGATGCAGGGGTTCTCGTCCAGGACGACCTGCCCGCCCATGACCTCGCTGTAGAAGCGGCGCGAACGGGCCACATCACGCACCGTCAAGAAATGCGTCATGAGAAGCCCCTCACTCGGGGCCGGAATACCGGCGTTGTCCATACCAAGCCTCTTTCCGCCGACGCGGCACTCGGCGCACTACCCATCTTCGTGAGCCTGACGCCGTCGGGACGCACGCCGTCGCCGGCGCCGTTTCCGCCTGTCCCGTACCGTCCAAGGGCCTCCGCCTTCCATGTCATCCCGCCACGGTGCCCGCTGCAACCCGTGGCCGCCCGGCCGGAGCCTGAGCGGCCTTTCCGGCTGCTCGGGGGGTGTACGGCGCCTGTGGCCACCGACGGGACCGGTGAGCGCCTGCCAGGCGGGACGGGGCCAGGCGGGTGACGATGGAACCGGACCCATCTGACCGTGCTCTTTCCTGGAGGAGGCAGACGGCATGACATACCCCTCCGATTCCTCAGGCACCGGCCCTCCGCACAGCACCGAGCCGAGAGATCCCTCCCCGGCCGGGGGACTGGGCGCGCTGGCGAACATGGGCTGGCAATTCCTGCTCACCATGGGACTGGCCGCGATCGCCCTGGGCGTCGTCGTCCTGGTCTGGCCCGGCCAGACCCTGCGGGTCGTCGGCGTGGTCTTCGGCATCTACCTGCTGGCCACCGGTGTCTTTCAACTGGCCGCTGCCTTTGGTGCGCACGTCCCTCGGCATCTGCGGGTGGTGCATTTCATCGCGGGCGCGCTCTTCATCCTGCTGGGCCTGGTCTGCTTCCGGGGCACCCTGGAATCGATTCTGCTGCTCGCGCTGTGGATCGGCTTCGGCTGGCTGCTGCGCGGCATCATGGTGACCGCCACGGCGGCCTCCGCCGAGGACATCCCGGCGCGCGGATGGCAGCTCTTCTCGGGGATCATCACCACTCTGGCAGGCATCGTGCTGATCGTGTTGCCGTTCGGCTCGATCGCCGCGCTGACCTTCGTGGTGGGCATCATGGCCATCGTCGTGGGCGCTGTCGAGGTCTTCCACGCCATCAAGATGCGCATCGAAATCGGCCGCCTCACCCAGGGCACTGCCACCAAGCGGCGGCCCATGTTCCACTCCCGCCCCCACCCCCAGCACTGATCACGGGGCGTGCGGCCACCCAGGCAGCGTGGACGGCGTGCTGGGGGAGCGTGGACGCGTCATGGCAATGACCCGTTCGGACTCCGCGCGCCCTGCCGGTGGCCGCGGGCCGCGGCAATGATGAGCAGACCGCACGTGAGCCAGACCGCACGTGATCCAGGCCGCACACCTGCCCTTCGGCAGGCGGACATGCAGGGGAAGGAAAACCCGTTGTTGCTTCTCATCTCCCCGGACGGCGTCGAGGAGGCCCTCGACTGCGCGAAGGCAGCGGAGCACCTCGACATCGTCGATGTCAAGAAGCCCGACGAGGGCTCGCTCGGCGCGAACTTCCCGTGGGTCATCAGGGAGATCCGCGACGCGGTCCCGATGGACAAGCCGGTGTCCGCCACCGTGGGAGACGTACCGTACAAGCCCGGCACGGTGGCCCAGGCGGCGCTCGGTGCAGCTGTCTCCGGCGCCACCTACATCAAGGTCGGCCTCTACGGATGCACGACGCCGGAAGAGGCCATCGAGGTCATGCGAGGGGTCGTCCGGGCGGTGAAGGACCATCGGCCGGACGCGTTCGTCGTCGCCTCGGGCTATGCCGATGCCCACCGGATCGGCTGCGTCAACCCGCTCGCGCTGCCCGACATCGCCCGCCGCTCCGGCTCCGACGCGGCCATGCTCGACACCGCGATCAAGGACGGGACGCGGCTGTTCGACCACGTTCCGCCCGACGACTGCGCGGAGTTCGTCCGGCGGGCCCACGAGGCTGATCTGCGTGCCGCCCTCGCGGGCAGCGTCAAGGTGGGAGACCTCGGCGCGCTGACCCGCATCGGCACGGACATCGTGGGGGTGCGCGGGGCGGTCTGCGAGGGGGGCGACCGCACCACCGGAAGGATTCAGCCGCGGCTGGTGGCCGCCTTCCGGGCGGAGATGGACCGGCATGCCCGGGAATACGCGGCCGCCGTCGCCGCGAGCTGACCGCCGGCATGCCGACGCGTCAGCTGCTCACCCGTGAAGGCCGAGGCCCTCGCCCAGCCCTTCGCGGGCATCAAACAGAGCGGTGTCGGCGTCGTGGGCGGGCCCTGAGGGGGCTCCACGGGAACCTCAGGCCGTTCGTCGTGCACCGTCCACAGGAGGCGTGACGATGAGATTCGGTGCGGCGGTCCTGCGCTCGTACGAGAGCCGGTTCGCCGTCGAGGAGGTGATCTTGAACGCGGGGCCGGACGACGGCGAGATCCTGGTCAAGATCGCGGGCTGCGGGATGTGCCGGACCGATCTCGCGGTCCGGCGTTCCGCGGGCCGCTCACCGCTGCCGGCGGTGCTCGGCCACGAGGGAGCCGGGGTCGTGGTGGAGACGGGCGGCCCGGACACCGGCCTGAGCGTCGGGGACCATGTCGTGCTGAGCTTCGACTCCTGCGGACACTGCCGGAACTGTAGGGGCGCGGCCCCCGCCTACTGTGACTCCTTCGCCTCGCTCAACCTCTTCGAAGGGCGCAAGGAGAACGCGGCGCGGTTCACCGACGCGGCCGGGGGCGAACTGGCCCCCCGGTGGTTCGGCCAGTCCTCGTTCGCCGACTACGCGATGGTCCCGGCCCGCAACGTCGTCCGGGTCGACCCCTCGCTGCCCGTCGAACTGCTCGGACCGCTCGGCTGCGGCTTCCTCACCGGCGCCGGAGCGGTCTTCAACTCCTTCGGCCTCGGTCCCGGCGACACCCTCGCGGTCTTCGGCGCGGGAGCGGTGGGCCTGGCCGCGGTGATGGCGGCCACCGCCGCCGGGGCGGTGACCGTGGCCGTCGACCGGCACCCCGAACGGCTGGCCCTCGCCGAGCGGTTCCGCGCGATCCCGCTGAACGCCGCATCGGCCGGCCTGCCCGACCGCATTCAGCAACTGACCGACGGCGGCGCGCAGTTCGCACTGGACACCACGGGCCACGCACAGCTGATCAACGTCGCGCTCCGGTCCCTGCGCCCGACCGGCCACCTCGGCCTGGTGGCACGGCTCCGCACCGCGCTGCCGCTCGAACCGGGGGCACTGGACCGGGGCCGGAGGATCTCCCACCTCTGCGAGGGGGACGCGGTGCCGGGACTGCTGATTCCGCGGCTGACCGGGCTGTGGCAGGCCGGGCTGTTCCCCTTCGACCAGCTGATCCGTACGTACCCGCTCACCGACATCAACGAGGCCGAACGCGACTGCGACGCGGGCCGCGTGGTCAAACCCGTCCTGGTTCCGGAGGGAAGGAGCCGATGAGCGAGGCGTTCCACGCCGCCGGCTGTCCTCTGTTCGGGATCTCAACTCGCGCCACGGGAGGACACATGGCCGGCACAGCGCATCGGCACACCGGTGTGGAAGACGTGGAAGGGGGCGTCGGCCTGACCGCTCTCCTGGTCGCCGCGGCACGGGCGATCGAGACCCACCGCCACGACAGTCTGGCACGGGACGTCTACGCAGAGCACTTTGTGCTCGCCGCACCGGCGTCCGCGGGCTGGCCGGTCCGCATGCAACAGGTACCGGACGGGGACACGAACCCGCTGTGGGGGCGATTCGCGCGTTACTTCGGTCTCCGCACGAGGGTCCTCGACGACTTTCTCCTCCGGTCGATGCACACGGGCGCCCGCCAAGTGGTCCTGCTCGGGGCGGGGTTGGACGCGCGGGCGTTCCGGCTCGACTGGCCTCCCGGCTGCGTGATCTTCGAGATCGACCGGGAAGGCGTGCTGGCGTTCAAGCACAAGGTGCTCGGCGGACTGCCGGCCACACCGAAGGCGGCGCGCGTACCGATTCCGACCGATCTGCGTGCCGACTGGGTGGGAGCGCTGACCGACGCCGGCTTCGACACGGCCGCACCGAGCGTCTGGCTGGCCGAGGGGTTGCTGTTCTACCTGTCCAACGCCGCCGAGACATACCTCATCGACACGGTGGACCGGTTGAGCACGGGGGGAAGCGCTCTGGCCTTTGAGGTCAAGCTCGACAAGGACTTGCTGGAATACCGCGACAGCCCGCTCTACACCTCGACGAAGGACCAGATCGGCATCGACCTGCTCAACCTGTTCGACGGTGAGCCGCGGCCCGACTCCGCAGGTGATCTGGCGGGCAAGGGCTGGTTCACATCGGTCCACACCCCCTTCGACTTCACCCGCCGGCACGGACGCGGTCCGCTGCCCGAGCAGAACGACGCGCTGGCGGGCAACCGGTGGGTGTTCGCGAACAAGCCCCGGCCGTAACGGGGCCATCCGCCGGCCCGGCTGCCGACCGTGCCCCGGCCGGGGAGTGGTGGAGGGCCGGGCCGGCGGCGCGCGCCGGGTTACCTCACTCGGCGCGCGGGACGTAGTACGGGCGGTTGTGGGCCGCGACCGGTGGCGACTGGTAGGTCCATGCCCCGGCTGCGGGGGCGTCGCCGATGAGCGTGGTCAGGTCGGTGCCGACCGCTGAGGTCTCGTCGTGGATGCTCAGCCGGACCCGGTCGCCGGCCCCGTCAGCCAGCGAGAGGTATTGGTAGGGCTGGTACACGTTCAGGGGGCCGGCCAGCGGGCGGCCGGTCGGGTCGGTGCCGTAGCCGGTGATGGGAGTGTTGTTGACCGGAGTGCGGGGGAGCCCGGTCAGGGCGGCCTCGAATGAGAACAGGGCCGTTTCCCCGCGCTCGATACCGTTCCCGGAACGGGCGGGCCCGGCTTGTTTGCAGGTGACCGACCAGGTGTCGCCGGCCGGCCCGTTGGGGGAGGGCAGGGTGGTCTCGAACCAGGCCGGGTACTTGGGTTCGCCGTAGAGCGTGGTCCCCGCCTCGATGGCCAGGGGGTTGTCGCACAGGACATGGAGCCGGGCGATGCCGAGCAGTTTGGTCTGGTCGTAGCCGTGGGCGAACTCCTCGTACGACAGGCGTGCGAGGTGGCCGGCACTCGCGGTCGGGTGGGCGATGATGCTGTATTCGATCTCCTGGGTGATGCCGCCGCCGTTGGGGTACTGCGCAAAGTACAGCTGGTAGTTGAGGGTGACGCAGGCCCGGCCGCCGAAGTCGGCCGCGGTCAGGTCGGGGTGGCGCTTGGCCAGCATGTCGCGCACCGGGCCGGGGTCGACCAGGTAGTCGAGGCCGATGTTGTGCAGGGCCCCGTAGTGGAAGGGCAGTTGGTACGGCGCGGCGACGGGCGGCAGCGAGAGAGGGTGGGTCATGAGGTGGAAGCCTCCGCGGGTGCGGCCGGCCCGGGGGTGTGCCCCGGAACCGGCAAGGCGACCGCTCTGCGCTGTCCGGCCAGGTCCCGGTGGATCTGCTCGGCACTGCGCAGGGTGATCGCGGCCATGGTGAGGGTCGGGTTCGACGTGCCGAGGGAGGGCATGCTGCCGCAGCCCACGGCATACAGGTTGGGGTGATCCCAGCAGCGCTGCCAGGAGTCGACCACGGAGTCGCCGGGGTGTTCGCCCATCAGGTGAGTGCCCGCCCCGTGGCCCGCGCCGCGGTAGGCGTAGGGCCGCCCCTTGTACGAGAACCACCCGGGTTGGGCAGGCCCCTGCTCATACCGGCTGTGGTCCTGCGCCCCCAGGAGGGCGAAGATCTGGTCGGATACGGCCTTGGCGGCGGCGATGCCCCGCTTCACATGATCGGACAGGTCGTAGGTGAGGACCGGACGCGGATTGCCGAGCAGGTCGCGGCGGCGGGCGTCGAGCGTGACGCGGTTGGCGGGATCGGCACTCTGCTCCATCTCGAACTGCAGGGCGAACTGCCGTCCGATCCGGTCCCCGACGGCCTGCCGCAACGCCTTGCCGAACAGCCCCCGGCCTGCGCCCGCGCCACCGGGCTCCCCGGGATTCCCGTGGCGCAGCAGTGCGGCGACCTCGCCGTCGGGCGGGCCGGCCGCCCAGCCCCAGCCCCAGTTGCCGATCTCGATGCGGAAGGGCGCGCGGGCGGCACGGGCCGGACCGAAGCGAAATCCCTCCAGGCCGGAGGTCGATCCGGGCCCTCGGTAGGGCCCCGTTTGCTCGGGCATCAGGCCCCAGGTGAGCAGGACCGGGTGGTCCATCAGGTTTCTGCCCACCTGTCCGCTGGAGTTGCCCAGACCGGAGGTGAGCAGGAGCCGGGCGTTCTCGATCGCGTGGGCGGCCAGCACCACGGTGTCCGCATATACCGTCCGCGGTGTGAGGGTGGCGGGACGGTCGGGGGTGTCGTACCGCTGGTACTCGACGCCGGTGACCCGGCCGGTGGCGTCCGTGTGGAGCCGTCCGGCCACGGCGCGGGTGAGCAGGGTGACGGTTGGGCCCCAGCGTTCCTGGGTGCGTCGCGGTGTGTATTTCGCCCCGGTGGGGCAGAGGGGAATGCAGCTGGCACTGCCTGCGCAGGCGGGCCCGTCTGCGTCGGTGGCCGTGCTGTTGCGTGCCTGAGGTGTCCCGACGACCCGTAGTGCGGTCGGGCGCGGATGCGCGGGGTCCAGGACGTGGCGTCCGTCGAGCCTTTCGGCAAGCATCCTGTCGAGGTGGCTCGCGGGGACCGGAAGGTGTGGGAAGCCATAGCCGTCCGGAAAGGGGAGGCCGACGTGGTCCCGTTGCTCCGCCAGGTCGCCCGCCACGCCGAGCTCGTGTTCCGCGGCACGGTAGTACGGTTCCAACTCGGCATAAGAGAGCGGCCAGTTGCGGCCGTATCCGAGGTCACCGGTGCGGAAGTCCTCCGGGTGCATGCGCGGGGTGAGGCCTGTCCAGGCGGTGCCCGTACCGCCGTTGACGCGCAGATAGCCGCTCGCGTAGGGCAGGGGGCCGTTCTGGACCAGATATCCGTCGGCGCGGTACCCGCCGCCGGGAACGCCGCCGAGATCCAGGACATCGGGTGACGGGACCAAGGGGTTGGCGGCGATCGCCGAGCTGGGGATTTTCGCCGGCGCTGCCCGGAACCGTTCCTCGTCCGCCGCCTGCCCGCTGCCCTGGTCGCCGTCGCCCAAGCCGGCCTCCAGGACCAGCACCTGCCAGCCCCGCGCGCCCAGCTGCCGGGCCATCAGCGAGCCCGCGATGCCCGCTCCGACGACGATCGCATCGAAGTGTTCCCTGCTGGTCAACGTCTTCCACCTCCCGTCACATTGGCGGGCGGGTGCGCCCAGGAGCCGTGACCGGGGCGTCCCACGCCGGGTGCGTGGCCGCCGAAGCTGCGCCACACCAGCCCGTGGGCATAGGCCCGCGCCGCGACGTCGGGGGCCGGCCGGTCCGCTTGTCCGGGCGGCCCCGGCCAGACGCCCAGGTACCACAGGTGGCATACCGGCCGCGCGAGTTCGCGGAGTGCTGCGTCCTCGTCCAGCAGAGCCTGGGGGTCGGCCGTCGGATCGGCCAGAGCGTCAACGAGTGTGCCGTAAGACAGGGGCCCGAGGCGCTTGAGCACGATCGCCCGGTAGATTTCCGTCATTCCGGTGGCCGCGAGTTCAGTGGCGTCGAATCCTGTCAGCGCGACCGAGAGACGGACGAACCGCTCGTCGTCCTGTGCACATCCGGGCTCGACACTGCTGGTGTCCGGGGCGTTCACCCGGCATCTCGCTCTAAGCGCTTGTCCCCGCGCCTGTCCTTGTTTTTCCCTGGCACCAGCCGTATTCCCTTCTGCTTACCTCTTGTTGCCCAGACCGGGCGCGTTCCTCACCCTTCCGGGCGGAGGGGGTGGCCACACCTGGGCATTCCACGGTGTGGACACTCACACCATGGGAGGGCTGAGTTGACCGACAGGTCAAGTGCCTGGATCAAACCTGGGCAATACAGGGACTGGAAAATGAGCTGTCGAATCGCGGCGGAATGACCGGCGGCAACCTCCTCGGCCGATGCGGAAGCGGCCACTGCCTCCGGGCTACCGGGTCGGCCATCGCCGCGGTTGCCACCGCGGCTTCGGGTGGCGCCCTGCGGATCCCGGCGAGCGAAGCGAGCGCTGGGGTGACAATACGTGACACCTGACTGCCCGACAGTGCATCCACATTCGTGTCGATCTTGTGCATCTTTGCAGCCGGGGGGCATGCATTCCGGACGAGGCCGTCCATCTCGCTGTGAACCGGCTGCCCATGCCGTGATAGCACGGAGTAATCAGATTCGAGGAAGGCTACGACCGCATGGGTATCTTCAGCCGTCGCCAGAGCACGACTATCGAACCGACGCCGGCTGCCGGCCCCCGTACGCCTTTCCCGGCGGCCGATGCCACCGGAGTCGCTCTCGACCCCGCACTCGGTGCGCTGACCGGGCAGTGGACCATCGACCGCCCACACAGTCGCATCGGATTCTCCGTGCGGCACGCGATGGTCACGACGGTGCGGGGTGCTTTCGCCGATTACGACAGCACGCTGTACTTCGACGGAGCCCGGCCCTCCCGGTCCCGGGCCGAACTCGTCATTCGGGTCGCCAGTGTCGAAACGGGCGTGGAACAGCGGGACGCACACCTCATCAGCACCGACTTCTTCGACGCACACCGCTATCCGGAGATGGTCTTCCGCAGCACCTCCACCCTCCATGAGGGCGCAGAGAGCTTCCGCATGACAGGGGATCTGACCATCCGCGGCATCACCCGGCCCGTCGAGCTGCAACTCGACTACCTCGGCTCGGTCTTGGACCCGTTCGGCTATGAGCGGGCCGGCTTTGACGCCACCACCACCATCGACCGCACCGATTGGGGCTTGGTCTACAACCAACGCCTGGAGGCGGGCGGCGCCATGGTGAGCGAGAAAGTCCGACTGCAGTTCGATATCTCCGCGATCCGGTCCGTGGCCGTGGCGTAGTTGCCCCGGAAGGTCCTCTCGTTCCGTACGCCTGCACCCTCGACGAGGCGAGCTGCGTACTGCCACAGGGAAGCGGCTCCGGTACCGGCCCCCTCGCGGCTCTTCAGGGGAAGGCGAACGGTGGTCCGGCCGTTCCGGCGGTGACAGCCTGCCGGTCGCCCGGCCGGCGGCCTGCTCCGCCGAGCAGCCGGGTCATCCCGTCCTCCCGTTCGCACGTCACGGTTGTGTAATACAGCGATCCGGGCATCAACGTGCGGGGCGCTGCCGGCATCTCACCTCGCAGCAATGACGTAAGGAGTTCGAGATGCTTCGTAAGCGCTTCCACCTGATCGCCGTGCCGGTCGCGGCCGTCACCCTGCCCCTGGCTGTTGCCGGTTTCCAGGCCGATGCGGCCGCCGCGCCGGCCCAGGGCGGCGCGGCACGGGCCGGGAAGGCCGCCGCGGCGACGGCCCCGTGCCTGGCCGATGCCACGACGCTGGTCGGTGACCTCGACGGCGACGGCCACCCGGACAAGATCAGCAACCCCGGCCTCACCGGCACCAGGATGACGATCCAGTGGGGTTCCGCGAACGGCCAGTTCGGCACCAAATACGCCGTCAGCGCCCTTCTCGGCGCGAGGAAGGGGGAGGTCGCGTCCGCCGCGGTCGCCGACTTCCAGCGCGACGGCACCCTGGACATGGTCGTCAACCTCGTCAAGCCGGCCGATGGGGACGACCCCTCGACGGCGCGCGTCGCGGAGTACCGCCCCGGCCCCCTCAAGCGGTCGAACCTGACCTCCGCCAAGTCCCGGCACTCCGACATCGGCGACCAGGGCGAGGTTCAGCAGCTTGGGATCGCCAACTACGGCGGTGACGCGTACCCGGACCTCGCGATCCTCAACAACCGCGGTGACGGGCAGCTGGACCGGGACGTGCGCCTGACGAATCCGGGCAGCGGCCCGGGGAACTACAGCTACGAACTGCAGCAGAAGTACGGCGAGTTCGGGAGCACGTCGGAGCCGCCGGCCATGCCCGGCGACGGCTGGAAGCACTTCTACAAGCCCTGCTCCTGACCACTGCCGGGCGCCGACGGTCCTGAGGGCACCGGCGGCGCCCGGCGCCGGAGCGGGCCTGAACAAGCGGGTGGAGGCACCGTCCTCGGCCCCGGTCCGCCCCGCGACTCCCGCGATGATCCGAAAGAAGCGCCCTGGCCGTGGTCCTCGGCGGCGGGAGACATGTGCCGGCAGCGCGGCGCCCGGCCTGCTGGTGGCGATCGGCCGGCCTGCACGAGGGCCCGCCTGGACACCGGATCACGCACCGCGGCCGCAGGCCTGCCCGCCCGGGTCACCCCGAGGTCCTGCACGGTGGCTTCGCCACCTGCCGCGCCCGCGCCGAAGGCCCCCTCCGACGCCACAAGGCCGACGCCTGCCGCACTGCCGGGTCCCCCTGCCGCCGGGCAGCCGTCATGCCGGTTCGCCGGACGCGAGGTGATGTTCCGGCGGGCCGGACGGGGCGCAGGCGGAGCTGTGCGGAAGGGACGGGTGAAGTCCGCTCCCGGAGGCGAGGAGGGTGGCGGCGAGGGCGTGGGCCTGGATGCGGATCTCGGGGATGGCGGTGGATTCGAGCAACGCGCCGCGGCGCAGCGGGCCGAGGGTCCAGAGGGCGGCCGGGGCGGTGCCATCGGCTGGGTTCAGGCGGCCGGCGGCGGTGGTGCGGAGGCCGAGGCCGGTGGGGTCGGGGGTGGCCAGGCCGGTGGTGAGGAGACCGGCGACGAGCGGGTCGTCCATACGGCGTACATCTGCCTGGGGCCCGGTGCAGTTGACGACGGCACCGACGCTCAGCCTGCGGCCGTCGCGGAGCCGGATCCGGACGGAATCGCGGGTGGGAACGGCGTCGGTGATCTCGCCCGAGGCGACCTGAATCCGGCCCGCGCCGATGTCGTCGCGCAGGGCTCGGGCGCCGGCGGGTGGGATGCGGTGGCGGTGGGTGTTCCAGAGGCATTGGTCGTGGTGGAGGAAGTGGGCCTGGTCGGCGGGGGAGAGGTGTTGCCAGAGTTCGGTGGTGACGGGGCGGAGGCTGTCGATTCCCACCCGCCAGTCGCCGTGGGTGCGGCGGCAGGCCGAGATGTGGCTCAGCAGGGCCCGGCGAACCCGGCGGATGTCCGCGCCCGGGGCGATGGACGGCGGGGGAGCCGCGGGCAGCGGCGATTCGGCGTGAGGTTGGGGGAGCAGGCCGTGACGGGAGATCGCCTGGACCGCGTGGCCTGTGCGGCTGAGGGTGAGGGCGATGTCGACCATGGTCAGTCCGGTGCCGACGAGGAGGACATCGCCGTCGCGCGGCAGGCTTTCGAGGGCGCCCGGGGCCCAGGGGTCGGGCAGGTAGCGCGGGGAACGGCGCAGGGCGGGCGGGACCCAGGCCTGGCAGGGGGGAGGGTTGCCCAGGGCGAGGACGGCCGCGTCCGCGGGCAGGGTTTTGCCGGAGCCGAGGGTGAGGGTGACGCCGTGGCCGGTCCGGCGTGCGCCCACGACCCGTTCGTGGACGCGGTGCAGGTGTCCGGGGCCGGGCCCGGACACCGCAGCGGCCAGCACGTCGGCGAGGTATGCGCCGTAGAGGGCTCGGGGAACGTGGTCGTCACCGGTGTGGGCGCCCGGGGCGCGTCGGGCCAGCCAGCGGACGAAGTGGTCGGGTGCGTCGGGGTGGGCGCTCATCCGGCCGGCGGGGACGTTGAGCAGGTGGTACGCGGCGGTTGTGGCGTAGGCGACGCCGCGGCCGGTGGTGGGGGCCGGGTCGACCAGCCACACCTCCAGATCGGCCTGGAGCGCCGCGGCCCTGCGGAGAAGCTGTGCTGCGGTGAGGGTGCCGGAGGCTCCGGCGCCGGCCACGGCGATGCGGCGGGGGGTCTCAGGCATCGGTGCGGTCACCTCGGAACGGGAAGCACCGCCCGCCCGCCATGCCGGCGGTGAGGGTGGTGCCGTCGGCCGGGTCGATCAGGAGGAAGGACCCGGTGTGGCGGTTGTCGGTGTAGGAGTCGAGGGCCAGCGGCTCGGCGGTGCGCAGGACGACGCGGCCGAGGTCGTTGACGTTCAGCCCGTCGGCGCCGGAGTGCTGTTCGAGCGTGTCGGTGTCGACCCGGTGGGAGACCTCACTGACCAGGGCCCGGACCGTGCGGGTGGTGTGCTTGAGGAGCACCTTGTCCCCGGCGCGCAGCGGGCGCTCGTTGAGGTGGCAGACAGCGGCTTCTATAGCGCGGGTGACCGCTGGAAGCGGATGGGCGGCGATGAGGTCGCCGCGGGAGACGTCCACATCGTCGGCGAGCAGCACGGTCACCGACTGCGGGGCCTGAGCGGTGTCGACGGGTTCGCCGAGCGCGTCGATACCGGTGACGGTGGTGGTGCGGCCGGAGGGCAGCACGGTGACGGTGTCTCCGACGCGGAGGGTGCCGGAGGCCAGCTGCCCGGCGTAGCCGCGGTAGTCGGGGTGCTCGGCGCTTTGCGGGCGGATGACGTACTGGACGGGGAGGCGGGCCGGGCGCGTGGTCAGGCCGTGGCCGGCGGGCACGGTTTCCAGGTGCTCGAGGAGGGTGGGGCCGTCGTACCAGTCCATGTGGGCGGAGGGTTCGACGATGTTGTCGCCGCTGAGTGCGGAGACCGGGATCGCGGTGATGTCGGGGATGCCCAAGTCGGTGGCGTAGGCGGTGAATTCCTTGGCGGTGGCGGCGAAGACGGTTCCGGCGTAGCCGACGAGGTCCATTTTGTTGACGGCGAGGACGACGTGGGGCACGCGCAGGAGGGCGGCGACGGCGGCGTGGCGGCGGGTCTGTTCGACGATGCCGTTGCGGGCGTCGACGAGGACGACGGCGAGTTCGGCGGTAGAGGCGCCGGTGACCATGTTGCGGGTGTACTGCACGTGGCCGGGGGTGTCGGCGAGGATGAACCGGCGCCGCGGGGTGGCGAAGTAGCGGTAGGCGACGTCGATGGTGATGCCCTGCTCGCGTTCGGCGCGCAGGCCGTCGGTGAGGAGGGCGAGGTCGGGTGTGGTCCGGCCGCGGTCCAGGGAGACGCGTTCGACGGCTTCGAGCTGGTCGGCGAGCACGGACTTGGAGTCGTGCAGGAGGCGGCCGACGAGGGTGGACTTGCCGTCGTCGACGGAGCCGGCGGTGGCGAACCGCAGCAGGGTGGTGGTCATGGCTAGAAGTACCCCTCGCGCTTGCGGTCTTCCATGGCGGCCTCGGACAGCTTGTCGTCGGCGCGGGTGGCGCCGCGCTCGGTGAGGCGGCTGGCGGCGATCTCGGCGATGACGGCCTGGATGGTGGTGGCGTCGGAGTCCACGGCGCCGGTGCAGGACATGTCGCCGACGGTGCGGTAGCGGATCATGCGGGTCTCGACCTGCTCGCCGTCCCTGGGGCCGCCCCATTCGCCGGCGGTCAGCCACATCCCGGACCGGGAGAAAACCTCGCGCTCGTGGGCGTAGTAGATCCCGGGCAGGTCGATGCCCTCACGCTCGATGTACTGCCACACATCCAGCTCGGTCCAGTTGGACAGCGGGAAGACCCGCACATGCTCGCCGGGGGCGTGGCGGCCGTTGTAGAGCGACCACAGCTCGGGACGCTGGCGGCGCGGGTCCCAGGCACCGAACTCGTCGCGCAGCGAGAACACCCGTTCCTTGGCGCGGGCCTTCTCCTCGTCCCGTCGGCCGCCGCCGAAGACCGCGTCGAAACGGTTCGTCTCGATCGCGTCGAGCAGGGGGACGGTCTGCAGCGGGTTACGGGTGCCGTCCGGGCGCTCGCGCAGCTCACCGCGGTCGATGAAGTCCTGCACCGAGGCCACGTGCAGCCGCAGGCCGTGCCGGGCGACGGTGCGGTCGCGGTAGGCGATGACCTCCGGGAAGTTGTGCCCGGTGTCCACGTGCAGCAGTGCGAAGGGCACCGGCGCGGGCGTGAACGCCTTCCGTGCCAGGTGGAGCATGACGATGGAGTCCTTGCCGCCGGAGAAGAGGATCACCGGCCGCTCCAACTCACCGGCCACCTCGCGGAAGATGTGCACCGCCTCGGACTCCAGGACGTCCAGGCAGGACAGCACCCGGCTGGTGCCGGCCGGCGTCGTGTCTGTTGCGGCGATGGTCACGCGAGGCCTCTTTCGGTCAGGAGGGTGTGGGTGCCGGTGGCGGACCCGGCGATCCGGCGCCCGGCCCGGACGGGTGCTCACTCACCGGTGCCGGGGACT
This sequence comes from Streptomyces sp. NPDC054765, assembly GCF_053612065.1. NCBI lineage: Bacteria > Bacillati > Actinomycetota > Actinomycetes > Kitasatosporales > Streptomycetaceae > Streptomyces > Streptomyces sp. NPDC054765. The sequence goes on along the minus strand of NZ_JBSHBP010000005.1, from coordinate 47,273 downwards.
TCTCCTCGGCGAGCAGCATCTGGATCTGCGCGGCTTCGCCGGTACCGAGCCGGTGGAAGATGGCGAGGGCGTCCCGCAGGTGGGCGTGGCCGCAGTCGCGCTGCCCCAGGTCGCAGCGGGCCTGCCCGAGGACCGTCAACGCCCTGGCCTGGCGCTGCTCCAGCCCCACCTCCTTGGCTGCGGCCAGTGCTGCTTCCGCCACGCTGACCGCCTGTGCGGACCGCCCGGCGGCGCGGTGCAGCTGTGCCAGGGCCACCATCACGCCGGGGATCCGGTCGTGGGACCCGAAGGCATTCAGGGCGGCCAGGCACTCCTCGTAGTCCAGGTACGCCTCACCGAGGCGGCCCAGGCCGTGCAGCGCCATGGCCCGCACATAGAGCATGTGGACCTGGCCGATGAAATCACCGAGTTCACGGAACACCTGAAGGCTCCGCTCGGTCCGCTGACGGGCCTGTTCCGGTCGTCCGATCGCGGTGTCGACCATGGCCGCCATGCCCTCGACGAATGCCTGGATCGACCGGTTGCCGAGTGCGGCGGCCCGTGCCACCGCGTCGTCGCACCAGGCCGCGACCTTCTCGTCGGGACCGTGGTGCACGCTCGTCAGGGCCAGCCCCACCAGCACGGGGGCCAACAGTGCGTCCTGGCCGGCTTGCCGGCAGAGTGCGACCACCTGCTCCGCCTCTGCCCGTGCTTCCTGGGTGCGGAAGGTCTCCCGTAAGGCCCAGAAGAGGGTGTACCGGGCGCGCAGCTCGCAGTCGGGAAGTCCGGCCGCCCGCGCGGCCTCGGCGATTCGCCGCGCCAGCGCGCACAGTTCCGGCACCATTTTGCCGAGGTCGACCAGCTGGATCAGCACCAGCACCAGATCGGCCAGCACCGGCACCGAGGCGCCGGCTTCCCGCAGGGCCTGCCGGGCCACCGCGAGCACGGCGGCGATCTCCGCCTGCACCCAGTCGATTCCGTCGAGCGGGTCGGTGAACACCCGCTCGGGCACCCCGGGCGACACCAGGTCGGGGAAGGGGTAGCCGGGCCTGATCACCCGGTAGAGGCCGGTCACCGCCGCCAGGTAGTGGCGCAGCAGCCGTTCGAGGGCGGCGTGTTGCGCGGCGGGCCCGTCGATTTCGTCGGCCAGCTTGCCGGCGAACAGCCGCAGCAGGTCGTGGTAGCGGTAACGGCCGGGATGCGGACAGGACAACAGGCCCAGGTCGGTCAGCGTCTCGGCCAGCCGTTCGGCGTCATGCTCGGGCACCTGCAGCAGGGCCGCGGCGGCGGCCGAGGAGACGTCCGGGCCGTCGGGGAGGGCCAACAGCCGGAAGGCGCGGGCGGATTGCTCGTCGAGCTGTTCGTAGCTGAGCCGGAAGGACGCCTCGACGGCCAGATCGCCGGCTTCCAGCGCGGCCAGGCGGTAGCGCTCGGAAGCCAGCCGGCCGGCCAGCTGAGACAGCCGCCAGGCGGGCCGGGAGGCCAGCCGGGAGGCCGCGGTCCGTACCGCCAGGGGCAGGAACCCGCATGCCTTGGCTATCTGCCGGGCCGCGGAGGGCTCGGCTGCCACGCGCTGGTCCCCGACGATGCGGGTGAGCAGCGCCACCGCCTCGTCGGACGGCCAGGGTTCGAGCTTCACCAGCAGGGACGGCGGTATTTTGGTGAGCCAGGCCCGGCTGGTCACCAGGACCGCGCAGGACGACGAGCCGGGGAGCAGCGGACGGATCTGGGCGCTGTCGCGGGCATCGTCCAGCAGCATCAGCACCCGGAGGTCGGCCAGGCGCGAGCGCAACAGCGCCGACCGTTCCGTGATTCCCTCCGGTATTGCCGCTTCGGCAATTCCGAGGGAGACCAGAAAACCGGCGAGGATCTGGGCGGGATCGGCCGGGGAATCGCCGGCGCCCCGCAGATCGGCATAGAGCTGCCCGTCCGGGAAATGGTCGCGTACGGCATGGGCGACATGAACGGCGAGAGCGGACTTGCCGACCCCGCCCATACCCGACACCAGCGCCAGCGGCATGCCCGCGCCGTCGGCGGTCAGGTCGGTGCGCAAAGGCCGGATCGTCTCCTCCCGGCCGGTGAAGTCGGCGATGTCGGCGGGAAGTTGCGCCGGACGGGTACGCGTGCGGCCCGTCTGCTTGCCCGCCTTCCCGGATTCCGGGGTGAGGGGCGCCGACAGGCCCGGATCGCTCTGCAGAATGCGATGCTGGAGGTCGCGCAGTGGGGGGCCCGGGTCGATGCCCAGTTCGGTGGCCAGCGCCTGCCGGGCATCGGCGAACACGGCCAGGGCTTCGCTCTTTCGCCCGCTGCGGTACAGCGCCAGCATCAGCAGTTCGCGCAGCGACTCCTGCAGGGGGTGTTCGCTGACCAGTGCGGTCAGTTCGCCGATGATCGCCGCGTGCCGCCCCAGCTCCAGTTCCACCTCCAGGCGGGCCCGTACCGCGGACAGTCGCTGCTCGGTCAGCCGGGCCCGGTGCATCTGCGCGAGCGGGCCGGGAAGACCGGCCAGTGGGACTCCCTCCCACATGGCGCACGCCTTCCGCAAGAGCGTCTCCGCGCCGGAGGTGTCACCCGCCTCACGGGCCTGTTCGGCGGCGGTGACCTGCTCCTGGAAATGGTCGACGTCCAGGCAGCTCGACGGCAGCCGGAGCAGGTAGCCGCCCCCCGCCGACACGAGGACCTCCGGGTGCGAACGGTCCGCCTCCAGCACGCGCCGCAGCCGTGAGGCGTAGGTGCGCAGCACGCCCACCGACCTGGCCGGGGGATCCTCGCCCCACAGGGAGTCGACCAGCTCGTCGACCGAGACGGTCCGGCCCGCCCGCAGGGCGAGTGCCGCCAGCATCGCCCGCTGCTGGGCGGGGCCCAGATCCAGTTCGGTTTCCCCGCGCCATGCGCGGAACGGCCCGAGAACGCTGAACCGCATGCGCCGCGCAGCGTCGTGGGGAGCGCGGGATGGATCGGCGGCTGTTTCTCCCAGCACCGCGGAACACTGACTCATTCACACTGGCCTTTTGTTGATGTGGCTGTGGACTGCTGCCGTAAGAGCGCTGCTGAGCATAAGTGAAATCGGTGCCCGATCGTCCCCCCGCCTCCAGAATTTCTCTCACTTGAATAATTTCCAACTCGCCAAATGCAGTGGGTGGGCGGTCAGAAAGACCCGGGCGTCCGGGCGGCGCCGCGGCGGTGGCGGTCTCCTTGTCGTCGCAGGCCCGGACGGGCAGGCCGGCGATGAGTGGGCACGACCCGATCCGCTGCGCCGGCAGCTTGATCACCTGCCGATCAATCGTTTGTTGATCACCTGTCAATACCCTGTGCATCATCCTCTGTTGTGATTCCACTGCCCGATCGGGGCCGCTTCCAGCGCCCCCGGGATGGTGTCGGGCCGTCGCGCCGGTCCGAGGATGCCCATTGCGCACTGAGGGAAAGGGGTGAATAGCCATGACCCGCAATCACAAGAGCGGTCTTCGTCCGACTCTGGACAAGGTGAAGGCCAACAAGGCGTAGTGACGCCAGTGCTGGGCGCCGCGGGCATTGCGCCCGCGGCCCCCAGCCGCGTGGAATATGGATACGACAAGCCCGTGTGGCCGTGAACGACAGGTGCGATGGTGACAGATTCACGGATGGGACTTCTGTGCGGCGACGTGCCCGTGCTCGTGCGCAATGAGCCCGGCCGCCGTACGACCGCAATCGCGATCGGGCTGGGGTTCGGGGGCCGTCACGACCGGCGGGGCACTGCCCACATGCTGGAACACCTGCTGATGGCGGCTCCTTTGGGCGACGGGCCGTCGCTGAGCGAGCGGATCGAGCGCCTGGGCGGCGAGTGCAACGCCACGACCGCTCCGGGCTCGCTCGTCCTGCACGCCAAGGTGCTCACCGAGGACGCGGCGCAGATCGCGACGCTGATGTGCCAGGCGCTGCTCCGGCCCGCGCTGAGCCAAGCGGCGCTGGACGCCGAACGCCGGGTCGTGCAACAGGAGTTGACCGCTGCCATGGCGGACCCGGCCGACACGGTCCAGGACGCGTTCCTGGCGGAACTGTTCCACGGGCACCCGCTCGGCTCCGCCGTGGGCGGGACGCCGGAGGGCATCGAGAGCCTGACCCTGGAAGCCGTGCGCGACGCGCATGCGCAGGCGCTGTCCGCACACCCGCTGAGCGTCTCGTGCGTCGGCGGACTCACGGCCGGGACACTGCTGCCCGCGCTAGAGGAGGCCGGTCTGGCGGACCTGCGGCGGGCGGGAACCACGGCCGGCTCGCAGCCCGCGCCGGGACCGGTCAGCCCGACGGCGCCGGCCCACTGGCCCACCGAATTCTGCTGGCTGATGGCCGGTGGCCGGGCCCCGCGCGCCGACGACCCGGACAGGCCGGCGTACACCGTCCTCAGCCACCTGCTGGGCTCCAGCCCCGCATCACTGCTCTACGGCCGGCTGCGCAACGAACGCGGCCTGGCGTACTCGTTCCACACGTGGTCCCGCTCCTACAAGGACAGCGGCGCGTGGCGGATGCTCGTCGGATGCGAGCCCGCCAACGCGCCGGAGGTGCTCGACATCATCCGGCAGCTGCTGCGGACCGTGGCCCAGGACGGCCCCCGCGATTCCGACCTGGCCTCGGCCGTCCGGCTCGCCGGCTTCGAGGTGGTGACCACGGCCGAGGACCCGCTGGAACACGCCACGAAACTGGTGGAATGGCAGACCGTCACCGGGCGGTCCTGGGATCCCGCCGCCGAACTGGAGGCGCTGCAGCAGGTGCGCGCCGACCAGGTCGCCGCGGCAGCCGCGGAGCTGTCGGACGGGCTGCTCGCCGTCGTCCGCCCGGAGGCCTCGTGAACGCGCCGGCCGTACCGTTCTCCGCGAGCGAGCAGTACCTGGCGGAGGCCGACGAGGCCGGGTGCCTCTTCGAACTCGACGGCTCGCCCTACGTCGCAGGCATCTCCACGGATCCGGTGTCCGGTGCCGAGCAGTGCCTGGTCACCTTCGCCGCCCCGGAACTGCTGAGCCATCCCGCGCCGCTGCTGCGCACACTGATCAGCCGCTTCCCGGACTGCCGGAGCGTGGTGGTGCGCACGGCAGGCGAGCAGGAACCGGACCCCTTGTTCGAGCCCATGCTCACCTATCTGCGCTACGACGCTCCCGCCGCCCCGGCACCTCCGGCCGCGGGCGGCGTCAGGGTGACCCGCAGCGACAGCGGCGAGCACGACGACCGGGTCGCGTCCTGGATCTCCCGCGCCCTTCGTGACGGATCGGCCGACCTCGGCCGCGTGGCGGTCGAGCCGGCCGTCGAGCTGAGCACGCAGGAAATCATGCGGGCCCCCAGCCGCCGCACCTACCTCGCATGGGCGGACGACATGCAGGAGCCGATCGGGCACGGCACCGTGCTGGCCGACGAGACGGACGAGGCCAGCGGCACACCGTTCGTCGAGCTCGTGGACATCCTGATCGACCACGCGGAACACCGGGCGGCGGCCACCGAGCAGCTCGTACGTGTCATCGCCGCCGAGGCCGCCGCGCACAGCCTTCCCGTGATCGGCAACGTGGTCCATTCGCCGGGCTCGCAGACCGACCCCGGCGCGAAGATCGTCGCCTCACTGCAGGCCCGTGGCTGGCAGCCGGTCTTCCGGTACCGGGTCGCCTCCCGAGCACGAATCGACGTTGGCGCAGGAGGACAGCGATGACGGCCCACGCCCCGCACGAACCCACCCTCGGTGTGCTGTACGACCTGCTCGGCGTGGAACGGGACGCGCCGCTCGCGGACGCCGTCCACGCCTCCCGCGCGCTCCGGGGCGGGTTCGCGAACATCGTGCTGTCGGCCGCCGAGACGGAAGGCATCCCGCTCACCCCCGGGCACGCGGAGGAACTGCACCGCGCCCGTCGCAGGGCGGCCGGCTACCGGCAACTGGGCCGTGAACTGTCGGCCATGCGCGGCGTCACCGTGCACAAGGGCCCCTCCCTCGCGCGGCACTACCCCGAGGGCTGGCTGCGTCCGTCCGGCGACCTCGACGTGGTCACGGAGGACGAGGACACGCTCTGGCAGGTGATCGGCAGCGTGGCGCGGCGCTTCCCCGTGGAAGATCCCATGCTGTCGCTCCTCCAGCACGGCGACGAGCGGCATCTCTACGTCTCCGTGGGGTGGCCCGCCGCCGATCCGCAGTTCACCCCCAACTTCCGGGTCGAGGTGACCACCTTCGCCTACGGCGGCGAGCCCGGCGTCGTGCCGATGCGGCCCGCCCAGCCCGCGGACCAGTGGCTGGCCGATCTCCTGGCGATCGCCGAGGAACGGTTCCAGCGGGAGTTCGACCCCAAGGACCTCCTCGACCTCACCTGCGCGCTCAGCACGCCGACGGCACCGGCACCGGGGCCCGTGGCGGCCGCCGCGAAGGCGTACCTGCTCGCTCCCGAACTGCTGGAGCTGTGCGAGCTGGCGCAACGGCACGCGGCACTGGCGAGCGGCCTTCTCCGGCAGCTGGCGGAGCTGCTGCGGCCGGCCGCGCAGAGAGAGTCGGCGCGCAGGGCCGACGGCCCCGGGCTGCCGCACGTGGAGGACGAACTCGGGGCCCGGCGCGCGGCGGGGCTGCCCCTCTACGGGATGCAGCTGGCCGAGCAGCTGCGCCTCGGCGACCTGCGGCAGGCCGTCGAGCACCACGTCGAAGCCGACGTCCTGCTGCGCACACCGATCGCCGACTTCCTGCTGGTGCCGGCGGAGCTTGTCGACCCTGAGCGCTACGAGGCCGCTCGCACCGAACTGGCCACGCTCGCCCCGTGGCCGGCTTCGGCGGCGGACACCGACTGAGAGGCTGGGACAGCATGGCGATTGTCACGGCGCACGAGCTGACCCGCACCTTCCGGACCCGGCGGGGCCAGGAGATCACCGCGCTCGACCGGGTCACCTTCTCCATCGCCGAAGGCGAGACCGTGGGCCTGCTCGGCCCCAACGGGGCGGGGAAGACGACACTGGCCCGGATCCTCGCGACGCTCCTGCTGCCCACCCGGGGCACGGCCCAGGTGGCCGGATGGGACGTGGCACGTCAGGCCAAACAGGTACGGCGCGCCGTCGGACTGGTCCTCGGCGGCGAGCGCGGTCTGTACCGGCGGCTCACCGCACGGCAGAACCTGCGCTACTGGGCGGCCCTGCAGGGGCTGCGCCGGAAGGAGGCCGACCGCAAAACCGACGAGGTGATCGAGCGCCTGGGCCTGGTGGCGCGCGTCGACGACCGGGTGGAGACCTTCTCCCGCGGCATGGTGCAACGCGTCCACCTCGCCCGCGCCCTGGTCTCCGATCCCCAGGTGCTCATCATGGACGAGCCGACCAACGGGATGGACCCGCATGCCCGCGCGGGATTCCTGCGGCTGGTCCGGGAATTGCAGGGGTCGGGCGTCACGATCCTGCTGACCACACACGACATGCTGGAAGCCCAGGAGTTGTGCGCACGGGTGGCCCTCGTCGACGGGGGCCGGATCGTCCGCGCCGGAGCCACGGAGGAGCTGTTCGCCGATCTCCACGCGCCGCGCATGGTGACCGCCTCCGGCGTTCCGGAGGATCTGCGCTCCCGCCTGGCGGCGTTCCCCGGCGTATCCGGCATTGACGGAACCGACGGCGACCTCACCCTCAGGGTCGTGGGCGAGGAGGAGGCGAACCAGGTGCTCCTGGCCCTCGCCGGTGCCGGGGTCCGGCAGCTCGCGATGGCCCCGCCGAACCTCGCGGACGTGTACCGGACGATCATCGCGGACCGGGAGTTCGCGGTCTGATGCTCGTGTACGCCAGAACCCACCTGACGCTGTTGTTCCGTGACCCCAACCTGCTCGCGCCGCTTGCCGTGCTGCCGCTGTACTGCGTCGTGTTCTTCACCGTGCTCCGGCACCATCACCACGAGGAACTCGCCACACAGGCCGCGATCGGCGCGTTCCTCATGAGCATGTGGGCGCACGCCGTCTTCGTCGCGGCCGAAGTGGTGGACGACGACCGTCACGAGGGGACGCTGGAGCCGTCCATGCTCACGCCCGGCGCCTACACCGCCGCCCTCGCGGTCCGGGTGTTCTCCACCACGGCCCTGGCGATCCCGGTTCTCGCCGAGGCCCTGTTCATCGCCCGCTTCGGTTTCGGCTTCCCGGTCACACTCGGCTCGGTGCCGCTCAGCCTGGTGACGGTCGTCCTGACCACCGTGGGCGTCGCCGGCGCCGCGCTGCTGGTGAGCTGTCTCATGGTCCTCGTCCGGGGAGCCAGGACACTGCAGAACGCCCTCACCTACCCGGTCTACCTCCTCGGCGGCCTCATCCTGCCGGCGAGCACGCTGCCCGAGCCGCTCCGGTGGATCGCCCGTGCCTTCTTCCTGTCGTGGAGCGCCGATGTGCTGCGGGCCCTGCCGGCCGCCGGCGCACCGGCTCCGCTCGGCTCGCTGGGCGTGCTCGCCCTACTGGTGGCGGCCCAAGTGCTGGTGGGATTTCTGGCGTTGAGAAGGGTCCTGACGGCAGTCAGGGCGGGAGGGGTGGCGCTGTATGACTAGCCGGGAACGGACTTCGGACCGGCTCTCTGCCGCGGCCCGGCAGATCGGGTACGGGGTGATCAGCAGCTATCACGACTACCGGGCGATGTTCACCTGGCAGTCCTGGGCCGGGGGCTGGCTGCTGAGGCTCACCTGCCAGGTGCTGTTCTTCGCCACCCTGGGCAGCCTGATGGCCGATCCGGGAGCGGAGGCGTACATCGCGCTCGGCAACGCCGCCGCCCTGGGCCCGCTCGGGACGCTCGGGGTCGTCTCGTCCAGCGTCGGCGAACGCAGGTCGGGCACCCTCCAGTACCTCCTCGTCAGCCGGGCGAACCCCCTGCTGGTCATCGCCTCCCGGGGGCTGTACTGGGTGGCGGACGGCATCATCACCTCGTGCGCCGTGCTGACGATCATGTCGGTGCTGATCCCGGGTACCGTGCACTCGGGCGCACTGCCGGGGATCCTCGCCATAGAGGTGCTGCTCGCGCTCTGCGCCTACTCGATGTCCCTGACGCTCGCGAGCCTGAGCCTGCGCAGGCCGGGCAGCCGCATGTACCTCACCGCGAGCACCACGATCATCATCCTGGCCCTCGCCGGGGTGAACACGCCGCCGCCGGCCGGCGGCCCCTGGGGCGTCATCGGACAGCTGCTGCCGGTCCGCCACGGCCTGCAGGCGATCCGGGAACTGGCGGCCGGCCGGCCACTGCCCATGGCACTCGTGGCGGGCGAACTCGCCGTGGCTCTCGGCTGGGCGGTCCTCGCCTACACGGGCCTGACGCTGACCCTGCGGCGCAGCACGCGCTCCGGCGCACTCTCGCTCTCATGACGCAGCTGATCAGACGTGATCCGCCGTCACGTCACCTGCCCGTTCACCCGAGAAAGAAAGATTCCCGATGAGTGACGCGTTCGATGAATCACCCCCGCCTCCGCCCGCCTACTACGAGCAGGGCTCTGCCCGGCTGGTCGGCGGGAGCGGCCTGCGGGTCTGGGACGCCGACGGGCGTGAGTATCTGGACTGCGCGGCAGGCACCTTCAACCTCTCCCTCGGGCACAACCACCCGGACGTGGTGGCCGCCATCAAGCGGCAGAGCGACGACCTGCTGTTCGCAAGCTCCATGTTCCAGACCGATGTCTCCAACCAGGTGATGGAACTGCTCGTCGAGCTGAGCCCGGCGAACCTCACCCGGGTCAACCTCCGCAGCAGCGGCGGCTCGACCGCCACGGAAGGGGCGGTGAAGATCGCCCAGCTGCACACGGGGCGCCGCGACGTGATCGTGCCGTTCCGCGGACACGTCGGGCAGACGCTCGCGGCCGGCGCGCTGAACGGCATGGCCCACCTGCGGGCGCCGTTCCCGGTGGTCTACCCGAGGGCGGTCAACGTCCCGGACCCCTACTGTCTGCGCTGCTTCTACCGGGAGGAGCCCGGCAGTTGCGGCTACCTCTGCATCGACCGCATCGACGACTTCATCAGGTACGCCGGTACGGGCAGCACCGCGGCCGTGCTGATCGAGCCGATCAGCGGCGCCGGCGGCAACATCGTTCCCCCGCCGGGATACCTGCAGCGGCTGCGGGAGTTCTGCGACGAGCGGGACATCGTCCTCATCTTCGACGAGACCCAGACGTCGTTCGGACGCACCGGTTACCTGACGGCGGCCGAGGCGTTCGGCGTCGAGCCGCACATGATGACCGTGTCGAAGGGGCTGAGCGGGTCCGGTCTGCCGCTGGCGGCGATCATCACCGAGGAACGGCTCGTCGGCATGGACCGGTCACTGCACGGCTTCACCTCGGGCGGCCACCCGATCGCCGCCGCGGCCACCCTCGCCACGCTGGCGCAGGTCCGCCGGCCGGAGTTCCTGGAGAACGTCCGCACCGTCGGCTCCGCCCTCAAGGCCGCCCTGCTCGACCTCGGCCGCACGTACCCGGAGATCGGTGACGTCCGCGGCCTGGGCCTGATGCTCGGCATCGAACTGTCGGAACCGGACGGGTCGCGCGCGCCGCGCCTGGCCCGTGCGCTGCACGCGGCGCTGATGGAGCGCGGGGTCATCACCCGGGTGTCCGAGCACGGCGAGGGGAACACCATCGAACTGCGCCCGCCCCTGATCCTGACCCACGAGGACGCCGAGCTCGTGGCCGAACGCTTCGGGGAGGCACTGGAAATGATGCGGGTGCGCTCATGACGACCAACGACACCGTGGCGGTCTTCGACGTCGGCGGTACCCACGCGCGCTCGGCGGTGCTGGACGGCGACAACCGCCTGCACGACCTCGCCGTGCGGACGGCGCCGTCCTGGGCCAGCTGCCCGGGGGAGGAGGCGGCCGCACTGCACCGGCGGCTCGTGGACCTCATCGTCGCCGATGCGCGCCGGCTGGCCCGCCGCCACGCGGTGAGCGCGGTCGGCGTCTCGCTGGGCGTGGCGATCGACGCGCGCACCGGCATGACGGTGGGATCCGGCCCGCTCTGGGGCGACGGGGCCGGGCACAGGTTCGACACCGCCGGGGCGCTGCGGGAGACAGCGCCCGAGTTCCGGTGGACGGTCGTCAACGACGTCACCGCGACCGCGGTGGCGCTGGCGGCGCAGCCGCACGCGCAGAACCTGCGGCGGCTGGCCGCGGTCGTCGTCGGCAGCGGCATCGGGCTGCGGACCATCGAGGTCGCCACCGGCAGGGTCCCCACGAACGCGGACACCGGCCTGCAGGGGGAGATCGGGCATCTGCCGGCCGAATTCCGCATCGGCACACAAGAGATGCTGCTGCCCTGCGACTGCGGTGCGACCGGGCACCTCAGCTCGTACGCATCGGGCCGCGGCATCGACCGCATCCTCAGGCTGCTCGCCGCGGAAGGCACGCCCTGGCTGGCCGCCGACGCCTCGCTCACCAGCCAGTTCGCCCAGGCGGTGGCCGGCGGTGAGCAAGGGGCGCACGCCGTGCTCGAAGCCGTGACACGGCCGCTCGCGCACGCGCTGCTGTCGGTTCTCAGCACCGACGCCGAGATCGACCGGGTGGTCCTCACCGGCGGCGTGGCCGCAGGCCTCGGCAGTGACTACCTGGAGTGCCTGACCGCCCGGATGGACGCGGCGGGACTCTACGGACGGCCGGGCTCACTGGCCGACCGGATCCAGGTCGCCCCACCCGGCGCCGAGCCCGCACTGCGAGGAGCCGGGATGCTCGCCCGTTCCGGCGCCGCCGGGGCGCGCAGCTGGACCGTGCCGGGCGACAACCCGAAGTCCTACAGCGTCGTCATGGCCCCGGACATGCTCGCCTCCGGCCGGAGCCGGCTGCGGGAAGCGGCGGGCCTGGGCACCCACGGCGCCACCCGGCGGCTCGTCGTGGCCGACAAACGGGTGTGGGAGCTCTACGGGGACGCGCTGACGGACGCGCTGACGGCCGGAGCGGGGAACGTCGCCCTCGAAACCCTGGTGCTCGACGTGGACGAGTCGTGCAAGAGCCTGGCGGCGGTGTCCGACCTGGTCGACGCCTTCGACCGGTTCGGTCTGCTGCGCCGGTCGGAACCGGTCATCGCGGTGGGCGGCGGCGTGCTGCTCGACCTCGTGAGCTTCACCGCCAGCATCTACCGGCGGGGCGCTCCGTACGTCAAGGTTCCCACCACTCTGCTGGGCATGATCGACGCGGGCATCGGGGTCAAGACGGCGATCAACTACGGCGGGAACAAGAGCCGGCTGGGCACCTACTCCCGTCCGGGCCGGGTCGTCATCGACCCGGGGTTCCTGCGCACGCTGGACCCCCGCGAGTACCGCTGCGGCCTCGGCGAATCGGTCAAAATAGCGCTCGTGGCCGATGCGGCGCTCTTCGGCCTCCTCGACACGCACAGCCGCGCCCTGGCGGCGGGCACGCCGGACCCGCAGGTGGAGTCCGAGGTCATCGAGCGCAGCATCGCGGCCATGCTCGGCGAACTCGTCGGAAACCTCTGCGAGGACCGGCTGGAGCGGCTCGCCGACATCGGGCACTCGTTCTCCGGCGCCCTGGAGATGCGCCTTCGGCCCGCGCTCCTGCACGGTGAGGCCGTCGCCATCGACCTCGCCGTGACCGTCATGCTCTCGCGGAACCGGGGCCTGCTGCCGCCGGCCGTCGCCGACCGCATCCTCCGCGTCCTGGCCGACCTGGGCCTGCCGATGACCCACCGGGAGATGACCCTCGACCTGCTGGCCGAGGCCTTGGCCAACACCAGCCTGCACCGCGACGGCCGGCAACGCCTGCCCCTGCTGCAGGACATCGGCCGCGCCGTGTTCGTCGACGACGTGACCGAGGCGGAACTGGACGAGGCCCTGGCGGCCCTGCAGGCCCGGCAGTGGCAGGTGGTGTCGTGACCGGGTGGCAGCTGGTCCGCTCCGGGCACCGGGTCCGGAGCGAACCGATGGAAAGGCCGCACGGCGACCGGCCGTACGTGTCGATGCTCGCCGTGGGACTCTGCGGCACCGACGTCCAGATCGGCGCCGGCCACCGGGGGGACGCGGCCGCGGTGCTCGGCCACGAAGGCATCGGGATCCTGCACGGCGTCCCCGGCGGCGACCGGATGGTCGTGTTCAACCCCGTCGACGTGCGCAACCAGGACTCGGTACTCGGCCACAGCTTCGACGGCCTGCTCCGCAGCTGGGTCCCCCTGGGACCGGAGCTGCCGCCCGGCGCGCTGCAGCAGGTCCGGCCGCTGGACCCGACGGCCGTGCTCACGCTGTGCGAACCGCTCGGCACCGTCCTCTACTCGTGGGAGCTGATCGGGCGTTCGGCCCCGGCCGGCCGCCTGTCCGTCGGCATCTGGGGCGCCGGCCCGATCGGGCTGCTCCATGCGCGGAGGGCGACCGACCAGGGGCACGACGTCGAACTGGTCGAGGCGCGGCCGGAACGCCTGGCCTGGGTGGAGAACCACGCCCCCCTCGCGCCCGTCCGCCTCTCCGTGACCGGCCACCGCGCGCCGCGGCCACTCGACGTGGCTGTCGTCTGCGCCCCGCGGCCGTCGATGGCGAGCGCCGTCCGGGAGGCGGCGGACACCCTGCGGCCCGGCGGGACGATGGTGCTCGTCACCGCGCTCGACGCGGCGGCAGCGGCTCCCACCTTCCCCGACGCCACGGTCGGCCGGGTGCGCCGGCACAATGTCTGCGGCGGGATCGATCCTGAACTGGGCCTGCTCAAAGCGGTCTCGCACGAGGGCAAACCGCTGGTGCTCACCGGCCACCGGGGCACCTCGACGGCCCAGCTGCGCGCGGCGGAATCGGTCCTCCGCGCGGATCCCGGCGGGTACGGCGGCCTCATCACCCACGAGCTGGGCCCCGAGGACGCGGTGGACGTGATCAACCGCCGGCTCGACGGGCAGTTCCGGGCCGCCGACGGCTCGGAGATCGTCAAGGTCGTCGTCCGCTTCCCCGACGGCGGCCGCCATGGGTGAACGCCACAGCAGGAGCCTGGAGCTGGTGCCCGGCGGGGTCCGGCTCACCACCCGCCCGTGGCCGCGCCCGGCGTCCCCGTCATGGGTGCTGGTCCGCCCGCACACCGTGGGCCTGTGCAGCTCGGACCTCAAGGAGGTCCGCCGCAGCCGCGACGTACGGGCCGACTTCGGCCACGAAATGGTCGCCCTGGTGCACGACAGCAGCTCGGACGACTTCCCGCCCGGCCTGCGGGTGTGCCTGGACCCCCACGTCCCGGTGACCCGGACAACCGCGTTTGCGCAGACGGCACTTCTGACCGGACCGCCCGAGCAGCTGCGCGCCGCCCTGCCGGCCGTGCCCGACGGTACGCCGGACGACCGGGCGGTCTTCACCGAGCCCCTCGCGTGCACCGTCCACTGCGCGGCCAACGTCCTCCCCGGTTCCGATGTCGCGATCATCGGGGCAGGAACCGCGGGAGTCCTGCTGGCGGTGCTGCTGAGGCTCAACGGATGCCGGGTCACCCTGATCAACAGGAGCCCCGAGCGGCTGACCGCCCTCTCCCGGACGGCGCTGCTGCGGGACGTGCCGAAGATCCCCGGCCGCGAGGTAGGCACGCGCACCTTTGACACCGTGGTCGTGACCACGGCGTTGCTCGACAGCAGCACCTTCGACAGCGCCTGGAACCTGCTGCCGCCGCACGGCGGACGTCTGGTCCTGTTCGGCGGCATCAAGCCGGACTGGCAGGTGCCGGGCACCCGGCTGATGCTGGACGGCATCCGCCGCGGCGAGCAGACGCTGGAGCTGGAGCGGGGCGGGCGCCGCGCCCTGGTGGTGGGGACGCACGGCGCGACCGGCGCCGACTTCACCATGGCCGGCGCGGTGCTGGCGGCGCCGTTTCCCTGGACCACCAGCCACGTCGAGGAGCTCATCGCCGGCCGGGTGACTCTGCCCGGCCTGGCCGCGCTGCTCAACGACGCGGCCAGGACAGGCGTGGACCCGGCCGGGAAGCACGTCGTGGACATCCGCCGGTAGCGGCCCGCCGCCCTTCCCGGCCCGCCCTCGCGCCCGCTCTACGGTGCCGTTTCGCACAGGCCCGTGTAGGCCTCCAGGGCGGGTTCGAGGGCGGCCTGGTCGGCCCCGCCCAGCTCGGTGCGCCACCGGCCCGCCCCCTTGACCGACTGGTCGCCGGGGTGCTTGGTGTGGAACGGGCCGAGCTGACGGGACTGGATCGACTCACAGACCTCGCGGTCGGACGGCCAGCCGAGCCAGGCGGCCAGGGCGGCGATCCCGGCCGGCCGGTCGGTCCAGAACTGCTCGTAGCGGATGAGGCGCACGCGCGCGGCGCCCCCGGCGGCACGTGCGCTGAGGATGGTGCGGGCGTAGGTGACGTACGCCTGCGCGAAGCCGGCCGCGCCGGTCTCCGAAACGCCCAGGCGGGAGAATTCGAGCATCCGGGTGGGCATTCCGGCATACACCTTCTCCAGGATCGAGCACAGCACGTCACGGGGGTCACGGACCATCACGGCGGCACGGGCCTGCGGGTAGGCGTCCAGCGCGGCGGGCAGCACTTCGGTCATCCGAGGGCACTTCAGGATGTCCCACCGGGCCAGCTCCTGCGCGGGGGCCGTGACGTCGACCAGACGGCCCGTCATGGCCCAGTCGGGATCCTCCAGCAAGGTCCGCCGGCACGACTCGGAGAGCATGTGCGCCACGGCGCTCGTGCCGGAACGGTGCATACCGCAGATGAGCAATTGCATGGAGCCACCTCGGAGTTGTGTCGTACAGGTCGGACAGCAGACGGGTTTCGGGCGGCCGGCCCGGTACGGCGAAGACTTCGCGCACCCGCTCCTACTCCCGCGGGTCCGGCCGGCGGGCGGTTCCGGCGTCCTGGCCGGACTGCCCGCTGTCGCCGGGTCCGAGGGCGATCAGGCCGAAGTCGCGAACCGTCCGGCACGTGTCGTGCGCGGCCTTCGCCGACGCCGTCGGAAGAACGAATCCCTCGCCGTCGTACAGCGCCGCGAATCCGGCCCGCACGGCGAATTCCGGCTCATCGACGCCCGCCGTCCCGGCCAGGAAGCACGCCATGTCGTCGAACGCCACCGCCCAGTGGCGCTTGGCGTAGATGCGGACGCGATGGCCCGCGGCCGGCAGCGGCGGACTCCAGTGGGTCGGCCGGCGGCCGCGCTGTTCCGGGACGGACGCCCACCACCTGTCGAGCGCCGCCTCGACCGTCTCCATGCGCCAGCCGTGCCAGGTCGCGGTGGCGGGACGGAACAACGCGTGCGGGTCGTAGCGGCCGTCGAGGAGGGCCGCGAGCTCCCGGCGTGCCTCCTCGGCCGAGTCCGGGCTGTGGACGAGGTTGGCGTAGTAAACGGCGCCGTGCCGGCGGCGGATCGCCGATTTGAGCGCCAGTAGCCGGGCGGTGGCTCCGGGCCCGTCGACCAGGACCAGCCGGCTCGGCCCCGCGGACAGGTAGCGCCGCATGAGGCCCGCGGTCAGCGGCCTGCGGTCGGGGTCGATGCCGGACCACACGGCCGCGATCTGGGCCTCCGTCAGGCGCAGGGTGTGCTGCTCCAGCACCCGCAGGCCCACCCCGGCGATGTCCGCCACGCAGTCCTGCAGGAGGCGCCGTTCGAGGGTGTCCGGCTTGAACAGCAGGAAACCGCGTTCCGTCGGTCCGGCGCCGTCGGGTGGTCCGGCGGCGTCGTGACGGCGGGTGTCCGGAGTGATCAGCAGGGTTGCCCCGTCGTCACGGCCCGGGTCACGTTCACTCATCGCGGGTCCGTCCGTCCGGGCGGACGACGACACGGAGGCCCTCCGCCACCGCCGCGGCGGCGCCGGCGACGTCCGCCGCCGTGACGCGGGCGAGCCGCGCCCACTCCGCCTCCGGGGACCAGACGGCACCGGTGACGCAGTGGTGGCTCGCCACGACGGCCGGGTAGCCGTTCTCCGCCGTCCGGAGCAGCTCGGTCCGCGCCTGGCGGACCGCGGCGTCCAAGTCCGCCGGCGCGGGACCGTGCTGCGCCAGCCGGGCGAGTTCCGCGCGGAGCGCCCGGACTGCCGCGGGGCCGTCGGCGCCGTCGGTACCGGCCAGGAAACACCAGACCCCCGCATCGCTGTACGCGCGGGCCCACGCCCGGAACCCGGGCGCGAGGCCGTGCCCGGCGCGAAGGCGCCGGTGCATCCGCGACGCCGGGCCCGCGCCGAGCAGGTGGCCGAGGAGGTCGAACGCGTCACGCCGCGGGTCCGTGGCGGTCGGGGCCGGCGCGCCGGCGAGGAACCGGCAGGGCCCGTCCGGCCAGGCGGGATCCGGCGGGCCGGGGCGACCGGCGGGGGCGTGCGGGGAACGCCGCGGCCGGACGCCGCCGGCCCTGGCCATCGCCAGGGGGGACATCCGGCTGCGCAGCGCCGCCTCCTGCACGTTCCCGGCACACGCCAGGGCCAGCGGAACCGTCGCCAGCGCCCGTTGATGCAGTGGCAACAGCGGGCCGAGGGCGATCCGCCCGGGACCGCCCGGCGTGCCGCCCACCGCCGCGCCCAGCGGATGGCCGGGGAAGACGGCGGCGAGGAACGCCGCCTGCAGGCCATCGGCCGGGGCGTCGGCGGGGTCCGCCGCGGCCGCCGCCGGCTCCCGGGCGACGTTGTGCCGCTCCCGGCCGAGCGCCTCGTCCGACAGCGCCGGCCGGGTCAGCGCGTCGAGCATCCAGCCGGCGACCACGGGAGCGTCATCGGCCGGCACCCGGGCATGGACCGTCAGCGACTCCGCTCCGGTCACGGCTCCCCACGTCCCGCCGAACTGCTCGACGCGCTCGCCCAGCGAGGGGCCGCCCTCCAGCGGCACCGACATGATGAGGCGCCCCAGCAGGTGTGCGGCGCCGTTCATACCCGCAGGGTCGTCCCGGCTGCCGAAGCCGAGCGAGAGCGCGATGCCGGCGGTGTGCCCGCCGTCCGCCGGGGTCAGCAGCAGCGGCAGGCCGCCGTCGAGCTGCGCGACGCGTGTGGTCGAGGTCTGGCCGGTTATGACGTCACCTGCACAGGTCGTCCGGTCACTGGTCCTGCTGCGTCCCGGTGGCGCAGCACTGCGTCGGGCAAGGGAACCCTCCGGGAGGGGAGATACGGGTACGGGTACGGGACGGAGAACGGTGTCAGGTCTCCTCCAGGGCCGACACCAGCGGGGGCGCCAGGCCATGGGAGGAGATCGCGGCCAGGAGGCCGGAGGACGCGACGTGGTCGGCGCGCCTCTCGTAGACGACCTCGCACTCCTGGGGCGAGTCCTCGTACCCGTCGGGCGGTGCGTAGCTGGGCACGGCCGCCAGTTCTGGTACCGGCATGGCCTGCGCCAGCCGCTCCCGGGCATCGGCGAGACGGGCACGGTCCCGGACACCGTTCAGCACGTACCCGATCATCAGCCGGCGGTAGGGCTCGCCCAGCACACCCGGCAGGCCCGCCAGGGCCGCCAGGTGGCCCTCCTGGTTGACGTTGCCGACGAGCACCACCGGCAGCCCCGCCCGCAGCGGCACGACGTCGTTGGCCAGATCCGCCCGGGACGGCTGGTTCCCGGCACCGCCGGACCCCTCGATGACGACGAAGGAACCGCGATCGGCCAGAACGGCCAGGGCGTCCCTGACGGCGTCCAGACACCTCAGGCGCAGGTCATGGGGGAAGGTGCGCAGGTCCAGACTGTCCTGGCCGAAGACCGGCACCTCGCCGAGCGGCTCTCCGCACACATACAGCTGCCCGCGGCCGTTCCCGTCCGTCACGGCCACCACGGGGTTGTTCCACCACTGCACCGGGACTCCGGCCGCACCGCAGTTGTGGAAGACACCGCGCTCGTACACCTTGAGCGGAGGGCCCGGCCGGTCCGTCGTCTTCACGACGCTGGTGGCCTTGAACGGGTCGACCGTGATGTTCCGGCGGCGAAGAGCGCGGGTGATCCCGACCGCCACCGCCGTCTTGCCGGTACCGGAACCGGGCGCGATGAGCGTGACGCCACGTGGCAACGGCGTATCCGTCATGCTGTCGCTTCCCTCGTTCCCGGGCCCCGGGCCCCGGACCGCGGCTGCTCGGCTCACGCCCGTCTCCTTGTCGCACCGTCACGCCGGATGTCCCGAGCGTGCGTTGGCATCACAGCAGAGGAGGATCAACGGTTGATCAACAGACGATTGATCGGCAGATGGCCCACCCGTCCGCCCGAGGGCCGGCCACCCGTGCCCTGCCGCGCCGGACCACCCGTCCGCCCCACGGGCCGGCCATTCGCGAAATCCTCACGCGGCGCCCGCCCGTCGCCCGAGCAGGTCGCGGCCGTAGAAGATCACGCCGTCGATGACGCCGTGGGCCAGGCCGGCCAGGAGCTGTCGGAACTCGGGCAAGTCGGATGCCGGCGAGCGCATCATTTACCTCCCGGTGGGTGATGCCCTGGCTGCGCTGCCATCGGCGCACGTGGTCGAATGACGGTTCTCGAACGCCTGTCGACACCCTCCGTGCTCTTCCTCGCGAGCCGGCAGCATTTGACGCCGAGCCCGCGAAGGAATCACATAGATGTAGGGCACTTTCTGCGTAGAGGTCCATTCTGCTCTCCCTTCCCCTCGCGGCCTGTGTGGTTCTGCAGGACACATCGAGTGAGAAGGTCGCTGATCATGACAGCACAAGCTCCTGAACGAACTCTGGGCGCGCTTGCTCAGGGTGAGCACCCGGTATTCGAGCAGCTGGCACGGATGACCATAGAAACGCTGCCCAATTCTGGCCTCGACGAACGCACCTACCACCTCGTACGGCTGGCGGCGCTCATTGCGATGGACGCCGCGCCTGCCTCGTATCTGGCCAATCTCGGCGTCGCCAAAGAGGCCGGCCTGACTGCCGAAGACGCAAAGGCCGTCTGTGTGGCGATCGCGCCGATCGTCGGCAGCGCACGGGTGGTCGACGCAGCAGGCAGCGTTCTGCGTGCGCTCGGTTTCGCCGAACTCGTCACTGAGATGGAGACGTGACGACGCTGCCGGCCGGGGGCTGCTGAAGCGGGCAGCCTCCCGTCTTCTGTATCCGGGAAAGTCGTATCAGGCCGGCCGCCCTGCGGAGGAAGGGGACCCGTGGGCTTTGAGCGGTCGGCCGAAAGGGGGGAGAGGAGGACCTCATGAACGGCCAGTGGAACTTGGCCTACGACTACCCCGTACTGGGCACGTTCTTGACGATGTTGTGGATCTTCCTATGGATCATATGGATCTTCCTGCTCGTCCGGATCGTCATCGACATCTTCCGTGACGACTCGCTGGGCGGATGGGCGAAGACGGGATGGCTGGTGTTCGTGCTCTTCCTCCCCTTCATCGGCGTCTTTGTGTACCTCGCGGCGCGCGGCAACGCCATGGGAACGCGCGAAATACAGCACGTCCGGGCTCGGCAGCAGGCGTTCGACAGCTTCAGTCGCCAGAATTCCGGTACCGGCCCGCCGAGCCAGGCCGACGAACTCGCCAAACTCGCGGAGATCAGGAGCCGGGGCGACCTCACGGACGCGGAGTTCCAGCGTGCCAAGGACAGGATCCTGCACTGACGCGATGAAGTCTCCCCGGCTCCGCCGGCACCACCTCTTCGTCCGGTCGTCATGAAGGAACACCGGACGAAGAGGTGCCGGGAGGTGGTCCGGCTGAGCGTAGGAACGTCCGGAATCCAGAATGCTCTTCAGCACGTCCTTGCTGCGTCACCAACCTCCGTGGACAGAACAGCTAGGGCCGCTTCCCCTTCTCGGTCCGCTGCGCCGCAGCGGACGACTGCTTCCGTTTCGCTGTACGCCCGGTTCGCTGCTGTTCGGCGTCGGCTTCGGGGATCGGATGCCTGGCTGCGTACGGATCGGCCGGCGCGCCCTCAGGGGCCTCGGCCTCCAGCTCGTGCCTGGCGGCCTGGAGATCCTTGCGCGCCTCCTTGCCGACCACGGGGTAGCGGGGGTCGATGTCCATCAGCGTGTGCGCCAGCACCGCTGCCGTGCAGATGCGCGCGAACCACTTCCGGTCCGCCGGTACGACGTACCAAGGCGCCCACTCCGTACTGGTCGCCGAGAGCATCTCCGAGAACGCGCGCTGGTAGTCGTCCCACCGCCGGCGCTCCCGGACATCGGCGGCGGAGAACTTCCAGTTCTTCTCCGGCCGGTCGAGCCGCTTCATGAAACGGCTGCGCTGCTCTTCCCTGGAAAGGTTCAGGAAGACTTTCACCACCTTGAACCCGTTGTCGGTCAGGTAGCGCTCCCAGTTGTTGATGTCGCGGTAGCGACGGTCCCAGATATCCGCTCCTCGCACATGCTCCGGCAGCCTCTGCCGTTCGAGGAGTTCCGGGTGCACCCGCACCACGAGGACCTCCTCGTAGTGCGAACGGTTGAAGATCGCGATGTCGCCGCGCGCGGGCAGCCTGGCGGCGTAGCGCCACAGGTAGTCGTGGTCGAGCTCTTCGACGGAGGGCTGCTTGAAGCTGCTCACCTTGACGCCTTGCGGGTTCACCCCGCTCATGACATGCCGGATCGTCCCGTCCTTGCCGCCGGCATCGAGCGCCTGCAGACAGAGCAGCACTCCGTATGTGTCCTGGGCGGCCAGACGCTCCTGGTACTCGGCGAGCAGCAACACACCCGTGCGCAACAGCTCCACACCACGCTTCTTCTTCAGACCGGCCTTGTAGCGGGGGTCGAAGTCCCTGCCCAGGTTCACCCGCGATCCCGGCTTCACCCGTAGTGGCTCGATGAGCTCCGCGATGCGCTCGGCCCTGGCGTCCGTCATGACGACCCGCCTCCTTCCGGTCACGCCGAGTGCCATACGGTCAGCTGCGTTCGCCACAGTCAGGGCCCACGTCCGACGTGCGCGAGCCCCGGATCCTCCGGGGCCGTCACCGGTTGCGCAGGGGAGAGCGCGCCATGCTCCGGTCGCCTTCTCCGCCGTCCCTCGTGTCGTCGGCAGTGATACGGACGGTCATGCGGACGGTCATACGGACGGTGAGACGGACGGCCGAGCCGCCTCCGGCTGCCGGCGCGGGGGCGCCACCTTTCCGGCGGATGGACCTGCGCCGTCACTTTCAGTGTCCGGCCGTCCGGCAGGCATCGCCACACGACGTGCCCAGGGGATGTGCGCTGCGCTCCGGCTGTGCCCTGCCCCGAGCGGGAACGGAAGGCACAAGAGCCATGCGGTGCCGGAGGACAGCCGGCCCCGGACGGACGGCGGAGAACGGAACAGGGATGGGTCGCACCCTGCCCGCAGGGACGGGTCGGTGACGGCCGAGGCAGCGGCGCTGCTGCCGATCATCTGGGCGAACCGCAGCCCATGCCCGAGCAACCGGCCTTCTTCACCGGGCGCGCGGTTCGGTCCGCGGGCGCTACACCGCGAGGCGCTCGGCAGCGATCGTCATCCGCGACCGGCGTCAGCAGCCGCGCCTTCCCGAGTCGTCCGGCGGTCTGCCCTCCCCGATCCCGTAGTTCCGGACCGTGTTCGGTTGCCGGGCGAGTCGAGGAAGACGTCGGCCGCCGTCCGGACGGTCAAGCCTTGCCGGTCGGCAGGTGCACGACGACCGAGAGGCGGGTCCTCATCAGGCCGACGCCCCGGGCCGACGATGTCGCACACCGTTCCTGGGAAGTCCCGGGTGTGCCAGGTGCCGCCGTCCCGTGCCACCGCGAAACCCTCGTGGCCGTCGAGCGCCTCCAGCCAGTCCCGCGCGTCCGCACCCATGGCGAAGGCCGCCGTGGCGTAGGCGTCGGTCGTGGTGAGGCTGCGGCCGACGACGGTGACCGAGGCGGGGCCCGTCACGGGAGTGCCGGTGCGCGGATCGAGGATGTGGGCTCCGCGTTCGGCGGTGCCCGAGGTGGCGACGGCCAGGTCGCGTCCGGTGACGACGGCGCACAGCTCGCCCGGATGCAGCGGGTGGGCGATCCCGATGCGCCAGGGGGTGCCCGGCGCCGCTTCCCCGCTGAGCTGGAGGTCGCCGCCACCGTTCACGCAGGTGTGATGGGCGCCGGCCGCCTGCAGGATCTGCGCGGCACGTTCGACCGCCCATCCTTTGACCAGTCCGGTCGGGTCGAGGCTGCCGTTTTGCGCGGTGATGCTGAACCAGCCACCGGTGGCATGTCCCACCTGCTCACAGAGGCCGAGGACCTCGCGTACCTCCGCGGGGCAGTCGTCGAGTGCCAGCTCTTCGCGCGCCAGCCGGCTGACGGCGCTGTCGGGACGGTAGGTCGAGAAGACCTTGTCGACGTGGTGCAGCCAGGCGATCGCGTCGTCCAGGGCGGACTCGATGGCGGGGGTGCGGGCGTCGCGGATGTCGAAGGAGAACACCGTGCCCATCGTCCGCTCGACGTGGCGCACACCGCGCCGGCACTCAGACACCGGCCCGGTCCAAGGCGCTCTGCAGCGACCGGATGTAGCCGGCGCTGGTGTAGCTGGCGCCGGACACCGCGTCGATGCGGGCGGTGTGCGTGCTCAGCGCTTCCTGCGTCAGGCGCGGCAGGGCGTAGGCGGCGATCTCACGGTCGCGGCCGTTTTCGGACGGGGCACGCAGTACCTTGACGGCCGTCAGCCGGCCGGCCTTGATGGTGGCTGCCACCTGTACGGTGCCGTAACGGGTGGTGACCGGGGTGCCGGTGTAGGTGCCGCCGGCCGGGTGGCCGCCGCGCGGCGGCCGGCCGGTGGGCGTCGGGGCCGGTGCGGCGCCCACCTGGGCCGGGTCACCGGGCAGGCCGGCGGGCTGGTGTGGCTTGAGGGAGAGCAGGAGGACGACCAGGGCGCTGGTCGACGCTGCGGTCAGAACGGCTCGGCGCACAGGGGCTCCTCAGAACTCGAACGACTCGTGGTGGATGCGGCACCCGGGCACACCGGCCCCGCGCAGGGCGCGTCGGGCGGCATGGGCCATGCCGGGCGGTCCGCACAGGTACACCTCGTGGGCGGCCAGGTCCGGGATCAGGGCCTTGAGCGCGCGGGCCGTCAACGGCGCGGAGCAACCGGCCGGTTCGTCGACGGAGTAGTGGACGGCCGTGCCGCGAGCGGCCGCGATCGCATCGAGCTCGGCGCGCAGGGCCAGGTCCTCCGGACGCCGTGCCCGGTAGATGAGCGTGACCTCGCCGGGGAGGGTTTCGAAGAGCGCACGCAGCGGGGTGATGCCCACGCCGCCCGCGAGCAGCAGCACCTTCGCCGACCGGCGACGTGCTTCGGTGAAGGACCCGTAGGGGCCTTCGGCCCATACCCGGGTGCCGGGTCGCAGTCGCGCCAGGGCCGCGCTGTGCCCGCCGGCTTCCTTCACCGTGATGCGCAGGTGCTGGGGGAGCGGCGGCGCGGAGAGGGAGTAGGGGTTGGCGGTCCACCACAGGCCCGGCGCCAGAAAGCGCCAGCGGAAGAACTGGCCCGGCTTGGCGCCGAGTTCGGTCAGCCGCTCCCCGGTGAGGTGCAGCGATACCACACCCGGGGCCTCCGGACGGACGTCGGCGACACGGAGCCGGTGGCGCAGGGCCCGTCGTACCGGAACCACGAAGCGGTACCAGACGATCAGCACCGTCACCGCTGCGTACAGGGCGTACCAGCCGAGTTGGGCGGGGCGCCGCCCCACGAAGTCGGCCCCGTTGGCGAGCTGGTGGCCGAAGGCGAGGAAGACGGCCAGGTAGGTGGCGAAGTGGAGGAAGTGCCAGGTCTCGTAGCTCATGCGGCGCCGGGCGGCACGCGCCGAGACGAGGCCGGTGCCGACCAGCAGCACAAAACCGGCGGTGGCCTTGAGCATGTCGGGGTAGTCGAGGACGAGCGTGGTCGTCTCGTGCAGGACATCGCTCGTTGAGGTGAGGGAGTAGCCCCAGATGATCAGCAGGGTGTGCGCCATCACCAGCGAGATGGTGTAGCGCCCTCCGATGGCGTGCCAGCGCGCGAGGCGGTCGCTGCCCAGGCTGTGGTCGAGCAGCGGAATGCGGGCCATCAGCGCGACCAGCACCGCGCAGGCGTAACCGGCCAGCAGTCCGGTGATCCGGCCGGCGCCGGTGAGCCAGCCCGCCGGGCCCACCACGGACGCGGTTCCGGTCCACCACAGGGCCAGGACGCCGGCGGCCCCCGCCCAGACGATGCCCTGGGCGAGCAGCGGAGGCGCGGGAGGCAGCCGTCGCGGCGGGGCGTTGCCCGGGGCACCGCGCCGGGTGTGCGAGATGGCGCTCATGGGACTTCCTTCCGTGGTCGGCGCCAGCGTCGCAGCGCAACCTCTGAAGATCTTCTGAGCGGAGCGCCGCCGAGTGATTCACAGGAAACTCAGAGCCGGCTCATACCCGCGCAGGCCTCTGGGGGAGGGATGCTGGAGGCACCATGCATACTCACCGCACCCCCGCCCCGCTGCACAGTGCTGATGGCTCGCCGGTGCGCGTCCTCGTGATCGACGACGAGCCGGACCTCACCGAGGTGCTCGCCGGCGCACTGGCGGGCGAGGGCTGGGAGGTCCGTAGTGCGGCCGACGGCGGCTCCGCGCTCGCCGTCGCACGGACCTTTCGCCCGCATGCCGTCGTCCTGGACTGGATGCTGCCCGACATCGACGGTCTGCAGGTGCTGCACCTGCTGCGCCAAGAACTGAAGTCGGTCTGTGTTCTCTTTCTCACGGCACGTGACGCCGTCGAGGACCGGATCGCGGGGATCACCGCGGGCGGCGACGATTACGTGACCAAACCGTTCAGCCTGGAAGAGGTGCTGGCACGGCTGCGCGGTCTGCTGCGCCGGGCCGGAATGGCACATGAGCCGGACGGCGACCAGCTGGTCGTCGGGGACCTTGTCATGGACGAGGAGGCGCGGGAGGTCGTTCGCGGCGGCGATCTGGTCGAACTGTCCCGCACCGAGTTCGAGCTGCTCCGGTTCCTGATGCGCAACCCCCGGCGGGTGCTGTCCAAGGCACAGATCCTCGACCGGGTCTGGTCCTACGACTTCGGCGGCCGGTCACACGTTGTCGAGCTCTACATCAGCTATCTGCGGAAGAAGATCGATGTGGGCCGGACCCCGATGATCCACACGGTCCGCGGTGTCGGATACGTCCTCAAGCCGGAGTCCTCGTGAACCGGCTCGTCCCACGCACCCTGCGCAGCCAGCTCACCGCCGGTCTGGTCGTGCTCCTGGCGCTGGCCTGCCTGGCGGTCGGCGTCACCACGGCCGTCGCACTCGAAGGATTCCTGGTACGTCGCCTGGACCAGCAGCTCTCTGCTTCCGCCGGCCGGTTCCCGGTGAGCCTGGAGCACGAGTCCAGGCCGGATGCCGACAACCGGCCGGATACCCGCGGCCAGTCCGAGGGCACCTTCGGCGCCCGACTGCTGCGTGGCGCACCGACCCGGGCGGCCGTCGTGCGGGACCGGACGGACGCCGCGGTGCCGCTGTCCGCTGACGACCGGCGGGCACTGGCCGCCCTCCCGGCCGACGGCTCCGGACACGGCATCCTGCTCTCCACCCTGGGGCGGTACCGCGTCAACGCGGTGGTGGGCGACGACCGCGACGTGCTGATCACGGGTCTGCCGCTCCGCCCGGTCGAGGAGACGGTGCACCAGTTGGTGGCGGTCGAAGCGGCGGTGTTCGGCGGGGCCCTCCTGGTGACCGGAGTTCTGGGAGCCCTGTGGGTACGGCTGTCGCTGCGTCCGCTGCGCCGCGTGACGACCACGGCCGCGAGTGTGGCCGAACTACCGTTGGCCAGTGGCGAGGTGGCGATGCCGGCGCCGGTGCCGGTGGCCGACCCGCGTACCGAGGTCG
Source organism: Streptomyces sp. NPDC054765 (assembly GCF_053612065.1). Lineage (NCBI taxonomy): Bacteria > Bacillati > Actinomycetota > Actinomycetes > Kitasatosporales > Streptomycetaceae > Streptomyces > Streptomyces sp. NPDC054765. Next base: position 20,737 of record NZ_JBSHBP010000005.1, on the reverse strand, counting down.
GGCAGGTCGGCACCGCCCTCAACCGGATGCTCGGCCACGTCGGCAATGCCCTGGAGCGTCGTCACGCGAGCGAAGAACGACTGCGGCACTTCGCCGCCGACGCCAGCCACGAGTTGCGGACTCCGGTGGCCAACGTCCGTGGCCATGCGGAACTCGCCCTTCGGCACCAAGGGCCGGTGCCCGACCGGCTGAGGCGCTCCCTGGAACGGATCCAGGCGGAGTCGGAGCGGATGAGCCGCCTCGTGGACGATCTGCTGCTGCTGGCCCGCCTCGACGCCGGCCGCGCCCTGGAGAGCAGCCCGGTGGACCTGACACGCCTCGTGCTCGATGTGGTGGACGATGCTCGGGCGGCCGGTCCACGCCACCGGTGGCTGCTCGACCTCCCCGAGACGGCGGTGACCGTGACGGGAGACGAACACCGCCTGCATCAGGTCGTCGGCAATCTGCTCGCCAACGCCCGGACACACACCCCGCCGGGGACCGCCGTGACGGTGCGGCTGGCGGCCGACGGCCAGGAAACCCGGCTGACGGTCGCCGACGACGGTCCCGGCGTGCCCGAGCAGGTCCGGCGCGAAATCTTCGGCCGCTTCGTGCGGGCCGACCACAGCCGCTCGCGAGCGGCAGGCAATACCGGACTGGGACTGGCCATCGTCGAGGCCGTGGTGACCGCGCACGGCGGACAGGTCATGATGAACAGCCGCCCTGGACACACCGAATTCACTGTGACCTTTCCTCCGGCCTCGTGCGGTTCCGAGGATCGGTGAACCGCCCGCGTCGCCCGTCCTTCCCGGGGCGTACCGCACGAGCGCGCGTGCTCCTGGGAGTCAAGCGGTCGCACAGACGGTTTCGACGAATTGCCCTACTTTTTCTTCCGAGAGGTGTTCGGCGAGGTCGGCTTCACTGATGATGCCGACGAGTCGGTGGTCGTCGATGACCGGCAGTCGCCGGATCCGGTGTTCCTCCATGGCACGCAGAATCTTTTCCGTTCCGGCGTCTGCGCTGATGGTGACAGGCTTTCCCTGGGCGAGTTCGCCGGCGGTCATGGTCTTGGGGTTCTTGCCCCTGGCGAGGCATTTCAGGACGATGTCGCGGTCGGTGATGATCCCGTGGAGTCGGTCATCAGGGCCGCAGATGGGGAGAGCGCCCACATCGAGGTCGCGCATCCGGCGTGCCGCGTCTTCCAACGTTTCGTCTTCCTGCACACAGGTGGCGCCGCTGTGCATGATGTCGCGTGCGGTGGTCATGACGCTGCCTCCTTCACGTTGGTACGGGGCGGGACGGCTGTACGGGGCGGGACGGCGTGATCCGCTGCCCGCCGCCCTGTAAGCCTGTAAACAGTGTCCGGCTCGTGGGCCGCAGGATGAAATAGGTCGAATGGCCCCGCCTTCCGCGGGTGAGCGGTGTGACGTCGTCCTGCCCCTGTCGGTCGGCAGCGAAAGGGACCGGACGGCCCCTGCCCGGCCGGCCCGGTGCATTTCAGGCTGGAGGTGTCGTTGCCGGCCATGTGACGTCGGTCCGGGTACCGAGGAGGCATCATGCTGAACACCCCGCACATCGTCAGGGATGTGATGACGAAGACCGTGGCGGCGGTCGGCCGGGGGGCGCGGTTCAAGGAGATCGTCGAGACCATGGAGGAGTGGAAGGTCAGCGCTCTGCCGGTGCTGGCGGGGGAGGGGCGCGTGGTCGGAGTGGTCTCCGAGGCCGATCTGCTGCCGAAGGAGGAGTTCCGGGAGTCGGACCCCGGCCGGCTGGAGCAGCTGCGGCAGGTGGACGATGTCCGCAGGGCGGAAGCAGTGACGGCGGGAGAGCTGATGACCGGCCCTGCCCTGACCGTGCGTGCCGATGCCACGCTCTCCCAGGCCGCACGGATGATGGCGCACGAGTCCGTCAAACGTCTTCCGGTGGTGGACGGGCACGGGGTGCTGCGGGGCATTGTCAGCCGTGCCGACCTGCTGAAGGTCTTTCTGCGTTCGGACGAAGACCTCGCGGAGGAAGTCCGCCGGGACATCGTGGGCGCGCTGTTCGCGGCGCCGGCCAAGGATCTCCAGGTCTCGGTGGCCGACGGGGTTGTCACGCTCAGCGGGAAGGTCCGGGACACCTCGCTCGTCCCGGTGATCGCACGCCTGGTGCGGTCGGTTGAGGGGGTGGTGGACGTGGAGTTCGATGTGACCGGCACGGCCTCCGCACGGCCCGAGCCGCCGGTGGCGGGCCAGCAGCTTTGACCGCTCGGTGCGACTCCCCTGCAGGGACGAGCCTGAGCGGCACCTCTCGCAGCTGTGCCTCCCGGGCGCCCCGGTCCGCGGCGGCGAGACCCGCAGGCGATCCGTCCACACCGACAGTCACGGGGCGCGTCATGGTGTATCTCCAGTGAGAGCGAAGGCGTCGTTCGCTTCACGCGCTGCTCGGCGTGGACAGTTCGGACGAGGGGCCGCAGGGACTTTTCACGGGCCGACCGGCCCAACAGAAGGCCGGTGTGCAACGTCGCGGGCGGCCGCGGCGGGGCGACTGCGCGGCATGCCCGGGACCGGCTGACCGGCGGTGTTCGGGGCCGGACGGCCCCTGCCCGGCACGGACGCACGACAGCAGGCTGGAGATGCCGCATCCGCCGTGCGACAGCGGCCCGTCCCCGGGAGGCGTCATGGAACACACTCCGCACACCGTCAGCGATGTGATGACCCAGACCGTGGTCGCGGTCGGGCAGGAAGCGCCGTTCAAGGAGATCGTCGAGACCATGGAGCAGTGGAAGGTCAGCGCTCTGCCCGTGCTTGCGGGAGAGGGCCGGGTGATCGGCGTCGTCTCCGAAGCCGACCTGCTGCCGAAGGAAGAATTCCGGGAGTCCGAGCCAAGTCGTATGGCGCAGCTGCGACGGCTGGACGATGTGCGCAAGGCCGGTGCACTGACGGCGGGAGAGCTGATGAGCACGCCCGCTCTGACGGTGCATGCCGACGACACCATCGCCCAAGCGGCGCGGACGATGGCGCACAAGGCGGTGAAACGGCTTCCCGTGGTCGACAGCGAGGGGCTGCTGCAGGGCATCGTCAGCCGCTCCGACCTGCTGAAAGTCTTTCTGCGCTCCGACGAGGACCTGGCAGAGGAAGTGCGTACGGAGATCATCTGCCGGCTGTTCGGCGACTCCTCGAAGGACCTGGAGGTCACCGTCACCGACGGCGTGGTCACCCTCCACGGCACGGTCCGCAACACCTCGCTCCTCCCCGTTGCGGCCCGCCTGGTGCGGGCGGTCGAGGGTGTCGTGGACGTGGCGTTCGATGCCACGGGCCCCACTCCTGCCGGGGCGGGACCGCCGGTGGTGGGGCCACAATTCTGAGGTGGTCCGGGGCGACGGGGCAGGTGTGCGGCAGGACCTGTCGGTTCCTGCGGACAGCACCGGACGGCCCTCGTACGCCAGGCGCGTCACGCCCCATCGTGGGAGCGACGTACTCGCCGACAACCACCTCATCCACCTCATCCACAAGGTCTTCGCAGACCTCGGCCTGCGGGTCACCCGGCAGTTCGACGGCACCACGGTGCGGCATCATCCGGCTCGCACCGGATGAGCGTTACCTCTCGGCCGCCCCGGATCGTGAGGTGGCGAAGGCAGGGGAACAGTGGGCCGTTCGGCCCTTCGGCAGCGCCCATCGGCTCATTGATGGGAGGACGGACAGTCCAGCAGGCTCGGTATATGGGCGGGTGCGCACTCGGCCTGACCGGTAATACCGATGAGGAGCAATGATGGGTGATGTCCTCACCATTCGGGCCGAGTGTGCAGAACGCGCGGAAAACGAGCGGAAATCTGAATTCCACGACAGTGCCTCTGCTCGCGCTGTGTGGCTGCCGGCCAAAGTGCCATGCGACAAGGCGACCGCGGAGGGCACCGTCGGCATCCTGACCGTAGGGGTACCCCGGGAGGGAAAGGCGGCCGACTCCACCACGATCACGGTTGGGCGGGGCACGGGAGAACGCCGGCTCCGTTCCGGGGATGCAGGTCTGTTTCCTTTCACCACCCCGAAAGAAGGACAGCCATGGAGCCGGAATTGATCACTGTGGGGCTCGACGGTTCACTGGAGAGTCTGGCAGCCGCACAGTGGGCAGCTGACGAAGCGGACCGGCGGAATTCAGTGCTGCGTCTTCTCCACGCCTGGATATTGCCGGCCGCCGAGGCACCGGATACTCCGCCCGACCGCGACCGGAACGCCGGGGCCCGGCAGATCGTGGACCGGGCTCTGGACGAAGTCCGCGCACGCCATCCCCATCTGCCGGTCATCGAGGATCTGGTGGGATCTGAGGCCGAGCCGGCGCTGCTGCGCGCGGCGGGCGAATCGCGGATGCTCGTGCTCGGGTCACGGGCTCTCACGGCGTGGGAGAGCTATGTGCTCGGTGATGTCAGCCTGGACGTCGTCGGCCGGGCCGAAGGGCCGGTCGTGCTCGTCCGAGGGGGCTGGAGCGCGAATCCACCACCGCCGGAATTCGCGGACCTCGCCCCTCGGCCCGAGCCGCGGATCGTCGTCGGCGTGAGCCTGAACGGGCCGTGCGAACCCCTGCTCGCCTTCGCGTTCGACGCGGCGGCGAGCCGCGGACTTCCCCTGCAGGCTGTGCACGGGCGTGCGCTCCCTGTGCACGCCTACGCTCCCTGGGGGGTCGACCCCGATGTCGCGGAGGAAGTCACCAAGGAAGCGGACAGCGAGCTGCGAGAGAGCCTACGCCCCTGGCGAGAGCGCTTCCCCGAGGTGCCGGTACAGCTGACCGTGCTGCCGGAGAACCCGACCCGGGCCATGGTGCAGACAGTCCCGGGGGCTGAATTCCTGGTGGTCGGCCGCAGGCGGCACCATCCACCCTTTGCGCCACGTGTGGGCCCTGTTGCGCACGCCGCGATCCACCACGTGACCTGCCCCGTGGCTGTGGTCCCCCACGACTGAGGGCACGACCAGGCAGTGGCGGGCCCGGATCGGCCGCCCGGCCGGCCGCTCAGCGCCCTCACCCTGTCCGAGTGGTCGGCTGCTTCCGGTTTCCGGTCCTGGTCATAGCCCGTCTCCCGTCTCCCGTCTCCCGCCTCCTGCCTTCTGCCTTCTGCCTCAGTGCACGTGTCGCACGAGATCCTCCTCGATCCGCCGGACGAGCGGTCCGACCACTGCCGCGACCTGCGGCGACAGCCCGGTACCGAGACCGGTGTCGGCTGCTTCGACGGCGTAGACGAGCAACTCTCCAGGCAGGCGGCCCAGTGTGCGGGCGAGCTGGACGGCGTCGCCCAGCGTGAAGCCGTGCGAGCCGGTTTCGCCTGGGCGTGTCTGCGGCAGATCGCCATCGAGCCGGAGGCGGTGCACGCGGCCGGGCCGGGGGGCCGGGTGGTGGAAAGCGGCGTCCACGACGACGGCCAGGTGGGCTCCCTCCCATGCGCTGATCAGCCGGGTGGGATCGCCATCGGTACACGTGAGCGTGACACCGCGGGGAAGCGGCCGCTGCTTCCCCCGTTGTGCGAGGCGGGCCACGACCGCCCAGCCGACGCCGTCGTCGTGCCGGTAGTCGTTTCCGACACCGATGACGGCGATCCGCGCGGCGGCGGCAGAATCGTCCATGAGGCGATGCCTTCCCCGCCACTGCCCGGCGAGCACCGGGTAGCGATGCTCGCCCCGCCCGACCCGTCCGGGGGACCGAGAGGGCCGTATGGGGCAGCGCGGGGATCGTCGGCCCGTATTTGAGGACGCGTACGGCACATACTGGCGGCGCTGACACGATCCGTGCCGGAAGGCGGGCGATGACGGGCAAGGAGACCACCGCAGTGATCGGCACGGACGGGCTGGATGCGCTGATCCGCGTCCTCGCCGCACGTGGTCGGACGGTCATCGGACCGACCGTGCGCGACGGCGCGATCGTGCTGGCCGAGATCGCCGGCGGCGACGAGTTGCCGTACGGCTGGGGCGTGGAGCTGGAGGCCGGCCACTACCGGCTGCGCCCGCGCGAGGACGGTGCGGCGTTCGCGCACAGCGCGGGACCGCAGTCCTGGAAGACGTTTTTGCACCCGCAGCGAGAGCGGCAGTGGACCGCCGACCGCGGGGCTGACGGCGCGCTGGTGATGACCGAGGACGACACACCGCCGTCGTCGTACGCCTTCCTCGGGGTGCGCCCTTGCGATCTGCGGGCCATCGCCGTACAGGACCGGGTGCTGGCCGGCGGCCCGCACACCGACAGCCGCTACCGCGCTCGCCGGGACCGGGCCTTCCTGGTGGCAGCGGAGTGCACCGATCCGGGCGCCACCTGCTTCTGTACGTCCATGGGCACCGGGCCCGCGGCGGATCGGGGCTACGACCTGGCGCTGACCGAGGTGGTCGAAGACGGTGACCACCGGTTCTGGGTACGGGCCGGCAGTGACGAAGGCACATCGGTGCTGGCTGAGCTCCCGCATCGGCCCGCCGACAGGGAGACCGAGTCGACGGCCCGGGAACGGGTCGCCGAGGCGGCCGACCGTATGGGCCGCAGCATGCCAGTGGTGGACCTGCAGATGCTGATGCGTGACACGTTGCAGGCCGACCGCTGGAACGATGTCGCCTCGCGTTGCCTCACCTGCGGCAACTGCACCATGGTGTGCCCGACCTGCTTCTGCACCACAGCCGAGGACGTCACCGACCTGAGCGGGGACCACGCCGAGCGGTGGCGCCGCTGGGAATCCTGCTTCGACCTGGAGTTCTCCCATCTGCCGGGCGGACCGGTGCGTGCATCCGGCCACAGCCGCTACCGGCAGTGGGCCACGCACAAACTCGGCACCTGGTACGACCAGTTCGGCAGCTCGGGCTGCGTCGGCTGCGGCAGGTGCATCGTCTGGTGCCCGGTGGGCATCGACATCACCGACGAGGCCCACGCCCTCAACGCGGAGCGCGCGGCAGGAACGGCGCAGCGCGAAGCGTCCTCATGACGGCGGGAGGACGCAGAATCCTCAGCGCTCTGCCGCCCGAACACCGTGACCGGCTGCTCGGTTTCGCGCGTGATGTCTCCCTGCCGGCCGGCGTTCGTCTTTTCGAGGAGGGCGGCGCGGCCGACCGGTTCTGGATCATCCGCACCGGGCTCGTCGTCCTCGACGTGCACGAGCCGGGCCGCGGCGCGACCGTCGTCGAGACCCTCGGAGAGGGGGAACTGCTGGGCTGGTCCTGGCTGTTCGAGCCCTACCGCTGGCACCTGGGCGCACGGACCAGAGGTGACGTGGAGGCGTACGAGTTCGACGCGCAGCGGGTCCGCGCCGCGATCGACGAGGACACCGCCTTCGGCCTGGCGGTCACCCGGTGTGTCGCAGCCGCGGCGATCGGCCGACGGCTGCGGGCTGCCCGTACCCGCCTTCTGGACCTGTACGGCCCACCCGGCAGCAGGACCGCCGCGGCCGGAGGCGAAGCGCCGTGACGGCCGCGGAACCCGCCCCGGCCCCGTTGCCCTACCGGGTGATCGAGCGGAGGGAAGAGACTTCCGATACCGCCGAGATCGTCCTCGAACCCGTGATGTCGGCCCTGCCGCCCTTCGCCCCCGGGCAGTTCGCGATGGTGTACGCCTTCGGCGTCGGCGACATCCCGCTGTCGCTGAGCGGTGTCGCCGGGAGCCGGCTGACTCACACGGTCCGCGCGGTCGGGGCGGTCTCCGGCGCCTTGCACGGCCTGCAACCCGGCGAGACGGTCGGCGTACGCGGGCCGCTCGGCACCAGCTGGGACCTGCCGGCCGTGGCCGGGTGTGACCTGGTGATCGTGGCCGGCGGCCTCGGCCTGGCGCCGCTGCGGCCGCTGATCCACGACGCGCTCGCCACGCCCCAACGGTACGGGCAGCTGAACATCCTCATCGGGGCCCGTACCCCCGGCGATCTGGTCTGTGTGCGGGACATCGACCGGTGGCGGGCGGCCGGCGCCCGTGTCCAGGTCACCGTCGACCGCCCCGACGACAGCTGGCAGGGGGACGTCGGCGTGGTGACCGCCCTCCTCGACCGGGCCCGGTTCGACCCGGCCGGGGCGGCGGCCTTCCTCTGCGGGCCCGAGGTCATGATCCGGGCCACCGCCCGCGACCTCGTCCACCGCGGGCTCGCTTCGGACCGGATCCGGATCTCCCTGGAGCGCACCATGCACTGCGGGACCGGTCACTGCGGCCACTGCCAGCTCGGCCCGTTGCTGCTGTGCCGGGACGGGCCGGTTGTCGCCTGGACCCAAGCCGAAGCCCTCCTCGCCGTACGGGAGCTGTGACATGGCCGCCGTCCCCGACCCGCGTCCGCGGCTGGCCGTGTGGAAATTCGCCTCCTGCGACGGCTGCCAGCTCACCCTGCTCGACTGCGAGGACGAACTCCTCGGCATCACCGAGCAGGTGGAGATCACCCACTTCCTGGAGGCGTCCAGCGGGCCCGGCCCGGGACCGTTCGACCTGTCGCTGGTCGAGGGCTCGGTCACGACCTCCCAGGACGCCGAGCGGATCCAGCGGATCCGCGCCGCCTCCCGCCGCCTGGTCACCATCGGCGCCTGCGCCACCGCGGGCGGGGTCCAGGCGCTGCGCAACTACGCCGATGTCGCCGAGTTCCAGGCCGCGGTCTACGCCCGTCCGGACTACATCGACACCCTCGCCACCTCCACCCCCATCAGCGCCCACGTCCCCGTCGACTTCGAACTGCGCGGCTGCCCCATCGACCGAGGTCAGCTCGTCGAGGTCATCACCGCCTACCTCGCCGGCCGTACGCCCGATGTTCCCGCGCACAGCGTGTGCTTCGAGTGCAAGCGGCGCGGCACCGTATGCGTGACCGTTGCGCACGGCACCCCCTGCCTGGGCCCGGTCACCCACGCAGGGTGCGGCGCGCTGTGCCCGGCGTACGACCGCGGCTGCTACGGCTGCTTCGGCCCGGCGAACTCGGCCAACTTCCCCTCTTTCATCCCGCTGTTGCGCCGCGACGGCATGGAAACCCTGGACGTGGTGCGGGTGCTGCGGACGTTCAACACCGCTGCGCCGGAGTTCGAGGCGGCCGTACGGAAGGAACTGCCCGGGTGACCCACCGCGCATCGAAGGTCCTGCGGGTGGCCTCCCTCGCCCGGGTCGAAGGCGAGGGCGCGCTGCATCTGCGCCTCCACGACGGCGAGGTCGCGGAGGCCCGGCTGAAGATCTATGAACCCCCGCGGTTCTTCGAGGCGTTCCTGCGCGGACGTGCCCACACCGAGCCGCCCGACATCACCTCCCGGGTGTGCGGCATCTGCCCGGTCGCCTACCAGATGAGCGCCTGCCGTGCGATCGAGGACGCCTGCGGCATCGTCGTGGACGGCCAGCTGGCCGCGCTGCGCCGGCTGCTCTACTGCGGCGAGTGGATCGAGAGCCAGACCCTGCACATCTACCTGCTGCACGCCCCCGATTTCCTCGGCGCCGACAGCGTCATCGACCTCGCGCGCACCCATCGCACCCAGGTCGAGCGGGGCTTCGCGCTCAAGCAGACCGGTAATGCCCTCATGGAGCTGCTCGGCGGCCGCGCGATCCATCCCGTCAACGTACGTCTCGGCGGCTTCCACCGCGTACCGGCCAGGTCGGAACTACGGCCCCTGGCGGAACGGCTCAAGCGTGCCCGGGACGACGCCGAGGCGACCGTACGCTGGGTCGCCGGCTTCGACTTCCCCGACGCCGGGATCGACACCGCACTTCTCGCGCTCGCCGAACCGGGCGTCTACGCCATCGCCTCCGGGACTCCCACCGCGATGGCCGCTCCGAGCACCGCAGGACTGCCCGCGGACAGCGACCGTGCGCTCCCCACCCGTTCCTTCCCGTTGCACACCTTCCCCGACCACGTCATCGAGACACAGGTGCCGCACTCCACCGCTTTGCACTCCCTGCTCGATGGGAACCGCCACCTCACGGGGACACTCGCCCGCTACGCCGTCAGCGGCCGCTGGCTGCCCCCCGACGTGCTGCGGGCCGCACAGGAGGCCGGGCTCGGCGACCCACGCGAGGGAGCGGTGTGCCGCAACCCGTTCCGCAGCATCGTCGTCCGGGCCGTCGAGGTCCTGTACGCGGTCGGCGAGGCGCTGCGCCTCATCGATGCCTACGAGCCCCCACCACGTCCGTATCTCGACGTGCTCGCGCGGGCCGGCACCGGCCATGGCGCGACGGAGGCCCCCCGCGGGCTTCTCTACCACCGCTACAGCCTCGATGCCGACGGAACCATCACCGACGCCACCCTCGTCCCACCGACCGCCCAGAACCAGGCCGCGATCGAGCAGGACCTGCGCTGTACGGCGCAGCAGCGCCTCGGTGCCGCGCCACACCCCTCCGACACGGAGCTGACCGCTCTGTGTGAACGCGTGATCCGCAACCACGATCCGTGCATCTCCTGCTCCACACACTTCCTCGATCTGACCATCGCTCGCGACTGAGGAACTCAGGGCCCACCAGGACCGGTGGGGCCCCACCACCCGGCCTACCCGGATTCGCCGGCCTGCTCCTGGGCCCGGTGGGCCAGGGAGCGCTGCGCCACGCCCCGTGGTCGTCACCGTTCCCGTTCCGGGCGGGGGTGGCCGGCCCGCTGTAGCGGTGAGACTCAGATACGCGGGACGACCGCGACCGGGCAGAAGGAGTGATGCAGAACGGCGAACACGATGGGACCGAGAAGCATCGGGGTGCGCTGCATTCGACGCCCGACGACCAGCAGACTCGCCTGTGAGCATGCCCCCAGTAGTACCGGTGCGACTCTGCCCCGCTGCACGTGTTCGACCACGTCGACACCGGGGAACTTCGCTCGCCAGGGCGCCAGGATACCGGCCAGCTTCTTCTCCTCGCCGATTGCGGACTGATCTTCCTCCGCCGGGCGGGCGGGGGCGGTGGGCACGTAACCCCCGGCATCCAGCGGCTCCCACGCCCGTACGGCGCGCACGCACGTGTGGTGGGCATCGGCGGCAGCAAACGCGAAATCCAGTACCGCCTCACCCCGCGTCCCGGGCTCCTGGACGCCGACCACGACTTCGGGCCTCCCATAGGCGATGGCCTCCTCCTCGCGCACGGTGATCACCGGGCACTCCGCGCGCCCGAGAACGTGCAGGCTGACCGAACCGAGCAGGGACCCGGCTATCGCACCGTGCCCGCGCGATCCGAGCACCATCACCGTGGCCTGCCCACTGCGGTCCACCAACGCGTCGACCGCTTGCTCCGAGACCTGCTCGGTCGTCACCGAGATGTCCGGATGCAGCTGGAGAGCCATGGCTTCGCCTGATGCGAGCACCTCGGCTCCATAACGCTTCCTGGCCGCGTCCTCCCGGGCGATGGGGATGTTCAGGGGCTGCGAGATCCAGGAATGCAGAAGGCGGAGCGGGAGGCCCCGGGCCGCCGCTTCCTCGGCACCCCAGCGCACAGCCGGCACGCTGTTGCCGGTGCCGTCCAGCCCTACGACAACAGACCCGCCCATGACAACCTCCACGCAGCCAGGGCTACGGATACAAGCTTCCTCGGTCCAGCATTGCCGCAGCCCAGGAGCAAACCAATGGGCCGAGCGGTCCTACCGGGAGGCCACCTGGCGCGCTGAAGTGCCGCTCACCCGGTTCGTCATGCACATTCCGGGCCGAGCCAACGCGCCGAACCGCTCGGGGCCCCTCGGCCCACCGCCTTCCCGCCTCTCGTCGTCCGGCACCTGCTGTCCGCCGGCCTCTGAACAGCCTGGATGTATCACCGGACGGCCTCGGCCTCCCCCCACCGTGCGCATCGGCAGGGCGACATCTCTCGTGGTGCGCACCGGCCGAGCCGCCCGAGCGGCCTCACCCGGAGGACGATGCGGATGAGCGTGGCCGGGCACCAGGACGGTGAATTGCGCGCCTGCGACCTGTCTCCTGCCCATCACGACGTTGCCCTCCCTGGCGCAGGGGCGCCCATGACGCGAATTCGTCGGCCGGTGATCCGCATCGGACGGATGGCGATCCACTGGTGACGTCCGTCGCCCACCCAGGGGGCGGTGTGCGCATGTTCCTCGAGCCGCCGTGATTCACAGGAGTTGGTGACCACGTGGGCGTGCCCCACCACCAGGACGCTCCAGCCCTGGCTGAATGCGTCGTCGATGTGATCGACCTCCAGCGCGACCTCGTGGCCGGCCGCCGCGGCCGGTCCGGCTTCCGGGGCGGTGCGGTAGGCGATCAACTCGTCGGCCACGGTGTAGTTCACAGGGAACACCGCGGGCGCGTCATCGACGGTCACCGCTACTCTGCCGACGCCGTGCGTGGAGAGCCTCTCGCGGCACTCCTCAGGGCTGAGAACCAGTACCTCGGGATGTGCGGCGGCCTGACCGAAGCCGGCCGGTAGCTCAGTCGTCCCTCCCACCAACTCAGCCACTGTGGTATCCAACGCACTGGCCAGGCGCAGCATGAAGCCGATGCCCGGTTCGGCAGCGCTCTCCTCCACATACTGGAGAAACCCGGGCGAGGCAGCGGCGCGGGCCGCGACTTCCTCGCGGGTCAGCCCCAACTGTTGCCGGCGCAGCGCGGCACGCCGCCCAAGGTCACTGTGGGGTCGGACCGGCTCCGAGCCGGGGTCGGGCTCCGTGTCCGTCATCGCCTACACATCCCTTCGTCGAGCCGGGGCAGCGGTGGTCCGGCCGCGGTTCGGCAAGCGGCCGAGGCAGGTACACCGGTGGGCTCCGGGGCGGGATCCCGTCGTGCAGAAGCCCGCAGTCGCACCTTGGCCCGGCTCCGCCTCCCACGCCGCCCACAGCGCCGCGGACAGGGACGGGAGAGAGCCGTCCGGTCCGACCGTGATGCGGTCCGTCATGAGTGTGCTCCGCTCCCTCTGGCCGAGCCGACGGCCATGGCCGGCTTCAGGTCTTCGGAGACCGAGACGACGCCATCGACGCCGGCGCACATGCGCACAAGAACCGGGGTGAGGAGAGGCTCGTCCACGGAGCCGTGCAGTGCCACCTGCCCCTGGACGACGTCGGCGGTCACGCCTGCTGCGCCGAGGCGTGCGGTGCGCCCGATGACCTCCCGCGCGATCTCCTCCTGGATCGCCTTGTCTTGGCGGAGGAAGACGCGCAGCAGATCGCTGCGGCTGACGATGCCCAGCAGCGTCTCCGTCTCATCGACCACGGGCAGACGTTTCACGTTCTGCACCTCCATCAGCCGTGCCGCCTCCACCACGGTCCATTCCGGATGAGCACAGACCGCCGGAGCGGACATGAGCTCGCAGGCGGTGCGGCCCTCGGCCCGGGCCCGTTCCCACGCCTCGAGGTGGGGCAACGGCGTCCTGCCGGAGAGATCGGACCGGTCAGCCGCCTTCCGCAGCAGGTCGGCCTCCGAGACGATCCCGGCCGGCCTGCCGAGGCTGTCGAGTACCGGGACGGCACTCACCGCTTTGTCGGCGAGGATCTGCGCGATGTCCTTGAACGGGGTATCGAGCTGCACACTCACGACCTGCCTCGTCATGAGCTCATCTATCGTGCGGTGCTCCATCTCCGGCTCCTTTCACCGTGGCGGACGAGGCATTGCCCCCACTTCTTCAGCGTGGCCGGAGCAGGGGCGTTCCCGGCATGAGCCACTCGGCCCCATCGGCCGGCCGGCAGGCCCGGAAGGTCCGAGTGGCCTGCGGCAAGGGACCTACGGCCCCTGACGCGACCGGAGCCGCCCCACCACACTGAAGAAGCCACCGATCCCACCGTCCGCCCCGTCCAGGAGGCCCCGGTGTTCACCCAGATCCTCGACGACACGCTGGTGAAGACCCTCGTCGCCGACGCCGTCACCGCGCCGTCCATGCACAACGCCCAGCCCTGGCACTTCAGCTACACCCGCGACAGCCGTACGTTCACCCTCGCCGCCGACCTCGAGCGCGCAATGCCGCACGCCGACCCCACGACCCGAGGCCTGCACCTGGGCTGCGGAGCCGCGCTGCTGAATCTGCGAGTGGCCGCATCTCACGCAGGCCATCGCACCACAACGACCCTCCTCCCTGACCCGCACGCCCCGGCGCTGCTGGCCGCCGTGCGGCTGGACGACCCCCATGAGCACCTGGACGAGTCCCTCCCCGGCCTCCATCCCGCCATCCGCAACCGCCACACCAGCCGCTCCCCCTTCACGGAACGCCAGATCCCGGAAACCATCCGTGCGACTCTCGCCGAGGCCGCAGCCCGAGAAGGGGCACAGCTGAGCTTCCTCACCACTCCGCACCGCGAGACCGTGCTGGACCTGATCATGCATGCAGAGGGCTACAACCGGATGGACGACGGCCGCGACGCCGAACAGCGCCGCTGGACCCACGATGCCGCTGTCGAGCCGGCCGTCGATGACGGGATCCCGGACTATGCCTTCGGACCCCGGAAGCGCACCGGCTCGACCCCCGTCAGGGACTTCGCCGGCCGGGGCACCGTGCCCGACCGCGCCTACGCGGACTTCGAGAAGCGCCCCCAACTGGCATCGCTCAGCACTCTGGGCGACACCCCGGCCGACTGGCTACGCGCCGGCCAGGCATTGGAGCGTGTCCTGCTCCTGGCCACCCTCCAGGGGCTCGCCGGCTCCTTCGCGACCCAGCCCGTCGAATGGCCGGACCTGCGATGGATCCTGCGCGACCCGCAGTCCGGCACCGGCTATGTGCATATGATCCTGCGCCTGGGGTACGGCCCGCAGGGACCCAGGACCCCGCGACGCGCGGTGGATCAGGTGTTGACGATCAAGCCGTGATACGTGCCGGACGGGTTCAGGACGTCCATCAACCGCTGGGGTGCACGCTTCTCGCTGCCACGGCCTGAACTGAACCCGACGTACCCATGCGGTCACATTATGAGCGGTCGAGCGGGACGACGAAGCGCCGGACAGGTGGTCCTGGTGCCGGAGGGAACCTCAACGCCGCGCGTGGCGGATCTTCAACCGTCCGAACCCCATGGTCCCTGAGATCCGGATCCTCGGCCCGCCGGGGCGGGAGCGCCGCCGGGTCTTATGGACCGAGTCCTTCCATCCGGTGTGCAGACCCTCGACGTCGACGATCGCGTCGCGAGGCACCGTGATCTTGGCTCTGCCGGTGCCGAGTGCCAACTCGATATCGACCACCGGATGCTCGATGACCGCCCGGGACAGATCCAGGTGCACCCTTCCGAATGCGGACGCGACCGTGAGGAACCGCGGTACCCGCCATACGCCACGCCGCTGGATGCGTCCGCCGGCAGCGGCGATCGTGGACGTGGTGCCTGCCTTCTCCTCCGGGAGCGAGGCCAGAGCCGACACGAGCTCGCTGTGCGTCTTGGCGGTGAGCACCTGATGGAGGCGTTCGTCCAAGTCCTCGTGCGAGATCTGCCCTTCGGTGTACGCTTCCTGCAGGCGCTGCACGGCCGTGTCGCGGTCGTCTTCTCTGATCAGTCGCGTCGGGTCTTCCGGCGGAGAGGTCACCGTTTCACTCTACTGCCGTGCTGGCGATGCGAACCCGCCGAGGTCCGCACGGGCAAGGCATCCGATGGGGAGGCTGACCGCTCCTCACGCAGGCACGGCCTGTTCGCCATGGTGTTCGTCAAGATGGCGGCCTGGTGCCCCTGAAACAGCGGCCGGTCACCAGGGGCACTGCGGGCGGAGAAATTCGGCGTGGGGCTGGAACGGTGCGATGGGTCACTCGTCGACCGTCTCTGCCGGGTTGGGCGGGCTCAAGTCAGATGGGCTCAGGTCAGGCGGGGGGCGACCTTCTTGACCTTGTTCGTCCGGACGTTGATGAGGGTCGGGCGTTCCCGGTCGTCGACTCCGTCGCGGAGCATCTTGGCGACCTGGTCGGTGTCGTTGGCTTCGTGAGCGTCGATGCCGTAACTCGCGGCGGTAGCCACGATGTTCAACCCGGGCAGGGTCCAGCCCGGGGACGCCGGTGGCGCCCTCGATGTCGGCGAACTGCTTGAGGACGCCGTACTCCTCGTTGGAGGCGACGGCGATCGTCAGCGGGATCTTGTAGCGGGCCGCGGGCCGCGGGCCGCGGGCCGCGGTCCACAGGGACGTGATCGCGTAGTGCATCGACCCGTCGCCCATGAGGGCGATCACCGGACGGTCCGGGGCGCCGAGTTGGGCGCCGACAGCGGCGGGCAGCCCGAATCCGAGGCCCGCGCCGACAGCGGACATGTGGGAGAGGGCGGTGCCGGGCCGTACGTATTCCGTGATCGGGACCTCGTTGGAACCAGCCTCGCTCACGAACAGGGCGTCCGCCGGGGCGGCGTGGCCGACGGTCGCCCACCGTGGGGCGCGAACGCCGCGCCGTACACGAGTGCAGACACGCTCGCGAGGGAGACGGCTCCCTACCTCCCCACCTCCCCACCTCGCCGTCTCCGAGGATGCTCAGTCGAGACAGAACTCGTTGCCCTCGATGTCCTGCATCACGATGCACGAATCGTTGTCGCCAGCCAGTAGTCGCACGCGTACCGCGCCGAGCGCGACCAGTCGTACGCATTCGGCCTCAAGCGCGGCCAGGCGCTCTTCACCCACGAGTCCGGTGCCGACCCGCACGTCAAGATGCAGCCGATTCTTGACGACCTTGCCTTCAGGGACACGCTGAAAGAACAGTCGCGGGCCCACACCTGAGGGGTCAATACATGCGAACCTTGAACCCTGATCCTCAAGAGGCAGGGAGCGGTCGAAATCGCCCCAAGTGGCGAACTGCTCCGGTGGCGGAGGCACGACGTACCCCAATACCTCGCACCAGAAACGAGCGACGCGCTCAGGTTCTGCGCAGTCGAAGGTGACTTGGAACTGCTTGACCGATGACATCGGCGCACCATAGCAGGGGCACTCCGTTGCTCAATTCCCGGTGTGGAGCCGCATGTTGCCAAGAGAACGTCCCCTGTCGGCCGCTGCTGTGTCGTGCGGTCGCAAGCGGTGACCCGATGTCGATGCCGCCAAGGGATTGCCGTTGCGGACCAGACCGCGGAAACCGGCGGGGTAGGGGAACGGCGATGTGGCCCGCAGCAGGTTGTCGCGGATGTCGGCCAGCCGTGCCCTTTGGGCCGGATCCGGTCATAGGAGTGAGAACTCGGGGTCCACGCCGAGAACCTCGGCGATGCGGAGCAGGACCGGTGCGGTCAGCGGGCGCCGGCTGTGCTCGATCCGGTTCAGAAAGCTCGTCGAGATACCGAGCGAACGGGTCGGCTCGACCTGGTTCATGTCGCGCTCGGTGCGCAGCCTCCGCAGCTCGGCGTGCGCGTAGATCTTCCGTACGGGAGGCCGTGCCATGGGTGAGGCGCCTCCTTCTCACTCCCGCTCCACTCGGCGCCCGATCGGCCCCCGTTCTTGCGAAGCTATCATCCGCATTTTTTGCAAAATTCGCAGTTTTGCAGCCCCCAGCCGTACGGATTTCGCAGAGGGGAACCGTCGTCAGCGGAGCCGGGGGCGGGAATGAACGGTACGGAAAGCGCGAGGCCCCCGGGCGAGGGCGGTCTTCGCGAAACCGCACCCCGCGAGGAGTCCCGTGATCGACCACCAGGTACATGTCCACCCCAGCGCCGACCGCCTGCCCCGCGAGAAGCAGCTCGCCTGGAAGCTGGCCGCCGTCGCCACCGGAACCCAGGAGGCCGCCGGGCTGAACGCGGAAGCCACGGCCATGGCGGCCAACCGGGTGATCGACAACGCCTCGGTCGCACTCGCCTCCCTGCGCCGCCGTCCGGTCGCCGTGGCCCGCGCCCAGGCCATGACGCACACGGCCACGTCGGGCGCCTCGGTGTTCGGCGCGGATCAGGGGCAGCGCGTGTCGCCCGAGTGGGCCGCCTGGGCCAACGGCACGGCGGTGCGTGAGCTGGACTTCCACGACACCTACCTCGCCGCCGACTACTCCCACCCCGGCGACAACATCCCGCCGCTGCTCGCCGTCGCCCAGCACACCGGCCGCTCCGGTGCCGATCTGCTGCGCGGCATCATCGCCGCCTACGAAATCCACGTCGCGCTCGTGAAAGGCATCTGCCTGCACGCCCACCGCATCGACCATGTGGCACACCTGAGCGCCGCCACCGCCTGCGGCCTCGGGGCGATGCTGCGACTGCCGACGGAGACCGTGTACCAGGCCGTCGGGCAGGCGGTGCACACCACGACCGCGACCCGGCAGTCCCGCAAGGGCGAGATCTCCAGCTGGAAGGCGTTCGCCCCGGCCTTCGCCGGCAAGGCGGCGACCGAGGCCGTCGACCGGGCGATGCGCGGAGAAGGCGCACCGTCGCCGATCTACGAAGGGGAGGACGGCTTCCTCGCCTGGATGCTCGACGGCCCTCAGGCGTCGTACACCGTCTCCCTGCCGGAACCGGGCGAAGCGCGCCGGGCGATCCTCGACACCTACACCAAGGAACACTCGGCCGAGTACCAGGCACAGGCGATCATCGACCTGGCGCGGCGACTGCGCGAGAAGACCGGCCCGCTCGACCGGGTGGCATCCATCGTGCTGCACACCAGCCACCACACCCACCACGTCATCGGCTCCGGCGCGAACGACCCCCAGAAGTACGACCCCACCGCCAGCCGCGAAACCCTCGACCACTCCGTGCCGTACATCTTCGCCGTCGCCCTGGAGGACGGCACCTGGCACCACGAACGCTCCTACGCGCCCGACCGCGCCCGGCGCCCGAGAACCGTGGAGCTGTGGAAGAAGATCTCCACGGTCGAGGCCCCGGAGTGGACCCGCCGCTACCACGACCCCGACCCACAGCGACGCGCCTTCGGCGGCCGGGCCGTCATCACCCTCGACGACGGCACCGTCATCGAGGACGAACTGGCCGTCGCTGACGCCCATCCAGCCGGCGCCCGGCCCTTCGGCCGCGACGGCTACACAGCCAAGTTCCGCACTCTCACCGAGGACATCGTCGCGCCGACCGCGCAGGACGCGTTCCTGGACGCGGCGGGCCGGCTGGCCGAGCTGGACACGCCAGAGCTCGCGGACCTGTTCCCGGCAGCCGACACCGCGGCCGTCGCCGCGTACGACACGCAGCTCCCGAAGGGACTGTTCTGATGCTGCACACCCACACCACACCCGCCGCACGCCGCCGGACACTGCGCGAACAACTCGCTTCGGGGCGGCTGTTGCGGATGCCGGGGGCGATCAACCCGTACTCGGCGAAACTGATCGAGAGGCATGGGTTCGAGGCCGTCTACCTCTCCGGCGCCGTCCTCGCCGCCGAGCTGTGTCTGCCCGACATCGGTCTCACCACTTCCACGGAGATCGCCGCGCGGGCCCAGCAGGTCACCCGTGTCACCGATCTGCCGGTCCTCATCGACGCCGACACCGGCTTCGGCGCGCCCGTCAACGCCGCCCGCACCGTCCAGCTCTTCGAGGACGCGGGGCTCGCCGGGCTGCACTTGGAAGACCAGATCAGCGTCAAGCGCTGCGGGCACCTGGACGGCAAGACACTCGTGACGCGCGACGAGATGGTACAGCGGGTCCGCGCCGCGGCCGACGCCCGGCGCGACGACGGCTTCCTCCTGATGGCCCGCACCGATGCCCGCGCCGTCGAGGGCCTGGATGCGGCGATCAACAGAGCAAAGGCGTACGTCGACGCCGGAGCCGACGCAATCTTCCCCGAGGCACTGGCCGACGAAGGCGAGTTCGCGGCCTTCCGCAAGGCCCTCGACGTGCCACTCCTCGCCAATATGACCGAGTTCGGCAAGGGCCCGCTGCTGACCACCACCGCCCTGGAGAACCTCGGGTACAACATCGCCCTCTACCCGGTCACCCTGTTCCGCCTCGCCAACGGTGCCATCGAGGACGGGCTGCGGGCGCTGGCCGCCGAGGGCACCCAGGAGTCCCTGCTACCCCGCATGCAGACCCGCTCCCGGCTCTACGAGGTCCTGGGCTATGAGGACTACAGCGCCTTCGACTCGGCCGTCTTCGACTTCACCCTCCCGCCCGGCACCTGACCCCCGCCCATTCGCCCGGCGCGCCCCGCGAGGGAGCCCGCCCTCGTTGCTGGAGGACCCCATGACCACCGCCCCGCCCGTCACACCGGACATCCACCGCGGTCTCGCCGGTGTCGTCGTCGACACCACGGAGATCTCGACCGTCATCCAGGAGACCAACTCCCTGACCTACCGCGGCTACCCGGTCCAGGACCTCGCCGCCCGCTGCTCCTTCGAGGAAGTCGCCTACCTGCTCTGGCACGGAGAGCTCCCCGACGCCGCGCAGCTCAGCGAATTCCGGGCCCGTGAACGCGTGTTGAGGCCCTTGGGCCGCACCACCGGGGACCTGCTGGCCCGGTTGCCGGAGACCTGCCATCCCATGGACGTCCTGCGTACGGCCGTCAGCTTCTTCGGCGCCGAGGACCCCAGCGAGGACGACGACAGCCCGGCTGCCAACCGGACCAAGTCCCTCGCCCTCCTGGCGAAACTGCCGACCGTGGTCGCCGCCGACCACCGCAGGCGCCGCGGCCTCGCCCCGATCCAGCCCGACCCGTCCCTCGGCTACGCCGAGAACTTCTTCCACATGTGCTTCGGCCGGATCCCCGAGCCCGAAGTGGTCCGCTGCTTCGAGATCTCGCTCATCCTGTACGCCGAACACAGCTTCAACGCCTCGACGTTCACCGACCGGCTCGTCGCCCACGCAGCCGATCCTGACGTCACACGACTGGCCACTTTGCATGCCGCCCTGCGGCACGCCATGCGTCACCGTAAGGGCATTCACCCCAACCTGGACTACCCGGCCGGGCTCGCCTACCACCTCATGGGTTTCGACATCTCCACCTTCACACCGATCTTTGAGGTTCCCCCGGGATGCGGAGGATGTTGACAGAGGGTCAGATGGTTCTCATGAGAGGAACATCGACCATGGCTGCCCCCAGGAAATACTCGCT